>JBBSEC010000003.1:0-85548 GCA_038240075.1 Acidimicrobiia bacterium
GCGCTTACGCACCTGGTGTTCACGACGCCGCCGGTCGGTTCGACCGGTGGAGTGAACTTCGCTACGTCGCCCGTTGTGACGGGTGAGGATGCCGGTGGGAACACGGTGCCGACGGCGAACACGATCACACTGTCGCTGACCGCGCCGGCGGCCGGTGCGGCGCTCACGTGCACGTCCGGTCTCGCGGTCGGGACGACTGGTGGTGTCTCGACGTTCACGGGTTGCAAGATCGACCTTGCGAGCTCGCACACATTGACGGCCACGTCGACCACGGGTGGGTTCACGGTTGTCAGCGCGGCCGTCACGACTGCGGTCGGTGCGATCAGTCAGCTCGTGTTCACGACGCCGCCGGTCGGTTCGACCGGTGGGTCGAACTTCGCTACGTCGCCTGTCGTGACGCAAGAGGACGCGGGTGGCAACACGGTGACGGCGGCCAACACGATCACGCTGTCGCTGACCGCTGCGTCCGGTGCGACCCTGACCTGTACGTCGGGTCTCGGCGTGGCTCCCGCCCTGGGTGTCGCGACCTTCACGGGTTGCAAGGTCGACCTTGCGAGCACGCGCACCTTGACCGCAACGTCCACGACGGGCGGTTTCACCGTCGTCAGCGCAGGCGTTGTCACCGCCGTCGGCGCCCCGGCGCAACTCGCCTTTACGACGCAGCCGGGTGACGCAACAGGCGGTGCGAACTTCGCACCGCAGCCTGTTGTGGCGGTTCAGGACCTCGGCGGGAACACGGTTACGAGCGACGTGGGCACCGTGCACTTGGCGATTACGGGTGCGTCAGCCTCGACCATGCTGTGCAACCCGACAACAAATACGGTGACGGCCGCAAGCGGCGTGGCGACGTTCGTGGCGTGCCACATCGACCTGCAGGGCTCGTACACGTTGACCGCAAGCCGTGCCGGATTGACTTCGGTCGTCAGTGTGGCGCACCCGGTGATTTCGGTGGGTGCCGCAGCTGCGCTGAAGTACATCCAGCAGCCTGTCGGCGGGGCGCACGCGGTGAACTTCTCAGTTCAGCCCACCGTGGCGATCGTCGATGCTGGCGGAAACACGGTGGTGAGCGACGTGAGCGGAGTGTTGCTGGCGATCACCACGCCAGGAGCCGAGAGCTTCACGTGCTCCGCGAACCCGCAGACTGCGATCGGAGGCGTTGCAACCTTCGGCGGATGCCAAATCAGCATCGCTGGTACGTACACGATCACCGCCAGCGATCCGACTGAGGTCCCGTTGGGCACGGTCGTTTCCGGTTCGGTGACGATCACGTAGTCGAACCGGTTCACGCTCGGTTCTCCACTCGCCCCCCCGGCGATGGCGTCCGTCGGCCACCGGCCAGTAGGTGGTCGACGGGCGACCGCCGGGAGGGCGTTGTCGGTTGAGCGACTCGCCCGATCGCACGCGGCAGTGATACAACGCGCGGATGCGCTACGGACTCGATGTTGCACAGCAACGGATGCCCTGGTCGGAGATCGCGTCCCGTGCCCGCTTCGCCGACGAGCTCGGTTTCGACGGCATCTGGGGCTTCGACCACTTCCAGCCCATGTACGGCGACGGTCCCGGCGAGTGCTTCGAGGGCAGCACGACCCTCGCGGCGTGGAGCGGCATCACCGATCGCGTCCGGCTGGGCCTGCTCGTCACGGGCATGACCTATCGCCACCCCGCGGTCTTCGCCGCCGAAGCCATCACGATCGACCACGCGTCGAACGGGCGGCTCGAGCTCGCGTACGGCGCTGCGTGGTTCGACGAGGAGCATCACAAGCTCGGCATTCCGTTCCCCGAGCTGCGCGACCGGGTCGACGCGTTCGAGGAAGCGGTGCAGATCGTTCGAGGCCTGCTCACCACCGACGCGTTCACGTTCGAAGGCCGTCACTTCCAGGTGCACGACGCGACCCTGTTGCCACGACCCGTGCAGCAACCGCATCCACCGATCTGGATCGGCGCGTCGGGCGAGAAGCGCATGATGCCGATCGCGTCGCGATTCGCCGACGTGTGGCACTGCTTCGGCCCGGTAGGGCACCTCACGAAGAAGTCGGAACGGCTCAGCGCGATGGCCGAGCAGGCCGGTCGCGACCCGTCGGCGATCACGCGCGCGGCGTCGCTCTCCCTCGAGGACGATCTCGACACCCTCGCCGCCAACGTGGCTGCGTGGGAAGCCGCGGGCTTCGAGTACCTCGTCTGCGGTTGGCCGCCCGACGGCCGCGCGAAGGTCGAGCAGTTCGCCGCCCGGTTCCTCGCTTCCTGACCGAAACCAGTCCCTGGTACTGCACTTTCTACGCATACGACATCGGTGCAGTACCAAGGATCGTGCCCGGGTGCGCAGGCCGCGCGCCGCCGGGGCGCCGGGGTGCCGGGGTGCCGGCGGGCTCAGGTCGGGGTGAAGCGGCCGTAGAGGCCGCCGCGGATGCGCATGGCGAAGCTCGCGTCTTCGGTGATCGTGCCGTCGACGGTGATGTCGCCGTGCCGGGCGAGCGCGGGGATCACCGCGTTCAACTCGGCCATCGCCAGGTGCTGGCCGATGCATCCCCGCGGACCGAGCCCGAACGGGATGAGCGAACGCTGCTGGTCCTTGTCGGCCGACGCGTGGCGCGCCGGGTCGAAACGCAGCGGATCGGTCCACGTGTCGGGATCGCGATTGATCGCGCGCAGGTAGATGGTCGCGAGCTGACCGCGCCGGACCCGACTCGAGACTCCACCCGCGGCGACCGTGACCCCCGCGCGGTTCGGTGTCCGAGGAATCCCCCAAACCGCGGGCGTGAGTCGCAGCGACTCGGTGATGAACGGCAGCGTCTGCGTTCCCGGATTCTTGCGAACCGCGCACCACGTGTCGGGCGCGCGAGCCGCATGCACGAGCGCCCACGAGAGCGCGGCCGCGGTGGTCTCGTTGCCGGCGAGGAACAGCCCGAGCACGTGACCGCGCAGCTGCTGCGGGCTCAGCGGCGTTCCCGACGGACGCGCGTTCATGAGCGCGCCGAGCACGTCGTCGGCGCGGTCGGCCGCTCTCGCGCGCGTGATCACTTCGTCGGCGTACGTCCGGAGCACCTCGCGATGACGCTTCATCGCGCGTGCACTCGCGCCCAGAGCGACCGGCACGATGCCGTTGAGCTTGCCCACCTGCGCGCCGACCCAGCCGACCACGGCGCGTTGATGGTGTGCGATCTCCTCCGCTCGCGTCGCGCTGAGGCGGTCTCCGAGCATCACCCACGCGGCGAGAGTCAGCGCGATCTGGCCCATCGCCAACTCGAGATCGACGGTTGCTCCGGTGGGAATCGCGTTCACCAGATCGGCGACGATCGTGTCGAGGTCGGTGAGGCGCGCTTCGAGCGCCTTCTTCCTGAACCACGGCGCGACGTCGGGTTGCAGGCGAGCCCACGCCTTGTCCGATTGCGTGAACAGGTTTTCGCCGACCCCGGTGCGAATCGGCACCGCGAGCGCGGGTGGGCGCATCCACGACGAGCCCTCGGGCAGGAGCATGGTTCTCGCGAGGTCAGCGTCGGTGACCACGAAGGTCTTGACCGGGCCCATGCGCAACACGACGAGCGGGCCCATCGCGGCGGCTTCGTCGAGCCAGCGCAGGCGATCGGCGTCGAAGAGCTTGAGCCCCTTCACGACCGAGCGATGGACCTTCAGCTCCGGTACGACGCTCATACCGCCCCCTTGGTATGCCGCTTATTGCGTATCCGCAATCGACGGCATACCAGGGAACGTTGACGGTTCCCGAAACGGGTCAGACGCGGTCGAGCTCCAGCATCTTGATCGCGTTCCCGCGCAACACCTTGTAGGCGATCTTCTCGTCGAACCCCGCGAGCATCTTCTCGACGTACTCGTGGCTGTTCGGCCAGGTGGTGTCGGTGTGCGGGTAGTCGGTCTCGAAGCAGATGTTGTCTTCGCCGACCTCGGACAGCGAGTGCAGCCCGTGGTGGTCGGCGGTGAAGCACCCGAAGATGCGGCCGTAGTAGTAGGTCGACGGCGGCTCCGGGATGCGTTCCTTCGAGTGCTGCCAGCTGTCGTGCTGCTCCCATACGGTGTCGGCCCGCTCGAGGGTGTACGGGATCCAACCGATCTGGCCTTCGGAGTACGCGAGCTTCAACTTCGGGAACTCGATCAGCTTGCCGGAGAACAACCAGTCGGCGAGCGAGGCCATCGAGTTGTTGAACGCCAGCGTTCCGCCCACACCGCCGGGCGCGTCGGGCGACGCCGCCGGGTTCGTCGACGACGAGCCGATGTGCATGCACAACGTGACGCCGGTGTCGTTGCAGACACGGAACACCGGGTCCCATCCGCCGCTGTGGATGGTCGGGAGCTTGAGGTGGTGGGGGAGCTCACTGAAGCAGAACGCGCGCACACCGCGATCGGCGTTGCGCTGGATCTCGGCCGCCGCGAGCTCCATATCCCACAACGGCATGATGCAGAGCGGGATGTTCATGCCGCGTGACGGCGCGCACCACTCCTCGACCATCCAGTCGTTGTAGGCCTTGACGCACGCGAGCCCGAGCTCCTTGTCTTCGGCCTCGTAGAACGTCTGACCGCAGAAGCGGGGGAACGTCGGGAACGGCAGCGAACCGTCGACCCAGTTGAGCTCGAAGTCCTTGATCCGCGCCTCCACCTGGTAGCAGCCGGGGCGCATCTCGTCGTAGGTGAGGGCTTCCATCACCATCTTCGTGCGGTCGAACCGAGTGACGTCGCCGTCGGGCGTGGCCTCGAGCGGGATCGCGACGAACCGCTTGTGCACGTAGATCAGGCGGTCCTCGAAGTACCAGGCGTCGCCCCACCGGCCTTCAGGGTCTTCGGGGTTCACGTACTTCGCGCCGGCCTTGTGCTCGAACTGGCCCCAGCGCTTGCGCTCGACGTGCGGGCCCTTCTCCCGGTACTTCTCCGGAAGCCAGGTCTGCCAGACGTGCGCGGGCTCGGCGACGTGGTCGTCGACACTGATGATCTTCGGAAGATCCATGAGCCTGACGGTAGCGTCAGTTTGCGCAGCCCTACCAGGCGTAGGCCTCGGGTGCCCGGCCGCCGGGGCCGGGGAAGATCGTGTCGAGCTCCTTCAATGCGTCCTCTTCGAGGTCGATCTCCGTCGCGCGCAGCGACGCGCCTTCGAGCTGCTCGAGGGTGCGCGGGCCGATGATCGGCGCGGTCACCTCGCGCTGCGCGAGCAGCCACGCGAGCGCGACCGCGGCGGGCTCCTCGCCGAGCTGCTCGCAGAACGCCTCCCACTGCTCGATCTGCGGGCGGATCGACTCGTAGCGCGGGTTCGGGTTGTTGCGGCGCCCCGTCGCTTCCTTCTTCAACATGCCTCCGAGCATCCCGCCGGCGAGCGGGCTCCACGGCAGCACGCCGAGGCCGTACGCGCGGCACGCGGGAAGCACCTCGAGCTCCACGGTGCGCGACGCGAGGTTGTAGAGGCTCTGCTCGCTCACGAGACCGAGGAAGTTGCGGTGCTTCGCGGCTTCGTTCGCCTGCGCGATGTGCCAGCCCGCGAAGTTGCTGCTGCCGACGTAGATCACCTTGCCCGCTTCGACGAGCTGTTCCATTGCCTGCCACACCTCGTCCCACGGCGCCGCGCGGTCGATGTGGTGCATCTGGTACAGGTCGATGTGATCGGTCTGCAGCCGGCGCAGGCTCGCGTCGCACGCGTCGCGGATGTGGCGCGCCGAGAGACCGCCGTCGTTCGGCCACTCGGTCATCGGGCCGTACACCTTCGTCGCGAGCACGACCTTCTCGCGGCGGCCGCCGCCCTGGGCGAACCAGCGGCCCACGATCGACTCGGTCGCGCCGGCGCCCTTGTCGCCGCCGTACCGGTTGGCCGTGTCGAAGAAGTTGATGCCGTGCTCGAGCGCGCGGTCCATGACGACGCCCGAATCGGTCTCGCTCGTCTGCGGACCGAAGTTCATCGTGCCCAGGCACAGCTCGCTGACCCGCAGCGCGGTACGTCCCAGTCGGCGGTACTTCATTCGCTTCTCCCTCTGTGCGCGGTCTGCGTCGACCCTATGCCGGGTGTGGGACTTGCCAGGCCGCGCCCGACTCGCTAAAACTAAAGGCAACCTTACTTAAGGAGTGCGCCGTGCTTCCCACGTTCGTGATCGGCCTTCGAGAGGGTCTCGAGGCGTCGTTGATCGTCGGCATCATCGCGACGTTCCTCGGTCAGCAGGGTCGACGGGACGCGTTGCGCTGGATGTGGGCCGGCGTGGTGGGCGCGGTGGTGCTCTGCAGCGCGGTGGCGATCGTGCTGCGGATCACCGAGGAGAACCTTCCGCAGCGCCAGCAGGAGGGCCTCGAGACGGTCGTCGGCCTGGCCGCCGTCGCGATGGTGACGTGGATGATCGTGTGGATGCGCCGGCACGCACGGGGTTTGAAGCACGATCTCGAGGGCAAGGCCGCGGCGGCACTGGCCGGCGGCTCCGTCGGGACCCTGGTGGTGATGGCGTTCCTCGCGGTGCTGCGTGAGGGATTCGAAACCGCGGTGTTCCTACTGGCCGCGTTCCAGGGCTCGCGCGATCCGGGCGCCGCGGGAACCGGAGCCACGCTCGGCGTGCTCGTCGCGATCGTCATCGGCATCGCGATCTACCGCGGTGGCCTGCGCATCAACCTCGAGAAGTTCTTCCGGTTCACCGGGTTCGTGCTCGTGCTCGTCGCCGCGGGCCTGGTCGCGACGGCCGCGCACACCGCGCACGAAGCGGGCTGGCTCAACTTCGGACAGCACGAGGTGCTGAACCTGACCGGCTTCGTAGGCCCGGGCTCGGTCCGCTCCGCGTTGCTCACGGGCATGCTCGGCGTGCAGGTGCGGCCGGTCACGGTCGAGGTGTTGACCTATCTCGTGTATCTGATCCCCATGGCGGTGTTCGTGCTGTGGCCGTCACGCCGGCGCCCGGTCGACCGCACGGGCGGCAGCCGGATCGAGACAACGCGCGTCCCCACGCGCGACTCGGTCCCGACGCGTACCGCGGTGACCGTGTCGGCGATGGCCGCGGTGATCGCGGTCGCCGGTTGCGGATCGTCGGCGAGCTCGAAGCGCGGCGGGGCGGGCGTGAAGACGGTGGCTATCGAGTTGATCAAGGCCGGCTGCAGCCCGGCGAAGATCACGGTCCCCGCCGGACCGACGAAGTTCGAGGTAACGAACAAGAACGCCGACGCCATCACCGAGATGGAGATCCTCGATCAGGACCGAATCGTCGCCGAGGTGAAGAACGTGGCCGTCGGCCTCTCGGGATCGTTCTCGGTCACGTTGAAGCCGGGCAAGTTCACGCTGTCGTGCCCCGGCGGTACGACCGACGACGGCAAGGGAACGCTGACGGTCACGGGCACTGCCGTCGCGCTGACGGGCCCGAGTGCCGCCGAGCGCGCCGCGGCCGTCGGGCGCTACCGCGACTATCTCGTCGCCCAGTCGAAGCTGCTCGTGGCGAAGACGACCGTGTTCACGAGTGCCGTCGAGGCGGGCAACCTGGTGGCGGCCAGGGCCGCCTACGCGCCGGCGAGAGTGCCGTACGAGCGGATCGAGCCCGTCGCAGCGTCGTTCGGTAGCCTCGACTCCGCGATCGACGCACGGTCGAACGACGTTCCCGTTGCGCAGTGGACGGGGTTCCACAAGATCGAGCAGGCGATGTACGCAACGGGCAACTTCGCAGGCATGGCTCCGGTCGCCAAGAAGCTCCTCTCCGACGTGAAACTGCTCGATGTGCTGGTGAGGCGAGTCGTACTCGAGCCGGCGACGATCGCCAACGGAGCGGTGGAGCTGTTGAACGAGGTCGGCACGTCGAAGATCACCGGTGAGGAAGAGCGCTACTCGCACATCGACCTCGTCGATCTCGCCGGGAACGTCGAAGGCTCGCAAGCCGCGTTCGATTCGGTCGCCGCGCTGCTGCCGGCGGACTCCCCGGTCACGAAGGCCCAGATCGATGCCCGGTTCGCGGCGATCGCGACGGCGTTGACGCCCTATCGCAGCGGCGACGGCTACACGCTCTACACCGACCTCGCCGCCGCGCAAACCCGCGCGATCTCACTGACGATCGACGCGGCGGCCGAGCCGTTGTCGAAGGTCGCCGAGCAGATCGTCGCGTAATGGTCGAGTCCGAGCCGCCCACGAAGCCGGCGATCAGCCGGCGTCGCTTCGTCGGTGGCCTTGGCGCCGCGGGCGCGGTGGGCGTGGGTGCCGCGCTCGTCGGCAAGTCGGTGATCTGGACCGATTCCGACGGCTCCGACGCGACGACGAGCACCGCGCCGGCGGTCGATTTCTACGGCGCGCATCAAGCGGGCATCGCGACGCCGGCCCAGGACCGGCTCCTGTTCGGAGCGTTCGACGTCACGAGTGCGAGCCGCGCGGATCTGGTTGCGCTGCTGAAGCAGTGGACGAGCGCGTGCGCTCATTTCGCAGGCGGTCGGCAGATTGGCCGCAACGACGTCGAGGCGGCGCCCCCGGACGACACGGGAGAGGCGCTCGATCTCGCTCCCGCGCGCCTCACGATGACCTTCGGGTTCGGACCGACGATGTTCGACGACCGCTTCGGGCTCTCCGGCAAGCGGCCCGCGGCGCTGATCGACCTTCCCGCGTTCGACCACGACAACATCGATCCCGCGATCTCGGGCGGCGACATCGGCGTGCAGGTGTGCGCCGACGATCCGACGGTCGCGTTCCACGCGCTACGCAACCTCACGCGGATCGGCAAGGGCGTGGTCGGCCTGCGGTGGACGCAGCTCGGGTTCGGCCGCACCTCGAGCACGAGTGCGAGTCAGGAAACGCCCCGCAACCTGATGGGGTTCAAAGACGGCACCAACAACGTCGCGGGCGACAACCGTGCGCTCATGGAGTCGCAGGTGTGGGTCGGGCCCAGCGATCAACCGGCGTGGATGCGGGGTGGTTCCTACCTCGTCGCGCGCCGGATCCGGATGCGTATCGAGCAGTGGGACCGTGACTTCCTCGGCGATCAGGAGAACGTGATCGGACGAATCAAGTCGACGGGCGCGCCACTCGGCCGGCTCCACGAACGCGATCTGGTTCCTCTTGAGGCAGCACACGCCGACGGATCGCTCGTCATCCCGCCCGACGCGCACATTCGGTTGGCCGCGCCGGCGACGAACGGGGGCGCGCACCTCCTGCGCCGCGGGTACTCGTTCACCGATGGGGTCAGCCCGGTGACCGCGGGGCTCGACGCCGGTCTCTTCTTCCTGGCCTACATGCGCGATCCGCGCAAGCAGTTCGTGCCGATCCAGAACCGGCTGGCTGCGAACGACGCGCTGAACGAGTACATCGAGCACGGGTCGACCGCCATCTTCGCGGTGCCGCCCGGAGTCGAGCACGGCGGCTACATCGGTGGAACACTCCTCTGAGCAGCCGCAGCGAGGGCGAGCAGTGCGGCACATGACGGTGAGGCGCATGCGGATGCGACCATGAGGCGGGCATGAAGAAGAGTGATGCGCTCGCACGCGTGCGCAAGATCTGTATGGCCTTCCCGGCGACGGAGGAGCGTCTGAGTCACGGCGCACCGACGTTCTTCGCGGGGGGCAAGAAGACCTTCGTCATGTTCCTCGACGATCACCACGGCGACGGCCGCCTCGCCATCTGGTGCAGCGCTCCGCCCGGGATCCAGGCGACGCTCGTCGACGAGGAGCCCACGCGCTTCTTCGTGCCGGCCTATGTCGGCACCCGGGGCTGGGTCGGCGTGCGCCTCGATATCGATGTCGATTGGGACGAGGTCGCCGGCATCATCGACGACGGGTTCCGCGAAGTTGCGACGAAGCGCCTGATCGCCGAGCATGAGCAGAGCAGACGCACGAAATGACGGAGGACGGCATGGCGGCGCAACCAATGGGCCACGGGGTGAAGCAGCGCGACGTCATCAAGATGTCCGACGCGGAGGTGGATGGGTTTCTTCGTGACGGGCGCACCATGTCGTTCGCGACGATGAACCACGACGCGACGATCCACGTCGTGGCGATGTGGTACGGATTTCTCGAAGGAGCGATCGCGTTCGAGACGAAGGCGAAGTCGCAGAAGGTGCGCAATCTGCTGCGCAATCCGACCATCACGTGCATGGTCGAAGACGGCACGACGTATGAGGAGCTTCGCGGCGTCGAGCTCGTTGGCACCGCCGAGATCATCGACGACCCCGAGCGGATGTACGAGCTCGGGATCAGCGTCTTCGAGCGGTATCAAGGGCCGTACAGCGAAGAGATGCGCCCGTTCGTCGAGGTCATGCTCAACAAGCGCGTCGTCGTGAAGATCGCGGTCGACCGCGCCGTCTCCTGGGACCACCGCAAGCTCGGCCTGCCGCCCACGGCTTGAGCGCCCCGCCGAGTCCGCTGCCTGCAATCGCGCCGGGGCCGCCGGCCGCGACCATCACGTTTCCGTGGGACGACGCCGGCGCGCCCGACCCGGTCGCGGCGCTCACCGCCGCGCGTGCCGAGCTCGGCGACACGTTCGTCGTCGACTCGGGTCCCGACCGCTACCTGTTCGTGTTCGGCGGTGTCGCGCTCACGAACTTCTACGCGCTCCCCGAACGGATCGCGAGCAAGGGCCTCGCCGACTACCGCATGTTGTTGCGCAAGCTGCCCGACGAGCTGTTCCTCGGCCGGCGCACCTACGCGCACGACTTGTTCGGCGTGCAGGAGGTCGAGGGATACCTCGATCACCTCGATCTCGCGGTCGACCGGCAGATCGCCGAGCTCGGCGACGCAGGAACCTTCGACGCGTTCGCGTTGGCGCGCCGCCTCGGCCACCGTCTTGCCCTCGGCTGCTGGATGGGCGACGCCGCGGCCGCGCCTCCGCAGCTCGACACGCTCATCGCCGACCTCGAGTGTCTCGATGGCGCGGAGGCGTTCGTGAACCCGGAACGCATGGCCGGCCGCGACGGAGTCAAGGCCGTCGAGCGCGCCGCGCTCGCTCGCATCGAGTCGGTGGTTGCGTCGCGTCTCGCGAGCGCGGAGAGCCGCGATCCGGACCCCGATGGCTTTTTCGGTGAGATCGCACACCGCTGGGACGACGTCGACGCTTCGGAGCGGGTTCGCGGCGTGACCGGCGACGTCGTGCTGCTGCACGTGGCGACGATGACGAATCTCTTCGCGGCGCTGGGATGGACCCTGTCCCTCGTGCTGCTCGACGAGCGCGTCCGCGCGCGGGTCGAGGCCGGAGCCGACCGTGCCTACCTCGACCGCTGCGCGCTCGAAGCGATCCGGATCGGACAGCGCTCGATCATGCTGCGGTCAGTCTTGAAGCCGTGCGACTTCGACGACGGCACCGCGAGCTTTCACCTCGATCCTGGAGTGCTCCTCGCGACCATGCTCCCGCTCACGAACACGACGGCCCTGGCCGGCCTCGCCGACTTCGATCCCGATCGCTGGGACGGTCGCCGCCTGCGCGAGGCCGACGAGCTCGACGCGAAGGAGGTCGTCACCACCTTCGGGCACGGTGGTCATCGCTGTCCGGCGCAACGGTTCTCCCTGTCGGCGATCGACCGCGCGGGCGAGCGGCTCTTCGCGACCTTCGAGCTGCGGCCGCGCTTCGATTCGGTGCGCCCGATCCCGTCACAGATCGGGGGAGTGGCGCGCGCGGCCGACCCGTGTCCTGTCGACTACGTCCGCAGGCCCGCCGGTACTCTGCGCCCAGTCATTTAGGGGGCCGGAGCAGGCGCAGCCGGCGTGACGAGCGCGACGCGAGACGGCGAAGCGCATGCGGATGCGACAATGGGAGCGGGGGTTCTATGGCCGACGAGATCGAGTTCGAGACACCGTGGCGGCGTGACCTCGGCGAGCTGGGGACCGCGCTCGGTACCTGGGTCGCCGAAACCGTCGGGCCCGACGCGACCGTCGTCGACGTCGCATCGCCGGGCAACGGCATGTCGAGCGAGACGGTGTTGTTCGCGGTGCGTTCGGGTCGCGAGCTCGATCACTACGCGGCCCGCCTCGCGCCGCTCCCCGAGCTCTATCCGGTCTTCCCGCAGTACGACCTCGAGTTGCAGCGCCGGTGCATGGACCTGGTGCGCGCGCACACCGACGTTCCTGCGCCCGAGGTCGTCTGGAGCGTGGCCGACCCGAAGTGGCTGGGCACGCCGTTTCTCGTGATGCGCCGCATCGACGGCGAGTCGCCGCCCGACATCCCTCCGTACGTCTTCGGCGGCTGGATGATGGACGCCACCCCTGAGGAGCGCGCGCAGCTCCAGAACAGCTCGGTGAGTGTGATCGCGCGTCTGCACGAGATCACGCCGGCGAGTCACGACCTCGCGTTTCTCACGCAACCCGAGCACGGCACCTCCGCGCTCGATCAACAGCTCGGCTACCAGCGTTGGTACTACGAGTGGGCGCGCGACGGGGTCACGTACCCGTTGATCGAGGCGACGCTCGCGTGGCTCGACGCGAACCGCCCCGACGAAGGACCGACCGTCCTCAATTGGGGCGATGCGCGCATCGGCAACATGCTCTACCGCGATTTCGAACCCGTCGCCGTGCTCGACTGGGAGATGGCGACCGTCGGTCCCGCCGAGATCGACATCGCGTGGATGGTGTTCCTGCACAGCTTCTTCAACGATCTCGCGCAGAAGTTCGAGCTTCCCGGCATCCCCGACTTCATGCAGCGTGACGACGTCGCGCGCACCTACGAGCAGATGACGGGCCGCGCGGTCGGCCCGCTCGAGTGGTTCGAGGTCTTCGCGGCGCTGCGCTTCGCCGTCGTCTCGATCCGCACGAGCACGCGTGGCATCGCCTACGGGACGATGGAGAAGCCCGACGACCCCGACGATCTCGTGATGTTCCGCAGCCTCCTCGAGCAGATGCTCGACGGCAGCTACTGGCAGTAACAGTGGGAAAGCGCTTCGCGGGTCGCAATGTGATCGTCACCGGTGGCAGCCGCGGCATCGGCGCGGCGCTGGCCGAGCGGCTCGCGGCCGAGGGCGCGTCGGTCGTGATCGCGGCGCGCACGCTCGAGCGGCACGATCATCTCGCCGGCAGCCTGAACGAGACCGTCGAACGCTGCCGGCGATACGGCACGACGGTCGAGGCCGTCGTCGCCGATCTCGCCGACGACACGAGTCGCGCCGCGATCGTTCCGCGCGCCCTCGACGTGTTCGACGGGCGGGTCGACATCCTCGTGAACAACGCGGCCGCGGCCGTTTACCAGTCGACGCTCGGCTACTCGTTGCGACGCCGCCGCGTGATGTTCGAGGTGAACGTCGAGGCGCCGATCGATCTCACGCAGGCGGTCGTGCCGTCGATGACCGAGCGAGGTGAGGGTTGGATCGTGAACGTCTCGAGCGCGACGGCCCGCCACGCGCCCGGCCCGCCGTACCGCACCGGCGGGGTGCATTCCGTCATCGGTGTCTACGGAGCGACGAAGGCCGCGCTCAACCGCATCACCCACGCGTTCGCGGTGGAGCTGTTCGGAACCGGGATCCGCATCAACACGATCGAGCCCCGCGCCGCGGTGATGAGCGAAGGCGCCGAGGCGCTCGTCGGCGGGATGGTCGGCGACGAGTCGATCGAGTCGATGGAGGCGATGGTCGAGGGCACGCTCGTGCTGTGCGACTGCCCCGTCGAGCGCACCGGCGGTGTGCACGTGAGCCTCGACCTGCTCGACGATCTCGGCCTCACGGTGATGACGATCGACGGATCCGCGCCGTACCCTGGCGGCCAGCGGGTGGTGCGCACATGATCAGACGGCTCTACAAGAATCTCGGTGTCTACGAAGGCAAGGCTCCCGACGCGAGCGCGCAGCTCGAACGCGACGGCTGGGCGTGGCTCCCGTGGGTCTTCGATCGCGACGAGGTCGACGCGATGAAGGCCGAGATCGACCGCGTGTTCGACGCGTACCCGGCCGAGCGCGGCCGCGACGACGCCGAAGAGTTCCGTTACGAGATGTTCAACCGCAGCCCCGCGTGCCAACGCGCGATCGGCGCGCCCCGCATCCTCGAGGCCGTCGAGCCGCTGCTCGGCGACGACTGTCACGTGATCGCCAACACCGCGTGGAAGAACCCCCCCGATTTCAAGGGCGGTCCGTGGCACTGCGATGCCGGCCCGCACGTCCCCCGACCCGAGGACGTCGAGTGGGACGACCGCATCCCGTACCCGGTGTTCGCGGTCGCCGCGCACATCATGCTCGACGACTGCCGGCTCGAAGACGGCCCCACGGCGGTCATTCCCGGCAGCCACCGCTCCGGACGCCTGGCGCCGTTCGACCGCATGTACGACGAGAACCTCACCTACGACGGCCGACCGCCACGCGTCTTCGAGGTGTGGGCCGGAGACGTCGTGCTCTTCGTCTCCGACGCGTGGCACCGCGGCCTCCCCGCACGCGAGGGCGGTCGCGGACGGTTCTTCCTCCAGTCGCACTACGCCCGCCGCGACATCGCGCAGCGGGTCCAGGCGACCGACCGCACGAACCACTGCTCGCCCGAGGCCATCTCCCGCGCCGCGTCACCCCGCGAGCGCAAGCTCATCGGTCTCCACGAACCGTTCTTCTACGACGGCTGATCCGTCACGCGTCTGCGAGCTCGGGCGGGAAGCCGCCCGTCGCGATCGGTCCCCAGCGGGCGATGGTGATGCGCAGGAGCGACTTGTTCTGCCGCTGCATCGCCTCTCGGTATTCGGCCCAGTCGGGATGCTCGCCCGAGATCGACCGGAAGTACTCGACGAGGCCGTCGAGTGCCTCCGGCATGTCGAGCACCTCGGCGTGCCCGTCAACATGCACGTACTCGCCGTTCCAGTCGTCGGAGATCACGCAGACCGACACCGCCGGGTTTGCTCGCACGTTCGTGGCTTTGGCGCGCTGCGGGTAGGTCGAGATGACGATGCGACCTTCCGCGTCGACGCCGAACGTCACCGGGGAGAGCTGCGGCCGCCCGTCGCGCCTCGTCGTTGCGAGCACGCAGCGAGTGCGCGTCCGAACGAACTCGATCAGCTGCGCGCGCTCGACGCGCTGTGCCGTCGCGATCTTGCGCCCGGGAGGTCGCGGTTCCGTCATGCGCCCAGCCTGCCACGCAACCGCTTACGCGGTGCCTTCGACGAGGTAGCGGCGCCAGGGGCTGGCGAGGCGGTCAGCGAACGACATCTCGCGCCGCTCGACCGTGTCGATGCCGTCGAGGTACTCACTGCGCACATCGTGCAACCCGGAGCGGAGGAACGCGTTGTGCGCGGGTTGGGGCGAACGCACCGCCATCAGCGGGAACGTCTCCGCACCGTTTCGCGAGTACACGGCCGTGCCGTGCTCACGAGGACCACCGAGCGCGTGCCGCAGCGCGCGGCCCACGACGGCGCCGGCGCGACCGCGCGTCGAGCCGCCCCACCACGTGCCGTCGATGGCGATCACCGCGCCGCCGGGTGCGGTGGCCCCGCGCCACGCGCGGAGCGCCACTTCGGGCTGCGGCATCGTCCAGAGCACGTGCCGGCTGACGACCGCGTCGAAGGTCTCGCCGTGGAGCGCCGCGAGATCGCCGACCCCGTCGGCCTCGGTCAGGACCGCGCGCCCGAGCACGAACCGAATGTCGTGGCCGGCATCGCGCGCGGCGTGCGATGCGGTGTCGAGCATCCCGGGTGCATTGTCGACGCCGGTGACGGCGTAGCCCATCTCGGCGAGCAGCAGGGCGAGGAACCCGGTGCCGGTCCCGATGTCGAGCACGCGTTTCGTGCCCGACGGCAGGACGCGATCGAGGAGGCCGCACCAGGCCGCCCGTTCGCGATCGGTGAAGAGACCGTGGCCGCGCAGGCCGTCGTAGGTCTTGGCCGCCCGGTCCCAGTGTTCGCGTACTGCGGAGGTCGTGTCAGTGGTCATGCCGTCAGCCTGACGGACGCGGGGTCGCGGCGGAACCCGCCGACTGCCTCGGACTAGTCATAGGCTTTGCCAATGGCTATGGAACTTACCGATCTGAGGGTCTTCCTCGCGGTCGCCGAGACCGGCAGCTTCACCCGGGCGGCCGGCGCGTTGGTGCTGACCCAGCCATCGGTCAGTGAGCGGGTGGCCGGACTCGAACGCGCGGTCGGCTCGCCCCTGTTCGACCGGACATCGCGGGGCGCGCGCCTTACCGTCCGCGGCGAGCAACTGGTGCCGTACGCGCGGCGCTGCGTCGCTATCGCCGACGACGCGCTCGAAGCCGTGCGCTCCGAAGCCACGGTGCCCAGACTGCGCATCGCGGTTCATACGACGTACGCCCACCGCGCCGTGCCGTTCGTGCTCGATGCCCTCGGCGACCTGCCCCGACGTATCAGCGTCCGCGACGCGCACTCGAACGAGGTGCAGGAGATGGTCCTCGACGACGCCGCCGACGTGGGGTTCGTGATCCCCGACGCCGTCGCGCGCGGCCTGCACCGCGCCGATCTTCCCGCCGACGACATCGTCTGCGTCGCCGGCCCCGACCATCCGCTCGCCCGCCGCCGGCGCGTCAGCCTCGGCGACGTTGCCACGGCCCTGGTCGCCGTCAGCCTCTGGGGCCCCGACGCGTTGGTTCTCGTCGACCTGCTCGAAGCGGCCGGGCTCCCTCCGACGTCGCTGCGGCTCATCACCGATTCGGGGATCGCGGGGTTGCTCGCCCGCGATCATGGGCACGTCGCGGTGGTGACGGCCACCGCCGTCGCCCACGACCTCGAGCACGGCGCGCTGAGCGTGCTTCGGGTCACCGGGCTGCCGCGCTGGCGGGTGCCGCTCGCCCTCGTCGTCCGGAGCCGGGGTGTCGACGAGCCCGCAGTGGCCCGGCTGCTGCTCCGTGCGAAGTTTCGCGCCCCCCGGCACGCCCACTAACGTCCGCATGGCAGATTCCGGCAGAGGAGTGGACCGTGCTCGAGTACCAGCAGCTGT
Organism: Acidimicrobiia bacterium; assembly: GCA_038240075.1. Classification (GTDB taxonomy): domain Bacteria; phylum Actinomycetota; class Acidimicrobiia; order IMCC26256; family PALSA-610; genus DATBAK01. Next base: position 16,769 of record JBBSEC010000003.1, read on the forward strand.
TCATCGGTGGCGAGTGGGTCGACCCCGCCGGCAAGGCCACCATCGACGTCATCTCGCCCCACTCCGAGGAGCTCGTCGGACGCTGCCCCGAGGGCACGACTGCCGACATGGACCGCGCCGTCGCCGCGGCGCGCACCACCTTCGACGACGGCACGTGGAGCCTGGCCGCTCCGGCCGACCGCATCGCGGTGGTCACCAAGTTCGCCGAGCTCTATGCCGCGAACATGATGGAGCTCGCCGGCGTCATCACCACCGAGATGGGCTCGCCGATCTCGTTCTCGCAGCTCGCGCAGACACCCGCACCGTGGTTGATGTTGAACTCCTTCATCGGCGTCGCGTCCGAGTACCCGTGGGAAGAGCGGCGCGCGGGCACGCTGGCTCCCGAGGTCCTCGTACGTCACGAGGGCACCGGTGTGGTCGCGGCCATCGTTCCGTGGAACGTGCCGCAGTTCGTCACGATGGCGAAGCTCGCGCCCGCGTTGCTCGCCGGCTGCTCGATCGTCATCAAGCCCGCACCCGAGACCCCGCTCGACGCGCTGTTCGTCTGCAACCTCCTCGAGGAAGCCGGCGTGCCCAAGGGTGTCGTGAGCGTGGTTCCCGCCGGCCGTGAGGTCGGTGAGCACCTCGTGCGCCACCCCGGTGTCGACAAGGTCGCGTTCACCGGCTCGACCGCGGCCGGTCGCAAGATCGCGGCGATCTGCGGTGAGCAGCTCAAGCGCGTCAGCCTCGAGCTCGGCGGCAAGTCGGCGGCCATCATCCTCGACGACGCGGATCTCGCCGCGACGGTCGAGGGCCTGAAGTTCGCGTCGCTGATGAACAACGGTCAGGCGTGCGTCGCGCAGACCCGCATCCTCGCTTCGAACAAGCGTTACGACGAGGTCGTCGAGGCGCTCTCGGCGATGGTCGGCGGGCTCAAGGTCGGCGACCCGGCCGACGCGACCACCGAGATCGGGCCGCTCGTGGCCGAGCGTCAGCAGGAGCGGGTCGAGAAGTACATCGCGCTCGGTCAGGAAGAGGGCGCGCGCGTCGCGGTCGGCGGCAACGGCCGCCCAGACGGCACCGAAAAGGGCTGGTACGTGCGGCCCACCGTCTTCGCCGGCGTCGACAACAGCATGCGGATCGCGCGTGAGGAGATCTTCGGTCCCGTGATCGCGGTGATCCCCTACGACGACGAGAAGCAGGCGGTGCAGATCGCCAACGACAGCGAGTACGGCCTCGCCGGCTCGGTGTGGACGGCCGACATGGGCAAGGGCATGGACATCGCCCGCCGCGTGCGCGCCGGAACCTTCGGTGTGAACCAGTACACGATGGACTTCATCGCACCGTTTGGCGGCTACAAGGCGTCGGGCATCGGCCGTGAGTTCGGTCGCGAGGGTCTCGAGGAGTACCTCGAGCTCAAGTCCATCGTCGCCCCTCCCGGCGCGTAGGAGCAGGCGCAACCGCGGTGACCAGTGCAACGCACGACGGTGAAGCGCCCGCGCATGCGACCGGCCAAACAGGAGCAGGCGCAACCGCGGTGACCAGTGCAACGCACGACGGTGAAGCGCCCGCGCATGCGACCATGAATTACGACCCGTACGACTACGCGATCGACGCGGATCCGCATCCGGTCTGGAAGCGGATGCGCGACGACGCGCCCGTCTACTGGAACGAGCAGTACCAGTTCTGGGCGTTGAGCCGCTTCGCCGACGTCTACGAGGCGTCGCGCGACATCGAGACGTTCAGCTCGGCGCGCGGCACGGTGCTCGAGTTGATCGATCACCCGATCGAGGCGTTCGCGCCGATGATCTTCCAGGATCCGCCGTATCACACGGTGCTGCGGGCGCTGGTGAGTCGGGCGTTCACGCCGCGTCGCATCGCGTCGCTCGAGGCTCGCATTCGCGAGCTGGTCGCCGAATACCTCGACCCGTGGATCGGTGCCGGCGAGTTCGACTTCGTGCAGGAGTTCGCGGCGAAGTTGCCCGCGATGGTGATCGGCTCGTTGCTCGGTGTCCCGGAGGGCGATCAGGACACCGTTCGCCGCCAGACCGACGAGATGCTGCACATCGAGCCGGGCGAAACGATGACCGACAAACGCGAGGTCATGGACCTCTACGGCTACTGGTTCGAGCTGATCAAGGAGCGCCGCGCCCAACCGCGCGACGACATGATCAGCGCGCTGCTGGCGTCGGAGATGATCGGCGACGACGGTGAGCCCCGCCGCCTCGACGACATGGAGCTGCTCGCGTTCATCGGCCTGCTCTCGGGCGCCGGCAACGAGACGGTTGCGCGCCTCTTGAGCTGGGCCGCGGTGCTGCTCGCGCGTCACCCCGACCAGCGCGCGCAGCTCGTCGCCGATCCTGCGGGTCTGCTCCCGAACGCGGTCGAGGAGCTCCTGCGCTACGAGGCACCGTCGCCGATCCAGGCCCGCTGGGTGACCCGCCCCGTCGAGCTGCACGGAGTTTCGATCCCGGCCGAGTGCAAGATCGCGCTGCTCACGGGCAGCGCCGGGCGCGACGAACGCGAGTACCCCGACGCCGATCGCTTCGACGTGCGCCGAACCTTCAGCCGGCACGCGTCGTTCGGTTACGGACCGCACTTCTGTCTCGGCGCGGCGCTCGCGCGGCTCGAAGCCCGCGTCGCGCTCGAGGAGACGCTGGCCCGCTTCCCGACCTGGGACATCGACGAGTCAGGGCTGCGCTGGGTGCACACCAGCACCGTGCGCGGCTACGAAACGGTGCCCTTCAGCGGCTGAGGTCCTGCTCGATCCCGTTCAGCAGGCGTGCGAGGTTGCGGTCGAAGCGCGTCGGATCGTTGGCGTGCTTCTGCATCTTCGCCCACAGCTGCTCGAGTTTCTCAACCTTGGTCAGCTCGGCGAGCTGCGGATAATCGCCCGTGGCGACGAGCTCTTCGACATAGGCGATCATCTCGGTCTCGTTGTCCGCAGTGTCGTCATGGAAGTCGCTGCGTTCGTGGACGCAGAAGCCCAGCACGTATTCATCGACCGCGGTGATGACGTCGAGCTTGTCGGTGAAGGTGCCCGGCAGCGAAGCGACCGCCTGCAGCGACTGGTCGAAGTGACGCACGCTGTTCGGCCCGAGTGCCGGGTCGGCGACGACGTCGAGGATCCACGGGTGACGGCGCAATGAATCGCGCGAGCGCCGGGCGATGATCGTCACCGCCGCACGCCAGTCGTCGGGGAGCGGCTCGTCAGGGGGAACCACGACTTCTTGCATCACCGCGTCGGTCACCAACGCGAGCAGCTCGTCCTTCGTGCGCACGTAGTGGTAGAGCGTCATCGTTCCCGCGCCGAGCTCGGTCGCGATCCGCCGCATCGACACCGCTTCGAGACCCTCGGCGTCGGCGATACCGAGCGCGACCGTTGCGATCTCCTCGCGCGTGAAGCGGGGCCGGCGCCGGCCGGGCTCGATACGCGTCCACACGTCGAGCGCGTCGAGGCGCTCCGTCAACCGGTCGAGATGCTCGGCGTGATGCGCGGCCTTGTGCGCGATCTTGTCGGCCTGGCGCTGCGCCTTCTCCGCGATCTTCTCCGTCACGGTGTCGACGACGAACTGCCGCAAGGCTTCGCTGAACTCTGCTTCCGCGTTGGGGGCGTCGGTTCCGCCGCCCTTCGCGAACTGGTCGTAGGTCGGGCGGCGTGGAGCCCTCGGTGGGCGAGGGGCCCGTCTGCGACCGCCCGGATTTTCGGTTGCCATGTCGTACAGTGTACTGCTATCCTTCTTCGTATGACGTACGAACAAGCAGTACACCCTACGAATGCCCTGCTCGACCGGGAGACCGGTGTGCAGGCACGCGGCCTCGGGAAGCGCTTCGGCGACCTGTGGGCCCTGCGGGGTCTCGATCTCGACGTTCCCAAGGGCACCGTGCTCGGGCTGCTCGGCCACAACGGTGCCGGCAAGACCACGGCGTTGCGCATGCTGACCACGATCTCGACGCCGACCGAGGGCAGCGCATCGGTCGCCGGCTTCGACGTCGTCGCCGATCCGCTCGAGGTCCGCCGCCGCATCGGCGTGGCCGCGCAGGAGGCCACCGTCGACGGCCTGATGAGCGCCCGCCTCAACCTCGAGCTGCTCGGGCGCCTGCACCACCGCTCGAAGGCCGACGCCCGCCGCCGCGCCGACGACCTGCTCGAGCAGCTCGGTCTCGCGTCCGAGGCCTCCGATCTCGTGAAGACCTTCTCCGGAGGCATGCGCCGGCGCCTCGATCTCGCGGCGAGCCTCGTCGGTCACCCCGAGGTGCTCTTCCTCGACGAGCCGACCACGGGCCTCGACCCGCGCGGCCGCAACGACCTCTGGCACCTGCTGCGCGAGCTCGTCTCCGACGGCACCACGCTGATCCTCACGACGCAGTATCTCGAAGAGGCCGATCGCCTCGCCGACAACATCGTGGTGCTCGACCGCGGGCACGCGGTCGCACAGGGAACGCCCGACGAGTTGAAGGCCCGCATCGGCAACGACCGCATCGACGTGAAAGTGTCGGCTGCGTCCGAGTTGGCCGCGGCGGCGGGCGCGTTGTCGAGGTTCGCGGCCAACGACCCGACCTTCGACGAAGACGCGCTCATCGTCACCGCGCCGATCGCGGAGGGCACGCGCGTCATCGACGTCGTGCGCGCGCTCGACGAAGCCGGCATCGACGCCGTCGACCTCAACCGTCGTCAAGCCAGCCTCGACGACGTCTTCCTCACCCTCACCGGTTCCGACGCGCGGCTCGCGCGCCAGTCCGGCGACCGTCCCCCCGAAGAGGTGTCCGCATGACCATCACCATCGAACCAATCGCGGTCCGGGAGTCGGATCCGGCTCGCGACCCCCGCGAGTACCGCGGTGGATGGCGCACCACCTGGCGCGACTCGCTGGTGTTCGCGCGGCGCAACCTCGAGCACATCCGTCAGATCCCCGAGAAGCTGCTCGACGTCACCGGTCAGCCGTTGATGTTCGTGCTGTTGTTCGCGTACGTGTTCGGCGGCGCCATCAAGGTGGGCGGGGGCAACTACCGCGAGTACCTCATCGGCGGGATCCTCATCCAGTCGCTCACGTTCGGGCTCGTCGGCCCCGCTACCGCGATCGCGACCGATCTCACCGAGGGAGTGATCGACCGCTTCCGCTCACTGCCCGCCACCCGCATGGCGTATCTCCTCGGTCACTACCTCGCCGAGCTTGCGGGCATGGTGCTGTCGATCCTCGTGCTCCTCGGCACCGGGCTCGTCGTCGGATGGCGTCCGCACACGAGCATCGTCGAGTTCGTTGCCGCGATCTTGCTGCTACTCGTGTTCGCGTCCGCGATGATCTGGGTCGGGACGTGGATCGGCTTGATGGTCCGTTCGCCCGATGCGGTGATGGGCGTTGCGTTCATGCTCGTGTTCCCATTGACGTTCCTGAGCAGCGCGTTCGTCCCGATCAACTCGCTGCCGAACGTGCTCCAGTGGATCGCGACCATCAACCCGGTGAGCGTGCTGGTCGCCGCCGTGCGCACGCTGTTCGGCAACCCGATCGCGCCCATCACAAAGCACGTGTGGCCCATCGACCACCCCGTTCCTGCGGCGTGTCTCTACTGCCTCATCGTGCTCGCGATCGCGGTGCCCGGCGCCCTCCGCCGCTACCGCGCCCGCACCTCCGACTGACCCGCTTCCGCGCGGCGAGCCCCCCCGCCCACGTCCTTGGTACTGCACCTATGTCGTATGCGTCATAGGTGCAGTACCAGGGCGTGCGGTTCCCTCAGGGCACGAGGGGTGGGTAGTAGTTCTCGGCGCCGATCTTCTTGATGTCCTCGAACCACGAGCCGTCGTACGCGTCGGTGTGGCCCTGGCGGACGGGGTCTTCGAAGTTCCAGGCCTGGCGCTTGTAGGTCCAGTTGTCGGGATAGAGCCGGTGCGCTTCGCGCCAGTGCACGATCGCGCCGGGGTGGTCGCCGGTGCGGTGCAGGTGCTCGCCGAGCTCGAAGTGCGCGGCCGCCGAGGCCTCGTCGTTCGTTCTCGGTTGCGACCGCGCGACAACCTCCTCGGGCGTGTGCGCGTACTGGCTCTCGGCGCCGTGCTCGACCCAGTCGCGCAGCATCTCGAGGTAGAGCTCGGGTTGCGCGCGAATCTTGCGCGCCTCGGTGAGTACGTCGGCGATGTCGGGAGGCACGGTCGAGAGGTCGATGTCGCGGAACGACTCGGTCGCGGGATTCGGTCCCGGATGCGCCTGCTCGGCCGGTCGCACGATCATGCCGGCTTCGTCGATCCACACACCGTTGGGCACGTTGACCATGCCGAACCGTTCGTCGACGACATGCTTCGAATCAATGAGCGACGGGTGGTCGGGGTGCGCAGCCTCGATGAACGGGCGGGCAGCATCGGGGTCGACGTCGAGCCCGACGGTGACGATCTCGAGTCCGCGAGGGTGGAGCTCAGTCCGCAGTGCCTGCCACCCGGGCAGGTCGAAGCGGCAGCCTCACCACGATGCCCACGCGATCAGCAGCACCTTCTGACCGTGCAGGCTCGACAGCTTGAACAGGTTGCCGTCGGCGTCGGGCAGCTCGAGCTCCGGCGCAACGGCCGTGGTGAGGAACCGGCCGGTGACCGCGGTCTCGGGACCGAGTGCGGAGAGACCGCGCTCGTGATCCGACACGAGCGGCATGCCCAGACGCTCGGCGACGACCGCGACATCGAGCCGGCCGTCGGCCGTCCGCGCGGCAGGGGAGAGCGGAACGCACACCTCGCCGCGGCACGCGCCTTCGGGCTTGATCGACCAGCCGGTCGCGGTCTCGAACGCGGCCGGATCGACGACCAACTCGGTGAGGATCATGACGCGAATCTAGCGGCGTTGGTCAGTACCGCAGCTCGGCGACGATCCCGTAGTGGTCGGATCCGTACATGCCGTCGACGGGCTCGTTGCCGATGATCGACGCGAGCAACGGTTGCCCGCACCCGGTGCCCTTCGGCGCGGCAACGAGGATGTGGTCGATGCGTCGGTCGAGGTCGAGGCTCGCCGCGGCGAACGGATTGTCGTTCGACCAGGTCGCGCCGCGATCGCGGTTGCCGACCCACGTCCAGACGTCGCGGAACAACACTCCCGGAACGGGAACGGCCTGTTGCCCGGTGAGCACGCGCAGCTCGTCGCTGTCGGGGTCGGCGTTGAGATCGCCGAGCAGCACCGCGGGGAACGTCCGCGGTCGGCTCTCGCGCACGAAGCGGCAGATCTCGGCGGCCTGCTCCTGGCGGATCGCGCTGTGATCCGCGCGCCAGCTGAGGTGCGCGCAGAACACCTGGATCGGGCCACGCGGACCGTCGATCTCCGCCAGCACCACGAGTCGTTCTTCGCCCTCGTCGTCGCTCACTCCTCCGGCCGCACGCGGGAGCGTGCGCACCGCGTGCCGCGTGATGGGCCAGCGGGACAGGACGGCATTGCCCGACCGCGCGCCGTCGCGTTCGAGGTTGGCGGCGTAGACGGGCTCCGCGTAACCGAGCGCGGCAGCGAGCTCTGCGGCCTGGCTGCGGCGATCGTCTTCCCACACCTCCTGCAGCCCGACGATGTCGGCGTCGACGTGGCGCAGGGTCTCGATGATCGCCGGGAGCCGTGCTTCCCACGGTCCGTAGCGACCCCACAGATTCCACGTCGCGATGCGCACCCGGGTCTCGAGCAGGCGGCCGTAGCCGGCGTCGTACTCAAGCGGCTGCTCCGAGGTCATGCAAGGATCATGCCGCGTGCGCCGGGCCGGGTGATCCACACGGACGGGGCACGGCGAACAATCTCCAGCCAGCACTCGATCCATCGCACCCCGGGGGGAACCGTGGACAGTCTCGTGATGTTGCAGCGGGTCGTCGACACGACGACCGACATGATCGGAAACACGTCGGCGAAGCAGCTTTCGAATCCGACGTTGTGCACCGAGTGGACCGTGAAGGACCTCATCAACCACATGGTCTCGGGTGCGACGATGTTCGCGATCTCGGCGGAGCAGGGATCGATCCCCGACGACATGCTCGGGAAGCTGATGAGCAGCGACAACGTCGGCGACGACCCGCAGGGCGCATGGGACACCGCGGCGAAGCGGGCCATGAGCGCGTTCGAGGCACCGGGCGCGATGGACAAGATCGTGAAGCTGCCCTTCGGTGAGATGCCCGCGGGTATCGCGCTCAACATCGCGATCTTCGACGTCGCGACGCACTCCGTCGACCTCGCCCGCGCCACGGGCCAGAAGGTCACCGACACCGAGTTGCTCGAAGACGCGCTGATCATCGCCCAGCAGATGGTCGGTCCCGAGCTGCGCCAGCCCGGGATCTTCGGCGAGGCGCAGCCGTGCCCCGACAACGCGCCGGTCGACGACCGCCTCCTCGCCTTCGCCGGTCGCAAGATCTGACCGCTCGATCTCACCTCCGGGTTCGTATGCTCGCCGCATGAACGGTGAGCCCCGGTTCCAGCCCATGCCCGACGACTGGTCGCGCGCGCTCGCCATCGTCGCCCATCCCGACGACCTCGAGTACGGCGCGGCGAGCGCCATCGCGAAGTGGACCGACGCGGGCAAGCAGGTCTCGTATCTGCTGGTGACGCGCGGCGAAGCGGGAATCGACACGCTCGAACCGTCGGAGTGCGCGCGCGTGCGGGAGGCGGAAGAGCGCGCGAGCGCGGCGACGGTGGGCGTGTCGGATGTCGACTTCCTCGGATACACCGATGGGGTGATCGAGTACGGAGTGGGACTCCGACGCGATCTCGCGCACGCGATCCGCCGGGCCCGGCCGGATTTGCTGCTCACAATCAATCACCACGACTCGTGGGGCGGTCCGAGCTTCAACATGGCCGACCACCGCAACGTCGGGCTCGCGGTGCTCGACGCGTCGCGCGATGCCGGCAACCGCTGGGTCTTCCCGGAGCCCGGTCTCGAACCATGGGGTGGCGTCCGATACGTCGCGGTCAACGCCTCACCGCAGGCGGCCCACGCCGTCGATGTCGGTGCGTACATCGAACGGGGGATCGCGTCACTCGAGTGCCACGCCGCGTACCTCGCGTACGTCGGGGGCGACGCGCGCGAGATCATCACCGGGCCGGCGCGGGCCACGGGCGACGCGTTGGGCTGCGAATATGCCGTGAGCTTCGAACTGTTCGAGTTCTAACGACGCCGCAACAAGGGAGTCTGAATGACTGACACGCAGCCGATCGGCACGGTCGAGGAGCTCTGGCGGTTTCCGGTGAAGTCGATGCTCGGCGAGCGGCTCGAAACGATCGACGTGACCGACCGGGGCACGGTCGGAGACCGCGCGTACGCGGTGATCGACTCCGAGACGGGCAAGGTCGCGAGCGCGAAGAACCCTCGGAAGTGGGGGCATCTGCTCGACTGCACGGCGACGTTCGTCGAGGCGCCGGTCGCGGGTACGGCCACGCCGGCAGTCATCATCACGTTGCCTGACGGCGACGTGATCCGCAGCGACGACCCGGGTGCCGACGCCGCGCTCTCCAACGTGCTCGGCCGCCCGGTCACGCTGGCAACCGTCGCGCCTGACACCCGCACGCTCGAGGAGGTCTGGCCCGAGATCGAGGGTCTTGCGCCGACCGAGTTCATCGAGTCGATTCGCATCGCCGACGAGCACGCCGGCGAGACCCTCACCGATGTGCCGATGGGGCTCGCGGCGCCCGCGGGCACGTTCTACGACCTTGCGCTCCTGCACGTGCTCACGACGTCGACGCTGGCGCACCTCGCCGGTCTGTATCCGGAAGGGCGGTTCGATGTCCGCCGCTACCGGCCGAACATCCTCATCGACGCGACCGCCGACGGGTTCGTCGAGAACGAGTGGCCCGGCCACACGCTGGGTGTCGGAGCCGACCTCCGCGTCGACGTGAGCATTCCCGCCATGCGGTGCGTGATGACCACGATGGCGCAGGGCGATCTGCCGCGCGACCTCGGCGTACTCAAGACGGTTGCCCGCCACAACCGGATCGAGATCGCGGGCTTGGGAATGTGGGCGTGCGTGGGCGCGTACGCCGGAGTCGGTGCTCCGGGCTCGGTGCGTGTGGGTGATCCGGTGACCCTGCTCGCGTAGCGCGCGTTACCGGTAGAAGCCGGGGCTCGTCGCGCCGTCGGGCCGACCCTCGAGCGGTACCCGCAGCTCTTCGACCGTCGGGCCGACCCGCGCCGCGATCGGCGCGAGCTTGTCGAGATCGAAGCCGTAGACCTTCGCCGCGGTGCGTGCGAGCACCTGCTGCAGGTCGGCGGCCGACCACTCGGAGAAGCCCATGCGCAGCAGCTCGCGCGAGTACGGCGTCGAGCCTTCGTGGTGCGGGTAGTCGCTGCCCCACATCATGTTCTCGAGGCCGAGCCTCAACATGGCCTTCGCCTCGATGACGCCGGGGAAGCTCACACCGACGTAGCAGCTCTGCTTGAAATACTCGCTCGGCGGCCGCGGCAGACGATTGTCGGCGTCGAACTTCAGCTCACCGATGCGACCACCCGCCATCTGCATGTGGAAGCCGTCGAGCATGCGCAAGGTGTCGACGAGCCACGAGCAGCCCTGCTCGGTCAGCACGAACTTGAGCTTGGGGAACCGCTCGAAGACGCCGCTCATCATCACCTGCCAGAACGCGCGGTGCGCGAACCACGCGGTCTCGATGAGCCACATCGCTCCGCCCGACGGTGCGTCGCCGTAGTCGGGGTGACCGCTCCCGGAGTGGTAGTTGACCGGCATGTCGAGCTCTTCGCAGGTGCGCCAGAACGGGTCGTACTCGGCGCAGAAGTAGGGAAGGATGTCGGTGTCGTCGGGAACGCCGGGGATGAGCACGCCACCGCGCAGACCGTGCGCGTGCGCCCATTTCACCTCGGCGATCGCGGCGTCGATGTCGTTCGCGAACACCTGCGCGATACCGGCGCGGCGATCGGGTTGGTTCGCACACCAGTCGGCGAGCCAACGGTTGTGCGCGCGCAGGCCGGCCCAGCGCAGCTCGAGATCGGCCGGGCTCGGCGGACGCGCGACGAGCGCGCCGGTCGGGAAGAACGGAGGCACCGTGTTCGGGAACACGATCTCGGCGACCTGGCCGTCGGCTTCGAGGTCGGCGATGCGCCGCTCGTCGTCCCAGTTGCGGCTGCGGCTGCTGCCCTGCAGGTCGCGGAAGGGGTTCTTGTACTCGCCCCTCCACGCCTCGTAGTCGGGGACGTACTTCTCCTCGAGGTAGCCGCGGTACTGCTCCATCGATCCGCCGGCGTGGCAGTCGGCGGAGACGATCACGTAGCGGTCGGTGAGTGGTCCGCCGGTCGCGTCGAAATCCGGGCCGGTCTTCGGGTCCTTCGTTGCTGTCGTCACAAACCTGACGCTAGCGTCAGGCCCTCATGACCAGCGACTCCACAGCTGATGTCCTCGATATCTGGGTGAACCTCGTGACCGAGAAGTCGGCCGCGCAGTTCCTCGGACAGCCCGAGAACGCCCATATTCCGGGCTATCTGGGCGGTGACGGCAGCGCGGGGGTCGGCGTCGACGCCCTGCTCGGCGTGATGGACGAACAGGGCGTGGCGACCGGGATCCTCACGTCGGGCGTCGACCGCGGTGGTGCCGAGGCGATGCTCGAGGTCGCCGACGCGCACCCGGGACGGTTCCTCGTGTGCGCGGTGCTGAGCGAGCGACTGCGCCCGACGCGCGACGTCCGCCGCATCCGTGAGCTCGCCGAGCACCCGCGGTTCGCGATGCTGCGCGTCACGCCGCTCGCGACCCAGGTGCCCATCAACGACGCGCGTCACTACCCGGCGTATCAGATCTGCGAAGAGCTCGGTATCCCCGTCGGCATCAACGTCGGGATTCCCGGGCCGCGCGTGCGATCCCGCGTGCAGCATCCCGAGCTGCTCGAAGACGTGATGATCGACTTCCCTGATCTCGTGATCATCGGCGCGCACATGGGCCACCCGTACGAAGAGCTGCTCATGAACTACATGCGCAAGTGGCCGAACCTCTACCTGTCGTGCACGGCGTACGCGCCGCGGTACTTCGACCCCGCGCTCGTGCGCTTCATGAACACGAAGGCGTTCCGCGGCCGGGTGATCTGGGGGAGCGACGAACCGTGGTTCCCGATGCGTCGGTCGCTGTCGGAGGCGCGGGCCCTGCCGATCGACGAGGAGGCGATGGCGCTCTTCCTCGGAGGCTCGGCGCGGCGCCTGCTCGACCGCACTGCTCGCTAGTAGGAGCGGCGGAGGCACGCCGTTGTGCTATCCCCACGGTCGCACACGCATGCGCTTCACCGTCTGCTCGTCATTGAGCACGGCCGCTGCGTCTGCTCCGCCCGTCAAGGCGGTCGGGCGAGACCCCCGTCGTGAGCCGCCGAGTCTCGGAAGCGTTGGAAGAACCCCGGTCGGGACATCTACGACCTCCCTTCGTGGTACGACCAGCATCCTCCCGAGGTGTTGCACACGCGTCGCGTCCGTGCGACGGTTCGACGTCGGTCGGCTGAAGGTGATGTGACGGGCTATACCGCGGCAAGGAAGTCGACGAGCTCGGCCGCGACGGCGTCGACGTGGGTGAAGACGCCGAGATGGCTCGAGTCGGGGATCTCCGCGAAGCGGGCACCGGGGATCTGCGCGGCGGCCCGGCGCGCGTGCGCGGGCGGCGAGTCGACGTCGTGCTCGAACGCGAGCACGAGGCAGGGCACCGTGATGTCGGGCCACACGCGCGTGCGCTCGAGATCGAGCGACCACGCGAGGCACGCCTCGAAGTGCCCGAGGCGGCCCGGGTTCGGCGCCGGTTCCTGATCGGCGATCATCGCGAGCCAGCCTTCGACCATCGCATCGTTCTGCAGGTCGTGGTTCGGCAGGTAGCGAAGGGTTTCGCAGGCGTAGAAGAGCGGGGGAAGCTCGCAGTCGAGGCGCGCGAGGTCGCGTTCGACCGTGGTGATCGCCTTCTCCCACGCGGTCGCGACGTTGCAGCTCCCCATCAGCGCGGCGGCACGCACGCGATCGGGATGCTTGGCGGCCAGCGTCTCCGCAATCCATCCGCCCATCGAATGCCCGGCGACGCGCACGCGGTCGAGACCGAGATGATCGAGGAGACCGACGGCGTCGCCGACCATCTGCGCGATCGAATACGGCGCGGGCGGCGACGACGACGGTGCGATCCCGCGGTTGTCGAACGTGATGACCTGATAGCCGGCGGCCGTGAGCGCGGGAACGAGGCCGAAATGCCACGCGATCGCGGGCTGCGTGCACCCGCACACGAGCAGGAGCGGCTCACCGTCGCCGGTGACGTCGTACGCGATGGTCGCGTCGTCGAGCTCGACCTCGGGCATCTCGATCTCCCCGTGATTCTGGGTGTTCCGGCCTACACGTCGACAGTGACGCCGACACCCTGGGCGCGTGCGGCCGCGACCACCAGCATCGCGGCCGCGAGGTCTTCGACGGCGACGCCGACACCCTTGTAGAGCGTGATCTGCTCGGGCGTCGTGCGGCCCGGCCGCGTCCCCGCGACGAGCTCACCGACCTCCGCGTGCACGTGCGCGGGCTCGATCAAGCCGTCGCGGATCGGCCACAACAGCTCGTTCGCTCCGGCCGGTACCGGCGCGAGTGCCGACGAACGCGACTCGACCACGACGAGCGCGTCGAGCACCGTGTGCGCGTCGACCTCGCAGCCGTCGCTGAAGCCCACGGAGTTCACGTGCACTCCCGGGCTCAACCATTCGCGCCGGACGATCGGTTCGGTCGCGGGAGTCGTCGCGCACACGACGTCGGCACCCGCGAGCGCGTCGGCGAACGTCGCGGCGCCGGTGACCGCGATGTGGGCCATTCCGGCCCGTTGCAGCTCGTCGGCGAAGTCGAGTGCGACGACGGCGTTCGCCTCGGCGTTGCGACCCGCGATCCTGATCTCCTTCAGCGCGGGCACCACGCGGGGGACCGCAAGCGCGTGGGCGCGTGCCTGCACACCGGTGCCGAGGATGGCCATGACTTCGGAGTCGGCGCGCGCGAGGTGCCGGGTCGCGACGGCCGACGCCGCCGCGGTGCGCGCCGCGGTGATCAGCGTGCCGTCGACGAGGGCCGTCGGCGTGCCGGTATCAGGGTCGAAGAGGACGATCACGGCTTGGTGCGTCGGGCGGTCGACGTTGCCGGGGAACAACGAGACCAGCTTCGCGCCGAGACCGCCGAGCCGGGAGAACGCGCCCGGCATCGCCAAAAGGAGCCCGGCGCCGGTCTCGGCCGCGACGCGCGGCGGGAGCGACGCCCAGCCCGCGCTGGTCTCGGCCAACGCCGAGCTCACGGCGTCGGTCAGCGCGTCGAGATCGAGCACCGCTTCGACATCGTCTCGGTTGAGGATGAGCACGCGTCCCCCGTCTGCTCAGCCGGCGAGCACGCGCGCGAGCGTCGCGGGCGAGATGTTGCGGCCGGTGATCACGACCGCGGTTGCGCCTTCGGACGCGATCGCGATCCGGGCGGTCATGAGCGCGGCGACACCGACGGCTCCGGATCCCTCGGCGACGATCCCGTGCTCGTACGCGAGCAGGCGCATGGCCGCGGCGATGTCGGCTTCGGAGACGGTGACGACATCGGTGATCGTGCGCCGGATGAGATCGAACGTGACCGAACCGTCCTCGAAGTTGCCGGCCAGCCCGTCGGCGAGCGTCGGACCGGGCGTGATCGAAACCGGCGCGCCCGCGTCGAGCGCGCTGCGCATCGCCGGCGACTGCTCGGCCTCGGCACCGAAGACGCGAACCGCGTCGACGGTGGAAGCCGCGAGACCGATGCCCGACGCGAGTCCGCCGCCACCGATCGGTGTGACGATCGTGGCGAGCCCGGGGATCTGCTCGAACAGCTCCATCGCGATCGTGCCCTGGCCCGCGATCACGTCGGGATCGTTGTACGGCGATACGTAGACCGCGCCTGCGTCGGCGAGCGCGATCGCGTGCGCTTCGGCCTCGTCGTAGCTCGTCCCGTGCCGCACGAGGTCGACGGCGAAGCGCGCGATTGCGGCTTGCTTCGCCTCCGACGCGTTGGTCGGGACGACGACCGTGGCCGTCGCGCCGAGTCGGTCGGCCGCGTACGCGATTCCGAGGCCGTGGTTGCCTGCCGACGCGGTCACGATGGGCGTCGAGCGGTCACGCGCCAGCGCGGCGCTCACGGCGACGAGGGCGCCGCGAACCTTGAAGGACCCGGTCGGCTGCAGAGTTTCCAGCTTGAGCCAGACGTCGCGACCGAGCCGCGGCGCGGGGACGACGGGGGTCGCGGTGAGATGGCGGGACACGATCGCCGCCG
Source organism: Acidimicrobiia bacterium (assembly GCA_038240075.1). Taxonomy (GTDB): domain Bacteria; phylum Actinomycetota; class Acidimicrobiia; order IMCC26256; family PALSA-610; genus DATBAK01. The sequence goes on from JBBSEC010000003.1 coordinate 31,955, forward strand.
CGGCCCCGATCTCCGCGGCCTGAGGTACCCGAACCGGTCGCACGGGTCCAAAACTAGGGCCGGGGCGTGCCGAGTGGGATGAGACGGGAATCGCTGCGTGCGATTGCCGCCGATCGCGGTCGCGGCCGCGGTTCACTGTCGTCCGGTGGGCAGACGCAGAGGGAGTCACACGTGGTGGTCAAGCTCGACCCGAATGTCACGCACAACCCGGTTGTCGTCGAGCACAGAGCTCGCCGCGCGGCCGATGTCCAGCTTCGAGTCGCCGACGCGATCACGGCGTTCGCGGGATCGATGCGCTTCGTCTACATCCACGCCGTCGGCTTCGCCATCTGGATGATCTTCGTCGAGAAGAACCCGTGGCCGAAGCTCACGCTCATCGTCTCGCTCGAAGCGATCTTCCTGTCGACGTTCGTCATGATCGGCCAGAACCGCGCGGCCTCGTTCCAGCAGGCGAAGGCCGACCACGACTTCGTCGAGCAGGAGCAGGAGCTGAAGAAGAACACCGAGCTCACGCAGGCCATCCACGAGCTGACGAAGGATGTGCACACGAAGCTCCTCGGCGAGCAGCAGGCCTAGCGCGCCGCCATCAAAGCGCGCCGCTACCGGTTCCGGCTCAGTCTCGAGCTCTCGCGGTCGGTCGACGTGCTGCCGATGCAGCGGTGGTTGGGGTTGGTGATGGTGAGGGTGGTGCCGTCGAACGTCGCGTGCCATCCGGGTTTGTGGAGGACGTGGTGGTGGAAGTCGCATAAGAAGACGAGGTTCGCGATGACGGTCGTGCCGTTGGGGAACGGGTTGACGTGATGGACTTGGCCGTGGGTTCGGTCGCAGCCGGGATATCGGCAGCGACCGCCGTCTCGGTGCAGCACGGCTCTTCGGAGTGTGCGTGAGGGCCGGTAGATCGCGGCACCGACGTCGAGGGGCGTGCCGTTCGCGTCGAGGACGATCAGTTGCAGTTTCGATTCGCACACGAGCCGGCTGACCTGGCTTTGGGTGAGGGCGAGATCGCCGGTCGTCTCATCGTTGCCGGTGAGGAGCGATTCGAGGGTGGCCGTGATGGTGATGTGAGGTCGTTCACCGTCTTCGGTCGGGCTTTCACCGCGGTCGAGGAAGTCCCGGCAGATGCGGCCGAGCGCGTCGGCACGCCGCTGCGCAGGAGTACGCGGGTCGTCGTCGCCGGGCTTATCGGTCGCGGCGTTGACGGCGTGCTTGATCGTCGCGCCGAGCAGCCCGTCGAGATCACCCTTCAGCGCCCACCGGTCTGCGACTGGGGAGAGGTACACGCCGTTGGTGTCTTCGGGTGGTTTGTCGTCGAGTTCGTCGCAGCGGAGCTGGTAGTACCGGATCCGCGCGTCGAGCCCCCGGAAATCGGCCGCCTCCGCGAGTTGGACGAGGTCGTCTTCCATCGTCGCGTACACGGCTTCATGGTTCTGGCGGCGACCCAACGCGATCGTCGTCGCGGCACTCGCGGAGATCTCACCCTGAGCCCACGCTTTCGCGACGAGGGGGAGGGTTTCGCATGCTTTCCCCGCGGCGAGGGAGATGCGCGCGTCGCGGAACCGTTGCCCGGTCTGGAGTTGCACCCACGCCGGCGTCGATGATGCACCGTCACCCGAGGGGATCCCACGACCCGCAATCGCGACGAGTAGCCGTGCGGCGTATGCCTCGGCACGGTCGATCGCGCGGCGCGTTTCGATGTAGCGCTCCCGGATCTCCGAGTCGCACATGTCGCTCGGGTCGAGGTCGTCGACGACGCTCGTGAGGGCTGCGAGCATGCCCCAATTGTACACCGAACACGTGTTCGATAACAGGCAGAATATCCAGCAAATACAGGCCTAAATCGCGCTGCTCGGTGCAGAAGACGATCATGATCGGCGACCCGGACCAGTACGGCGCGAACACGAGCTTCGTGGAGCGCCAGAACCTCACGAGACGGATGGGCATGCGCCGCTTCAAGCGATTGACAACGGCTCGCGAAGCCTCCGTGATCCGTGTTCCAGATCGCCGAACTGGTCGACGAACGGTTCGGATCGGGGATGGCATGGCGGACATGGGAGCAGGCATCATGCGCTCGTGGAAACGGAACGCAGTGGACAGTCGAACGTCGTCGTCTTCCGGTCGTCTGTGCCCCATCGCGCGTTGCTTGCCGCTTGTTTCGGCATCATGCTCGTCTACGCAGTCGCTTCCGTCGAGGGGACGGATTTCCCCGCGGTCGTCGTAGGCATCGCGCTTTGCGCCGCGATTGCGTGGGTCATCGTCGCCGTGTTGCGTTCCGCCGTCCTGGTCGATGACGCGGGATTCGTCGTGCGATTCATGCTGACCAGGCGTGTGCCGTGGACGGAACTCCGTGAGGTTCACATCCGTGGCAATGGATTTGGCTCGTTCGTCAAGGTCAAGACCACTCGCTGGCCGAGGTCTCGGACGCTGCCAGTTGGGTCGAATGGATTCGGACGTCCTCGCAAGGACTCGCCCGTCCTCCGCCTCGCCGGAGCGCTCAGAGCGCATCTCCCACCACCGAGCTCAAACTGAGCCGCGACCCACAGACAGGCGCCGCGCCGACGGAAGTATCGTTCGGCGTGCCCGCGCTGATCTTCGACTACGACGGGTTGCTCGCCGACACCGAGGAGTTGGCGGCGAGGGTTCTCGTCGAGCTCCTGGCCGCGCGCGGGGTCACCACCGACTTCGCGACCATGGCGCCACATTTCGGGTCGACCGGGCCCGACAACGACGCGGCGTGGGATCGACAGTTGAAGAGCTGGCTCGGCGCCGACGCCGACGCATCCGGCTTCGAGACCTCGGCGTGGGAGCAGATCGAGGCGCGGCGCCACGAAGTGCCGTTGTGTGCGGGCGTCGCGGAACTGCTCGACGCGGCAGAACGCGCGGGCTGGCAGGCTGCGATCGGAACCGGTCAGGCCCGCGCGAGGCTCGATCACCATCTCGGCCACCTCGGCATCCTCGACCGGTTCGACGTGATCGTCACGGCCCCCGAGGTCGCGCACGGCAAGCCCGCACCCGACGTCTTCCTCGAAGTCGCCCGTCGCCTCGGGCGCGACCCCTCGGAGTGCGTGGTCTTCGAGGACTCGCTTCCCGGGTATCAAGCCGCGCTCGCGGCCGGCATGTCGGTGGTCGTCTGCCCGTGCGCGGTCACGCGGCACACGACCTTCCCGCCCGAGGCGCGCGTGGTGGCGACGCTCCACGAAGTCAGCCTCGACGACCTTGCGGTGCGCTGACCTACGATCGCCCGACCGGGGGAGGTTGCGCATGCGTGAGCATCGTTATTCGTTCGAGATGCCGCATTCGGCGGCACGGATCTGGGCGCTGTTCCAGGACTACGACCGCTGGACCGACTACGCGCCGATGGTCAAACGGGTCGACGTGCTCTGGCCCGGCGACGAGCAGCACAACGGCCGGCTTCGACGCGTGATCTACAAGATGCCGATGGGCCGTGAAGGTTCTGCTCTCGAGCTCGTCAGCGACGTGCAGGCCGAGCGCGGCTACACGTACACGATGATCTCGGGCACACCCGGCAACGACCAGATCGGGCACGTTCGGCTCGAGCCCCTCGGACCGAACCGCACCCGCTTCGAGTTCGACGAGCGCTACAACATCCAGAAGGCGCCGTTCAAGTGGTTCGAAGGACCGATCTACAAGTTCATCAACAAGAACAACGAGGACAGCATGCGTCGCGCGTCTTCGTGGCTCAGCGCGCATCCCGAATACCGCTCCGACCTCGGCGATCAAACGGCGCATGACGCCACCTGACCCCTACGCCGCGTTTCCGAGCCTGCGCTTCGAGCGACCCGACCCGGGTGTGCTGCGCATCGTGCTCGACGGGCCGCGCCTGAACGCGGTCGACGCCGCGATGCACCGTGAGCTCGCCGACGTGTGGCTCGCGGTCGACCGCGATCCCGAGACGCGTGTCGCGATCATCACGGGCGCGGGGCGCGCGTTCTCGGCCGGTGGCAGCTTCGAGCTCATCGACGACCTCGTCGGCGACTACGCGGTTCGCACCCGAGTGCTGCGCGAGGCGCGCGATCTGGTGATGAACATCATCAACTGCTCGAAGCCGATCGTCTCCGCGATCCACGGCCCCGCGGTCGGTGCCGGCCTGGTTGCCGCACTCCTCGCCGACATCTCGGTGACGAACCGCACCGCTCGCATCATCGACGGTCACACGCGTCTGGGCGTCGCGGCGGGGGATCACGCGGCGATCTGCTGGCCCCTGCTGTGCGGGATGGCGAAGGCCAAGTACTACCTGCTCACCTGCGAGACGCTCTCCGGTGAGGAAGCCGAGCGCATCGGCCTCGTCTCGGTGTGCGTGAACGACGACGAAGACGTGCAGGAGCGCGCGCTCGAGATCGCGCGCGGCCTCGCCGGCGGTGCGCAGGCCGCGCTGCGGTTCACGAAGCACGCGCTCAACCACTGGTACCGCATGCTCGGCCCGGTGTTCGACTCGTCGCTCGCGCTCGAGTTCTACGGGTTCGGCGGCCCCGACGCGATCGAGGGCCTAGCCGCGCACCGGGAGAAACGAGAGCCCCGCTTCACCGGCCCGACCAGCGAATAGAGCGAGGAGCGCGTCGTGACCGACCCAGATCCGTCCGTGGTGCAGATCGAATGGCCGCGGCCGGGTGTCGCGCTGCTGCGCCTCAACCGTCCCGAACGGCTCAACGCGTTGAGCCAAGACCTGGTCGCCGCGATCCCGGCCGCGCTCACGACCGTCGCGGCCGATCGCGCGTGCCGGGTGATCGTGCTGACCGGTGCCGGCCGGGGGTTCTGCGCGGGTCTCGACCTGCAGGCGACCACGAGCTCCGTCGACGGGTTCGGGCGGGGTCCGGCGAGCATGCTCGAAGGTCAGGAGCGGTTCTCGTCGATGATCGCGACGCTGCGATCGCTGCGCCAACCCGTGATCGCGGCGGTCAACGGGCCGGCCGCCGGCGCGGGCCTCGCGCTGGCGCTCGGGTCGGATATTCGCATCGCGGCGCGCTCGGCGCGCTTCCACGTCGCGGCCGTGAAGCTGGGTCTGTCGGGCGGGGAGTGCGGGATGAGCTATCTGCTGCCCCGTCAGATCGGATCGGCGCGGGCGTTCGAGCTGCTGCTCACGGGCCGGCCGTTCGGCGCCGACGAAGCCGAGCGCATCGGCCTGGTCGCGCGCGTCGTTCCCGACGACGAGTTGCTCGAGGCCGCGTTCGAGATGGCGGCCGCCATCGTTGCCAACAGCCCGCTCGCGGTGTGGCTGACGAAGCAGGTGGTGTGGTCGAATCTCGACGCCGCGAGCTTCGAGTCGGCGATCGAGCTCGAGAACCGCACGCAGGTGCTCGCCTCGACGAGCCGCGACAGCGCGGAAGCGATGCGCGCATTCGTCGAGAAACGGCCGGCGGTCTTCAGCGGGGAGTAGCGCCGCGCTGCGTGCGCCGACGGAGCAGATCCTTCAGCGGCCGCCGCCGCGGTTTGTCGTCGAGGGTGTTGTGACCGAATCGGAACTCGAGGTACAGCTGCTTCACCGCACCCGCGAGCGGAGTCGCGAACAGCGCGCCGGGGATCCCGCCCGCGGCTCCGCCGATCAGTGCGGCGAGCATCGTCGTCGGTGGTGACAGGTCGACGGCCTCACCGACGATGGCCGGTTGAATCACGTGGTTCTCGAGGTTCTGGTACAGCAGGTAGAGCATGAGGCACACGACACCGATCGTGACGCTCTGGCTCACCGCGAGCACGGTGAAGGACGCGCCGCCGAGGAAGCCACCCACCTGCGGGAATCAGGTCGGTGATGACCATCCGCGGCCGCAGCGTCACCCTGATGTCTCACGACGCCGGCCAGCACCCTGGGTCGAAACGGCTGCTTGGTACTGCACCTATGTCGTATGCGTAGAAAGTGCAGTACCAGGGACCGTTTGGACCGCGGTGAACCGTGCGGCACGAGCGGGCGGTCGGCACGCGGGCTGGCCTCGGTGGGGTCTTGGTGAGTGCATGCGCTCCGAAGACGGTTCCTTGGTCAGCCGTGGTGCTCGTCGTACGCGCGCACGAGCTTGCGCGGCGCCTGTGACCGCCACGCATCCGTGATGAGCTCGACGAGCTCGTCGGCGTCGATTGCGGGCAGGCGCACGAGCACCGCGGGGAAGCCGTTGTAGTGCGGCTCGGTGAAGAACTTCTGCGGGTCGGCGGCGAGCAGCGCTTCCTTCTCGTCGCGGTTCGCCACCCGCACCGCGAGCACGTCGGGCCGGGGAACGCGCGGCTTCTTCGATTCGGGGCGTTCCATCCACACCCACGCGAACCCCTTCTCCTTCGCGCCGTTGCGCACCGAGAACGCGAAATGCCCGAATCCTTCGGTGGTGTCGGGCAGCGACAACGCGATGCGGCGAACGTCGTTCTGATCAGCCATCCTGGTCAGCCATCGCCGTCGAGTCTGCATCGGTACAGATCCCGCAGCAGTGCGATCTCCGCGGTGTGATGGACGAACTCGTCGTGGATGTGCTCGATGAACGACGCGACCGGATCGTCGCCGAAGGGAGCGGCTTCTGGTCCGAGCGGCTCCCAGAGTCGCGGCTCCGGCACGGCCGCGATGTCGTGCTTCCAACGCTCGATCGAGCGATCCCACACGACTCGCGCGTCCGACGCGGTCGACGGCACCTGTGACGGCGGCACATTGTTCTCCTTGCCGCCCTCGAACGCGACGGCGCGCAGGCCGTGCTCGCTGAGCATCGAGCAGACATGCACGAGTCGCCACGCGATCGTCGTCACCGGCGCGGGCTCGGGCGGTGGCCACTCCCAATCGACGACGTAGGTGTCGCCGTCGATTCGGATGCTCCAGCAGTTTGCCACTGGCTGCCACAGGTACTCGTCGTCGGTGAGCCCGTCGAGACGTTCGGTCGCGCGGGCGGCGTAGTAGTCGAACCACCCGATGAACAGCTCGCGCAGAGCCGGTTGCCGCGACGCGTTGTCGGTCATGCTGCGGCGAAGAGTTGGCGGGCGCGGTCGGAGACGCGGTCGATGTCGGCGGCATCGAGCGCGGTGCCGGCGGTGAACATCGCGACCTGCAGCGCGGGTCCGTGGACACCGATGCTGCGCATCTGCTCCTTTGTCACCGGCTGCACGACGTAGTGGATGTGCACCGGAACGCCACCGGCGTGCGACCAGAGGCAGTTGTAGACCTGCTCGGATTCGACCAGCTGCGCGGCAACCACCGACGCGTCCCGCAACAGCGGACCGAGCTCGACCGCCTCGTCATCCGAGAGGTCGGCGACCAGGGTCACATGCCGTTCGGGCTTGACGATCAACGTTCCGAGACCGAGCGGTCCGATGCAGTGCTCGACTCGCCAGTGCGCGGTGCGGTGGATCAAACCACCGGGCAGCGGGAGGCGACCGTCCGAGAGCGCGCACGCCATGCAGTCGTCCATCCCTGCAGCATTCCACGTCGCCCGCGACCAGTCGGGGGAAGGGGGAGTCTGGTCGCGGGCGACGGGAATGGCTCATGGGCGGGCGAGGATCCTCCGCCGGCCGTCCAGCGCGTCCTGCCATTGGGCGACGGGGCGACCACGCAGGTACGCGGGAGCGGCGGCGGGTTTGGTGAATCGATGCGTGTGCATCACGAGCAACGGCAAGCGGGGGGGAACGGACGAGGGACGGTTACTGGTCTCTACGGTGGCGGTGAGTCGTTCGGTTCGCATCACGTAGAGATCGCGTTCGCGAATCTCGGCGACGCGTGCGAGGAGCGCGTCGAGGTCGTCGTGCACCGAGAGGTGCCGGCCCGACAGCGTGTTGGCGTCGCCGGCCGCGATACGCAGCATCAGCTCGACCGCCTGCTCCGGGTTGGCTCCGCGTCCTTCGACGGCTGCCCACCACTCGTCGGTCCTCGACCAGGACGAATCCAAGGCCTTCTACATCGACAAGCTCGGTTTTGTCGAAGCGGCCGACGTCACGATGGCCGACGACTACTGATGGGTCACCGTCGCGCATCCCGACCATCCCGAGCTGCAACTCACGCTCGTGAAGCCCGGCCCTCCGCTCGACGCCGACGACATCGTGACGGTCACGCGGATGCTCGGAAGGGGCACGCTCGGCGGTCTCGGTTTCGCGACCGCCGACTGCCGGAAGACGCACCAGGAGCTCGTTGCCAAGGGCGTGGAGTTCGTGCAGGACCCGGCGGACCGACCGTACGGCGTCGAGGCGATCCTGCGCGACAACTCCGGAAACTGGATCGTGATGGTCGAGGTGAAGCCGTTCCCGTAGCGCGGGCGGCCGGGGCCGCCGGCGCGGCGCGGCTCAGTCGTCGACGTAGTAGTCGATGCCGAGGTGGGTGATCTGCTCTTCGCCCATCAACCAGCGCAGGGTGTTCTTCAGCTTCGACTGCTGGATGAACAGGTCGTGCTCGGGATAGAGACCGACCGGAACCTGCGGCGACTTGAAGTAGAAGCTCAGCCACTCCTGGATGCCACCGAGCCCGGCGCGTTGGGCGAGGTCGCAGAACAGCACGAGGTCGAGCGCGAGCGGCGCGGCGAGGATGGAGTCGCGGCACAGGAAGTCGACCTTCATCTGCATCGGATAGCCGAGCCATCCGAACAGGTCGATGTTGTCCCAACCCTCTTTGTTGTCGCCGCGCGGCGGGTAGTAGTTGATGCGCACCTTGTGGTACATGTCGCCGTAGAGCTCGGGATAGACCTCGGGCTGGAGGATGTGCTCGAGCACGCCGAGCTTCGACTCCTCCTTGGTCTTGAAGCTCTCGGGGTCGTCGAGCACCTCGCCGTCGCGGTTGCCGAGGATGTTGGTCGAGTACCAGCCGGCGACGCCGAGCATGCGGGCCTTGAACATCGGTCCGAGCACCGTCTTCAGCAACGTCTGGCCGGTCTTGAAGTCTTTGCCGCAGATCGGGACGGCGTGCTCGGTCGCGTACTGCGTGAGGGCGGGGATGTCGACCGACAAGTTGGGCGCGCCGTTGATGAACGGGATGCCCGCCTCGAGCGCGGCGTACGCGTAGAGCATCGACGGTGCGATCGACGGATCGTTCGCGTCGATCGCCGCCTCGAAGGCGTCGAGGTCGGTGTGGCTCGGGCCGGGCTCGATGAAGATCTCCGTTGAACCGCACCAGATCATGACGATGCGGTCGACCTGGTTCTCGTCGCGGAACTTGCCGATGTCTTCGCGGATCCCGTCGAGCATCGCGCGCTTGTTGGTGCGGTCCTTCACGTTGGGGCCGTCGAGCCGCTTGACGTAGAAGGGATCGAACGCGGCCGTCATCGGCCGCACCGCGCGCATCGCGTCGGCGATCGGCTCGAGGTGACGGCCGGTGTCGAGCACACCCGCGCGCGCCGCTGCGGTGTACGCGTCGTCGGGGAACAGATCCCACGAGCCGAACACGATGTCGTCGAGACCCGCGAGCGGTACGAAGTCGCGGATCATGGGTGTGCGCTGGTCGGTGCGCTTCCCGAGCCGGATCGTCGCCATCTGGGTGAGCGATCCGATCGGTGATCCCATGCCGCGGCGGGCGAGCTCGGTTCCGGCGATGAGCGTGGTGGCGACGGCGCCGAGCCCGACGGTGAGCACACCGAGCCGGCCGTCTGCGGGGGCAATCGTTCGAGGTTGGGCCATCGCGGCAGCGTATGCCCGATGGAGCGGCGAGCGATGATCCCCGCAACGATCCTGGGGGAGACGAGACGAGTCGGAGCGAGCGCGACCATGAGCATGGCGCGTCCCCGAGAGCCGCACGTACGATCCCGCGATGGCCGATCGCGACTACGAGATGATCACCTTCGAGCAGCAGGACAACGGCGTCGCGTGGCTGACGCTCAGCCGCCCACAGGTGCACAACGCCTTCAACATCCAGATGCGCAACGAGCTGAAGGACTGCTGGCGTTCCTTACGCTACGACGACGACGTCCGTTGCGTCGTGCTCACGGGGGCGGGCGAGCGGGCCTTCTGCACCGGGATCGACCGCACGGAGACGATGGGCGACGGCTATCCCGCCGACGGGGCCGCAAAGAAGGAAGGCGGGACCGGCTTCGCGAAGTCGCCGTGGATGTTCGACGACCCCGGCGACGAGATCGGCCCGAAGTCGTGCGATCTCTGGAAACCCGTCATCGCGGCAGTGAACGGCATCGCGTGCGGTGGCGCGTTCTACATGCTCGGTGAGGTCGAGTTCATCATCGCCGCGGACCACGCGACGTTCTTCGACCCCCACGTCACCTACGGCATGACGCCGGTGTTCGAGCCGATCCACGTGATGCAAAAGATGCCGTTCCACGAGATCATGCGGATCTCGCTGCTCGGCAACCACGAACGCATGTCGGCGAAGCGCGCGCACGAGATCGGGTTCGTCTCGGAGGTCGCGCCCCTCGCCGAATTGCGTGAGCGCGCGCAGTGGGCGGCCGACGCGATCGCGTCGGCTCCGGCCCTCGCGACGGCGGGTGCCGTGCGTGCGCTCTGGATGGCGCTCGAGCTCTCTCGGAAACAGGCGCTCGACATGGGCTTCTCGCTCATCCGGATCGGCAGCGATCCCGCGAGCATCTCCGAAGGCCAGGAGAAGTTCGCGGGCGGACAGCGCATCGAGCCGAGGATCCGGTAGGAGCGATCGCAACCGGCGTGACCAGTGCGACACAGGACGGACCAGCGCATGCGAGCGCGACCGTGAGAATGATTCCAACGTGACACTGTTCGCCGATCTGGTGGCGACGTCAGGTGCCGTCGCGGCGACGCGTTCGCGCATTGCGAAGGTCACCGCGCTCGCGGAGCGGTTGGGGCGGCTCGAGCCCGACGAGATCGCGGTCGCCGTGGGGTTCCTCACCGGCGAGCCTCGCCAGGGCCGCATCGGCATCGGATGGTCGACGATCGGGTCGATCGACAACCCACCCGCCGCGACGCCGTCACTGACGCTCGGTGAGGTCGACGAAGCGGTCACCGCGGTCGCGGCGATGGCGGGCGCCGGATCGGTTGGCGATCGGCGCACGCTGCTCACGTCGGTGCTCGAGCGTGCGACGCAGCCGGAAGCCGACTTCATCCGGCAGCTCTTCACGGGCGGGCTACGCCAAGGTGCGCTCGCAGGCCTGATGCTCGACGCCGTCGCGCGCGCCTCCGAGGTCGAGCCCGCCGTCGTGCGCCGCGCCGCGATGCGCGGTGGCGATCTCGGTGCGACCGCGCGGCTCGCGCTCACGGGTGGGCGCGCGGCGCTCGAAGCGGTTCACTTCCAGGTGTTGCAGCCGGTGCTGCCGATGCTCGCCGGCAGCTCCGAGTCGGTGACCGCGGCGCTCGCGGCGACGGGCCCGGCGTCGGTCGAGTGGAAGCTCGACGGCGCCCGCGTGCAGGTGCATCGATCCGGTTCCGAGGTGCGGGTCTTCACCCGTAACCTCAACGATGTCACGGCCCGCCTGCCCGAGGTCGTCGCGCTGGTGCTGAGCCTGCCGGTCTCCGAGGTCGTGCTCGACGGTGAAGCGATCGGCGTGTCCGACGACGCGCGCCCGCAGCGGTTCCAGGACACGATGAGCCGCTTCGGTACCGACGCGATCGCTGATCCTCGTGCGCTGCGCGCGTTCTTCTTCGACTGTCTGCGCGCCGACGGTGTCGACCTGCTCGACGAACCCCTCTCGGCGCGACGCGAAGTGCTCGAGCGCGTCGCGCCAGGCTGGGTCGTGCCCGCGCTCGTCACCGAAGACGCCGCGGCGGGGGAGGCGTTCCTTGCCGAGGCGCTCGCGGCGGGCCATGAAGGCGTGATGGTGAAGGCGTTGGCGTCGACCTACGAAGCCGGACGCCGAGGCAAGGCATGGCGCAAGGTGAAACCCGTCCGCACCCTCGACCTCGTCGTGATCGGCGTCGAGTGGGGCCACGGCCGGCGCCGCGGCTGGCTGTCGAACCTCCACCTCGGCGCGCGAGGGCCCGACGACACGTTCGTCATGGTCGGCAAGACGTTCAAGGGCCTCACCGACGCGTTGCTCACCTGGCAGACGGAGCGGCTGCAGGCAATCGCGATCTCCGACGACGGTCACGTCGTGATGGTCCGCCCCGAGCTGGTCGTCGAGATCGCGCTCGACGGCGTGCAGGCGTCGAAGCGCTACGCCGGCGGTGTCGCCCTGCGGTTCGCGCGGGTGCGCGGCTACCGACCCGACAAGTCATCCGCCGATGCCGACACCGTCGAAAGCGTCCGCGCGCTCCTACCCTCGTAGCCTTCGGATCGTCACGGTTTGTCGCGCGAAGGAACGACGTGGAACTCGATGCGGTACACGAGCGTGTCGTCGGCGATCGGGCCCGAGTGCGCGGCGCGTTGACGCAGCGATTCGCGATCCTTCTCACCCGAGAGCCGCACCTCTGTTGGTGTGACGCTGGAGAACGGAACCATCTCGATCGAGTCGACCTCGATGCGCGCTCCGGCTGTCGCGTACTGACCACCCACTCTGACCTGCGGGCGGGCCCACAGCCTGAACGACAACGTGATGTGGCCCGAAGCGATCCCATCGCGCAACTCCCGGCTGAACTGCATTGACCCAACGCTACGACGACGATGACGAGTTCGCCCGCTGGCTCGCCGCGCGCGATCCCGAAGCAGATTGGGCGGCGGCTGCACGCCCGGCTGAGCGACTCGCACCGACACTCGTCGGTCTGACGGTCGCAGCCGCGGCTGCGCGGGCTCAGTCGAATGGGGTCGTTCTCCGCGTCGTGCGCGGCGAGGGCGCGCAGGGGAGCACGACTCGCGATCGCCGACCGAACCGGATCAACCTCGCTGTCGAGGACGGTCTCATCGTCGCCGCCGAGGTCTCTTGAGCTGCCGGTCTGGCGGTCAGAGCCAGCTGACGCGCGCGCTGTCGACGACGTCGTCGCCGGGTGGGCGGGCGAGCTCGCCGGCGCGGACACGGTCGAGCAACCGGCGCACCACGTCGAGGATCTCCGGCACCGCGGCCTGCAGGGCTTCGCCGTCGGACTCGCCGATGTCGGCGCGCGTGAGGCCGGCCGCTTCGAGGAGGCCGTCGACGTCGGAGATGTACTTGCCGACCCAGGCCACGGGGTTCGCGGTCATCTCCTTCACGAACCGGCGGGTTCCGGGCTCCCAGCCCCGGCACTTGGGGTGGTGGTGTGCGCGGTCGAGCGAGCCGGGATTGTCGACCGACTCGAGCAGGTCGGCGCGCCAGATGGCGCGATCGATCCCGATCGGGCGGGCGGAGTAGATCGACCCGTTGAGCTCACCCCGCTCGAGGAGCCGCACCTCGACGCGCACACCCTGCTCGGGGCCTTCCTGACCGGGACCGGGATCGGGATCGACGAAGTACAGGTCGCTCGCGACCACACCGATCCGTTCGAAGCAGAATGCGTAGAGCATGGACACCCCTCAGGAAGATGGGTCGAGATACGCCTCAGTAAGCCAGCTCCGGATCTCGTTGTCGAGATCCTCGGGTCCGCGGAGGTTGATGACGCAGTAATAGCGGCCGCCGTGCGCGAGCGGCTTCCTCGTCATCAGGCGGTGATCGACGCGATGGGGGAGGGAGAACGAGAGCGCGACCCACTTCTGCATGGGGCGCAGTTGCGCGAACTTCCGCGGGTGCTTGAAGAAGATGCCGACCGAAACCGGCTCCACATGCACCGGCCCGAGCGTGTCGAGGTGCGCCAGCACGGCCTCGAAGATCGGCTTCTCCATCGCGGGGCCCGTCGAGAAGTAGTCGGCGAGCGTCATCGCGGGAGCGCACTCGTGCGACTGCAGGTTGCGTGCGAATTGCCGGTTGCATTCCGGGCACGTCCAGGCCGTCACGCGACACCGATCGGATCGGAGCGGTCAGTCGATGACGACCGACGGGCGGGGCACGCCCGCGGCTTCGCAAAGGAAGTAGTACGCCTGCAGGATCGAGCCCGCGTCGTAGACGCTCTCGACGTTGCCCTCGGCGTCGAGGTTGAGGTTCGCGCCGTGGATCGCGAAGAAGACGTCGGTCGGCTCGGTGTTGTCCTCGGGAACGACGAGCGTGTGCACCGATCCCGCGGGCTCATAGAGATACGAACCGGCGGTGTTGACGAAGTCGCTCTCGAGATAGCGCCACGCGCCGGTCTCGGTGTACGCGAACACCGGGCCCGTGTGCTTGTGCGTCTGCACGCGGTAGCCGGCCATGAACCGGTTGCGGATGACCCACAGGCCCTCGCGCTCCTTGATGTGGAGCACCTTGAGCAGCGAACCGTCGCCGATGTCGACCCACGGCAGCTCGTTGTCGCCGCGGTGGATGGCGGACGGGATCTCGGTCACGGTCATCGCTGGTCTCCCCCTGTCGGGTGGTCCGAAACGGTAGCTGCCACGCGTCGGGCCGTCGCCAGGTCGGTGCCCGCCCGGCCGATGAGATAGCACGCAATCGGTGCTGCGATGCGCTCGGATGCGTGAGCGGCGTCCCCCGCCAGCGCGAGCAGCTCGTCGATCAGCCCGGCCGACGGCGCCTCGACGCCGAGCGCGTCCGCGAAGCCGGCGATCCACGCGTGTCCGTCCATGTTGATCGCTCCCGGCGTTTTGGTACCGACGTGTGGCGGTTTGAATGGTCACCATAGGATGCCGTGCATGGAATATCGACGGTTGGGTCGTGCGGGTCTGAAGGTCAGCGTGCTGTCGTTCGGATCGTGGGTGTCGTTCAACGGGCAGATGGGTGTCGCCGAAGCGCGCGCGTGCATGGAGACCGCGTACGACGCCGGCGTCAACTTCTTCGACAACGCGGAGGCGTACGCGGGCGGTGAGTCCGAGCGCGTCATGGGCGCGGCGATCAAAGCAATGGGGTGGCCGCGCCACACCTACGCGATCTCGACGAAGCTGTTCTGGGGCCTGCACGAGCTGCCCAACATGCAGAACACGCTCAACCGCAAGTACCTCATGCAGGCGATCGACGGCTCACTCGAACGTCTCGGTCTCGACTTCGTCGACCTTCTCTTCTGCCACCGCGCCGATGCCGACACGCCGATCGAGGAGACGGTGTGGGCGATGTCCGACATCGTGTCGAGCGGCAAGGCGCTCTATTGGGGAACGTCGGAGTGGGGCGGCGACGAGATCCGCGCCGCGTACGACATTGCCGACCGTCACAACCTGCACAAGCCGGTGATGGAGCAGCCCGAGTACCACCTCACGCATCGGCGGCGGGTCGAGCAGGAGTACGCGCGCCTCTACGACGACATCGGTCTCGGCCTCACCACGTGGAGCCCTCTCGCGTCGGGCCTCTGGTCGGGCAAGTACGTCGACGGCATCCCCGAAGGGAGCCGGGGCGCGCTGCCGGGCTACGACTGGCTGCAGCATCAGGTGAAGGACGAGCGCTCCAACAACGCGGTGCGCGGGCTCAAGAAGGTCGCCGACGATCTCGGCTGCTCGCTCCCGCAGCTCGCCATCGCCTGGTGCGCGCACAACCCGAACGTCTCCACCGTGATCACGGGTGCCAGTCGCGTCGAACAGGTTCGAGAGAACCTCGGTGCGCTCGATGTGCTGGCGCAGATCGACGATGGTGTGCTGCACCAGATCGACACGATCCTGATGGAGAACCGGGTCCGGTTCAGCTGACGCGTGGAGCTCGCACCATGGATCGCGTTCCGTCGACCATCGTCATCCTGCCGTACCTCCGGCTGCAGGAAGCCATCTATCGAGGGACGCGCGGGTTCGTCGGCCGACGCTTTGCCGGCCCGCCGACCCTGTTGCTGACGACGACGGGACGCAAGACCGGGCGCACGCGCACGAACGCGCTCATCTACTCCCGCGACGGCTCAGCCTGGGTGGTGGTCGCATCGAACGGCGGGAGCGATCGCGGCCCGGGATGGCTCGCGAACCTGCGTGCCGAGCCCCACGTCGGCGTGCAGGATGGGCGCCGCAAGTACCGCGCGGTCGCGCGCGTCGCCGACGGTTCTGAGCGGGAACGCCTCTGGCCGCTGGTGAACCGGAACAACCGCGGTTTGGCCCCGCTTCTGCATCGCGGAGTTCTTGGCCGCTACGACGTGTACCAACGGCGCACGGAGCGAGAGATCGCCGTTGTCGTTCTCGAACCGTCGTAGATGAGTGGCGGCGGTACGGGCCGGGATGGGTCCGGTGCCGTCACGATCCGTCCGTGCGTCGCGCGCATCCTCGAGGACATCGCGGATCGATCAGCCACGGTCGGCTACTACGTCTCTTCCGCCGCGCGCGGTCGCGGAGTCGCGACGGCCGCGCTCGCCGCTCTGGTGCCGGTTGCCCTGCACGACGTGGGGCTCGTACGCGTCGTCGCCGATATCGACCCCGGCAACGTCGCATCGCGTCGGGTTGTTGAGCGAAGCGGCTTCCGCGCGGCGGGCCGCGTCGTCATCGGCGACGTCACGTTCGATCGCTTTGTCGTCGGGTCAGAGCTGCCGGGGTCCTGACGACGCCGCGTGGCCCAACAGGTAGGGCAGGATCCGGCGATGGAGCAAGCCGGCAACCGACCAGATTGCTCGCCCGCCACGTCGTTCGAACGTGAGGTCGCTTGACGCGCTCACGATCGTGGGGGCGCTGCGAAACGTGAGCCGGGCGCGACCGACCGTTCCGGATTCGACTCCGATCACGACCGTCTCCGGGGTGCGCAGCAGGATCGGCCAGCCCGCGATGTGATCTGCGGAACCGATCGGTCCGAGCCGCAGGCGAAGGATGAAGCGCCACCCGAACATGACGAAGGACTGCAACGCGCGTGGACCGTGCTCCAGCGTTCCTCGCGCCCATTGCTCAGCCGTGCGCGCGTCGGTCGGCGTGAGCTCGAATGCATCCGCGTAGTCGGATTGGAACGGTTCGCCGCCGACGCCCTCGGGTGCCTTGGGCTCGACTGGGTGCGCTCGTACGGCCACGTCGACGAGTGTGCCGCACCGACCCGCGAAACGAGGAAACGCGGGCGCTCGATCGAGGTGCTTCACTGGTGACGTGGCCGGGCGGCGAAGAGTGTCGTTGAGGGAGAGCTGCTCGACGTCGTTTGACGTCGCGGCCAACACGGGCGGGTTCGAAGACGTGTGGCCTGGCGTCCTGTACGGCCTCGTCATGGGCATCTGGTGGCGGGTCCGCGGATTTCCCGACGACGGAAAGCCGACCGCGCCGACGACCGAATGAGCGCGCGCAAACTCCCGTGCTCAACGAAGGGAGCCGATCGCGACGCGTGTTGTTGCATCGCGTGGGCAGGTCCAGAGCGCCTCGTTGTCGACGACGACCGGTTGAAGTGGGTGCGACGACGGGTGTAAGGGGCACTCCGGCCAGGTTGCAGGCAGGCGATGACTCCAGCGGGTCTCTATGACGATGTCTCGCAGCTGGTCCGCGGCCTGGACGAGTCGCTCCGCGTCCGTTCCGGTTTCGGGAACAGTGATCCCCGCACCGGAGCCGTCGTCGTCGAACACCATGCAGGCCAGGTCATCGTCGGTCCACCGCTGCCGCGCCTCGATGCGAACCAGCGCGAGCTCGACGCCGGCCGTCGTTCGCAGGTCCGCGATCAGAGGGGTCATGCGCTCCCGCAGCGCGTTCGAAACCTTGACCTGGATCACCGCGGCGAAGGTAGTCGACGACGCGCAACGGATCGCGCCGGAGCAGGAAACCCCTGGGATCATTGGGGGATTCGGGGTTGAGTGTCACACCTCTTCGGTACTCTACGAACAGATGTTCGACACGCTCACCGCCACCCGAACCGACATCGAGAAGGTCGCACGCGAGTTCGAGCCGCGCCTGCTCGCCGGCGAAGACGCCGTGCGTCTCGTTCGCGAGCTGGGCGCGATCCGGTGTCTCGTGGACGGCATACTCGGGAAGGCCGCGCATCGCGTCGAGGACACTTCGGCGCACCGGCGCAACGGTGAGAACGATCGTGACGCCGCGCATCTCGTCGGCCGCGCGCTCGGCACGGATTCGAGCGAAGCGCGTCGCGCGATCCGCACGGCGAAGAAAGTCGAGAAGCTGCCCGACACCGACGCCGCCGTTCGAGCAGGACTCTTGTCGGCACGGCAAGCGGAGTTGATCGCCGACGCCGCGACCGCGAACCCCGCCGCGGAGCAAAAGCTGCTCGCGGCCGCGGAAGAGGGCATGGTGGCGCTGAAGGAGGCGTGCATCAACGCCCACGCCGAGGCCGAGGATCCCACCAAGCGTTCAGAGCGTCAGCGCCGCGCCCGCGGGGTGCGGACGTGGACCGCGAACGACGGCATGTTCGAAGGTCACTTCCGGCTCGCCCCCGAGATCGGCGGCCAGGTGAAGGCCGTGCTCGACGCGGAGGTGCAGCGGATCTTCCGTGCGCATCGGACATCCGGTGAACGCGAGCCGCACGAGGCGTACGCCGCCGACGCGCTCGCACGGCTGCTCCTCGAAGGCAACCGAGACACGATCGACCCGGCGGCGAACCGAGCGGCGACGACCGTCCACGTCGTGATCGACCACACCGCACTCGTGCGCGGCAACACGATTCCCGGTGAAACCTGTGAGATCACCGGCGTCGGGCCGGTCAACGTCGAATGGGTGCGCGAGATGCTCGGCGACGCGTTCGTGACCGCCGTCATCAAGAAGGGCCGCGACATCACCACCGTTGCGCACTTCGGTCGCCACATCCCCGTCCATCTGCGGACCGCGATGATCGTCGGCGGACGCGAATGCGTCGTCGGCTGCAACGCACGCGGCTACCTCGAAATCGACCACAGCGACGTCGACTTCGCCAAAGGCGGCCCCGCCGCCTGGTGGAACGTCGGCTACGGCTGCTCACCCCACCATCGACTCAAGACCCAAGGCTGGAAACTCGGCCCCCGCAACCCCAAAACCGGAAAACGAACCCTTACCGCTCCGTCCGCATCGACCACGGTGTCCCGTCGATGACTCGTTCAGGGAGCGATATCGAGGTTGTAGAGGCGCGCGCAGTTGCGCCAGACGATGTCGTTGCGCACGGCGTCGGAGAGGTGTGCGGTCTGCTCCGCGAGCACGCGCTGCGAGTTCGGGAACGTCGAGTCCGCGTGCGGGTGGTCGCTGGCCCAGAGGAGTCGTTCGTGGTTCACGAGATGGGTGGTCTGGAACGCGACCCAGTCGTCCTGGAACGTCAGCGAGACATTGGCGCGGAAGTAGTCGCTCGGGAGACGGGAGAGCGTGGCGTGGCCAAGCCAGTTGCGGTGGTGGGTCATCGCGTGATCGGCGCGGTACATCCAGTGCGGAGCCCATCCCGCGTCGGCCTCGACGCACACGACATTCAGCTCCGGCACCCGTTCGAACACGCCGCCGAAGATCATGGTGCCGATGATGTCCTGGCACCCGCGGATGATGCCGAGGAAGCTGTTCATCTTCGGACCGCGGTACTGCGGCGCCATCAGACCGTCGTTGCCGCTGGTGAGGATGTGGAACGACAACGGCAAGCCGAGCTCCGCGGCGGCTCGCCAGAACGGGTCCCAGCGCGGATCGTCGTAGTCGCCGTCGGCGTGGCACGCGGCGATGCCGGGGACCATGACACCCCGCAACCCGAGCGCCTTGATCTGTTGCAGGTCTTCGATGCCTTCCTCGACACTGCGCAGCGCGGTCTGGCCGATGCCGATCAGTCGCTGCGGGTCGGTGGCCTGGAACTCGGCCATCCAGAGGTTGTAGGCGTCGAAGCAGGCCTTCTTGTAGTCGGCGTCGGCGAGGTTGCACAGCAGCATACCGACCGACGGGTACAGCACCTCGGCGGCGACGCCGTCGCGATCCTGCTCGGTGAGCCGCGCCTTCGGGTCGAAACCGCCCGGATGCAGCTCGTCCCATCCGACGTACTGGAACGGACCGACCTTGTCGACGGGCCGACCCGCGGCCGCGACCATGCCGTAGGGAACGAGCGTCGCGCCGTTGTCGATCAGCATCACCGCACCCATCGTCTCGTGCGTGACCGCCTTCGGCGCTCGGTCGCGAAAGCGCGGGTCGATGCGCGGCTCGTAGCAGTCGCCGGGCTCGGTGACGTGGGAATCGGCTGAGATCGAGAACACCGTGTTCCTCCTAGCTGAGTCCGAGCCGGGCGAGTTGTTCGGCCGGCGCTTCGACCGCACGCAGCGCGGCCTCGAGGAGCTCGGTCATCTCCGCGGCCGCGTTGCCGCCGGCCTGGTTGCGGACCGCGCCGGCGGCGTCGGCTTCGGCGCGGTCGTAGAGCAGATCGCCGCTGAATGCGCCGAGCGCCCAGAACGGCAGCGCGTCGCTCGGGTCGAACGGCTGCCGCATCACGGGGACGTCGCTTCCGGGCGCCGTGGTGAGCACGGCCCGCCGATCCGGGCGGGGAAGCCGAATATCCGGGAACGCGCGCACGGGCATCGTCGACCACCGGTTCGAGTACATCGACAGCGGACGGTTGGTCGCGACGGGTGCCTTCGCGAAGGTGCGGGTGGCGTCGGCCACGTGCACCTCGCGTCCCCAGACGCCGCTCAATGCCCATTCGCGCACGCTGGTCGCGGTTCCTTCGAGCAACGGCACGAGCGAGTACCCGTGCGTGCGGTGCCCCGCGATGACACCGAACGCGTCGCACAACGTCGCATGGAGGTCGACGGTCGTCGTGAGCGCAGCGCACGTGCGGGGTGCGGCGCCCGGCCACGAGACGAGCAACGGGATGTGCCCGAGCTCGGGATACACGGGCACCTGCGGCTTGCCCCACATGCCGCGCTCGCCGAGGTAGTGCCCGTGGTCGGTGCAGACGACGAACGCGGTCGTGTCCCACGCGTCGCGACGATCGACGACGTCGATGATCCGGCCGAGCCAGTGGTCGATCATCGAGAGCTTGGCGCCGTACTGCGACCGCAGGTGACGCCCGTCGCGCGCGCTCAGCCCGGATTCCTCGTGGTTGCGCGCGTACGGGGGCCAGATGATCCGCGCGCCTTCCCAGTCGCCGTCGTAGCGACTGGCCCACGGTTCCGGCGTGTCGAACGGCTCGTGCGGATCGAACTCGTCGACGATCAGGAGCGCGCGCTCGGCCGGCCCGCGTTCCGCGCCGAGCTCCTGGTCGAGCCAGCGCGCGGCCGCGGTCATCGTCTTCGGACCGGGGAAGTCGGCTTCGTCGCGGAAGGTCGTGCGACTCACGTCGTATCCGCGCGGGAACGGTGCGGCACGCGCCGGAAGCGCCGGCGCGCCGATCCACGACGGGTCGGGTCGCGTGCGCCACGGATCGTCTTCGTGACCGCGCACGTAGTCCCAGGCCGTGAAGTCGTTGTGATAGTTCTCGCCGCCGCACTCGAACAGGTGCGGGTGATCGCTCACCAGCATCGTGGAGATCCCCGCGTCGCGGCGCAGCAGATGGGTGACCGCGTCCTCCCAGATCTCGATCGAGCCCCACGGCCGCCACGGGAAGTCGAGCGCGCCGACGAGCAGGTCGTGCCGCGCGGGCATGCAGGGGAGCGAGCCCGTGTGGTGGTTCGTGAAGCGCACCGAGCGGCTCGCCAACCGGTCGAGGCTCGGGGTGTCGAACTCGGTGCCGCCGTAGCAGCCGAGCAGGTGCCGGTTCAGGCTGTCGAGCAACACGACGACGACGTCGCGCGGTGCGGTCATGGCTCGTCGAGCACGACGACGCCGGGCCAGCGTCGGTGCGGCTGCTTGCGTTCGATGCGCGCCCGGCAGTCGGCGTCGGTCGCGCGGTTGTACTCGCGGTTGCGATTGCGGCGCCAGACCCCGTCGAGCAGGTCGTGGAGACCGTACGGAGCCGCGATCTCGAGTGTGAGGTCGTCGTCCGCGCCGCGGTCGGCGTCGGGATCGAGCCGCACCGCGATCGCGGTCGCAATCTCGGGCCAGGTGGAGACGCCGTCGGTCGTCGACGTCAGCGGGTGCGCGGCGGCGCCGAAGCGGGCCTCGTACCAGAGGTGCACGCGGGCCTGGTTCTTCACGTCCCATTCGACCGACGGTTCCTGCTCGTGGAGCCCGTGCTCGATGGCGTGCTCGTGCTCGGCACTGAGGTCGCCGGGATCGAAGAACACGACGTCGATGTCTTCGACGCGCGCGGGATCGAAGCCGTCGCCGAAACGCGTGTCCCACACGAGGTCGCGCACCGCGCCCGCTCCGATCCAGCAGTCGGGGAGGCCGAGCGCGTCGACGACGCGCAACATGTGCCGCAGCCAGTCCGAGCCGAGCACCAGCTCGGTCAGCTCCTCCGCGCGTTTCATCGGCTCGAGCCCGAGGTCAGGGGATGAGCACCACGCGGCCGACGGCCTGGCGGCTCTCGAGGTACGCGTGCGCGGCGGCGGCCTCCGCGAGGGGATAGGTCCGGTCGACGAGCACCTTGAGCCGGCCGTCGGCGACGTCGTCGATGAGCCGGCGGATCATCTCCTGGGCGCGGTCGGTGACGATCTCGGCGCCGAGGAAGACGCCGGTGATCGACTGGTTGTTCATGCCCAGCACACCGATGTCGAACGGCTGAGCATCGCGACCGGCGCTGCCGACCGTGATTGCGCGTCCGCGGTACGCGAGGCACGCGACACTGCCGCCGAGGATCTTTCCGCCGACCGAGTCGACGACGAGGTCGACACCACGGCCGCCCGTGAGCTCGCGCACCTCGTCGACCCAGCCGTCGTTGGAGTAGTCGATGCCGTGATCGAGGCCGAACGGCACGAGCCGCTCGAGCCGGTCCGCGCTCGACGCGGTCGCGAAGACGGTCGCGCCCGCGCGCTTGGCGAGCTGGATGGCGGCGATGCCGACGCCCCCGGCTCCGGCCTGGATGAGCACGGTCTCGCCCGCCTTCAGGCGCCCGAACTCGAACAGGCAATCATCTGCGGTGCCGAACGCGACCGGGACGCACGCGACCGGGACGAGGTCGGCGCCGTCGGGAACCGGCCACGTGAGGATCTCGGGAACGGCCATCAGCTCCGCGTGCGAGCCCGACAGGTTGGTGCACACGACCTTCTGCCCGACCGTGCGGTTGGTGACGCCTTCGCCGACCTCGCGGATCGTGCCGGCGCACTGATAGCCGACGATGTGCGGCGTCGAGGTCATCTCGCCGCCGGCGCGGTTCAGCGTGTCGCCGCCCTCGATGCTGATGGCCTCGATCGAGACGATGACCCCGCCGGGATACACCACCGGGTCGGGGACGTCTTCGTACCGGAAGACATCGGGCGGACCGGTCTTGTAGTACACGGCGGCTTTCATGCATGCACCTTATGGCGACTCGAAGACCGTCACTCGAATGTCGTGGGCACTTGCGGAGCACGGTCGATCGTGAGGTGGAAGATGTCGGGACGGCCGTAGTGCCCGGCGACGTCGAGGGTGCGGTGCCCGCCGGCCGCGGCGTGCGGATCGATCTCGGCCATGAGGATGCCGTGCTCCTGGTGCAACGGGCCGGCGACGATCGTGCCGCCGGGGGCCACCACCACCGAGTCGCCGCCGTTGAGCCACGCGTCGGGATCCTGGAAGACGTGATCGCGCTCGGGAAACGCGGCCGGAACATCGGAGGTGTGCATCGAGCAGCCCGCGCCGATGACCCAACACCGGCCTTCCGCCGCGATGTGGCGCATCGTCGCGACCCACGTGTCGCCCTCGTCCCACGTCGACGCGATGTAGACCTCGACGCCCTCGGAGTAGAGCGCGTAGCGCGCGAGGGGCATGTAGTTCTCCCAGCAGATCAGGCCGCCGAGCCGACCGATCGGCGTGTCGACCACGCGCAGCCCGCGCGCGTCGCCGTAGCCCCACACCATGCGCTCCGGGTTCGTGGGCACCAGCTTGCGGTGCAGGTTCAGCACCGACCCGTCGGCGCCGATCGTGACGAGCGTGTTGTAGATGGTGGCGCGGCTGTGCGCGCCGTCGCGCTCGTGCACGCCGCACACCACGACGACGTTCCGTTGCGCCGCCGCTTCGCGCAGCGGGCGGAGATCGTCGGCGACGAGGTCGACACTGTTGTCGAGCAGGTCGCGGTAGATCCGGTCGGAGAGGTCGTAGTCGGAGCCGGGCCGGAGCTTCCAGATCCACGCGGGGTACCCCGGGATGTACGTCTCCGGGAACACGAGGAGGCGCGCGCCGGCGTCGGCGGCTTCGTGCAGATGCTCGACCGCTCCCTTGAGCGTGGCTTCGCGATCGAGGAGCACCGGCGGCCGCTGCACCACCGCAACCGTGAACGGGTCGTTGGCCATCGTCAGGTCCTCCTCGTCGTCCCGGGAGATTCTGCCTGGCGGGGAGGCGGACGGCCGAGCGACTCTGACGACTACACAATATGATAAAGTTGTCAGATGCCGGAACGTGAGTTGGAGGCGGTGCTGCGGCGCCCGATCTCCGAGATCAAGGCCGATCTGTTCCGAGCGCTTGCGCATCCCGCGCGTATTCGGGTCCTCGAGTTGCTGAGCGAGGGAGAGCGGGCCGTCGGCGAGATACAGCCCATCGTCGGCATCGAGGCGTCGCATCTGTCGCAACAGCTGGGCGTGCTGCGCCGCGCGGGATTGGTCACTGCTCGCAAGGCCGGCTCGTCGGTGTTCTACGCGATCCGAGACCCCGAGGTGGTGCAGTTGCTCGCGTCGGCAAAACGGGTGCTGATCAACTCGTTGTCGGAGTCCCAGGGTCTGCTCGCGGAACTGCGCGTCGGCGCGGGTGAGGTGTGAGTTCGCGATTCAGCGCAGTCACACGCCTGCTGCCGCGCCGATCCGACTACGCGGGTCTCTCGCGTTCGTGGCGCACCGACGTGGTCGCGGGCGTCACCGTCGGCGTCGTCGCGCTGCCACTCGCGTTGGCATTCGGTATCGCGACCGGCCTCGGAGCGCGCGCGGGCTTGATGACGGCGATCGTCGCGGGACTCATCGCCGCGATCTTCGGAGGATCGAACGTTCAGGTGTCGGGGCCGACCGGAGCGATGACGGTTGTGTTGGTGCCGATCGTGGCCCGGTACGGACGCGATGCGGTGTTCGTCGTCGGCATCATGGCCGGTGTCCTCATCACGATCGCGGCGTTCGCGCGCCTCGGTCGCTATCTCGCGTACATGCCCTGGCCGGTGATCGAAGGGTTCACGGTGGGCATCGCGGTGATCATCTTCCTGCAACAGGTGCCGGCAGCCCTCGGCGTCGAGAAACCCAAGGGCGAGAACACCGCACTCGTCGCGGCGCGCGCGGTTGGGCATGCGTTCGGGAACGGGAACGCGGCGGCTCTGGCCGTCCTGGCCATCGTCGCCCTGCTGATGGTCGTGCTTCCCCGCATGCACCGATCGCTTCCCGCGTCGCTCCTCGCGGTCACGGCGGCGACGATCGTTGCGAAGGCGTTCCACCTCCACGTCGCGCGCATCGGCCACCTCCCGAGCTCTCTGCCCGGACCGTCGTTCCCGACGATGTCGTTCGAACGAATGAGCGCGTTGTTTTCGGCGGCGTTCGCCGTGGCGTTGCTCGCCGCGCTCGAGTCGTTGCTCTCCGCCAAGGTGGCCGACGGCATGGCCGATACCGGCAGGCACGATCCCGATCGCGAGCTGTTCGGCCAGGGCCTGGCCAACATCGTGTCGCCGTTATTCGGCGGGATGCCGGCCACGGGTGCGATCGCCCGCACCGCGGTCAACGGTCGCGCGGGAGCGCGAACGCGAGTCTCGGCAGTCGTGCATTCGGTTGTGCTGATCGCGGTCGTGTTCTTCGGCGGCCCGCTGGTGGCGCAGATACCGTTGGCGGCACTCGCCGGTGTGCTGATGGTGACGGCCGCGCGCATGGTCGAGCTGCACAACGTGCGCGCCGTCTTTCGAGCGACCCGCTCCGACGCGCTCGTGCTCGCATTGACGGCCGCGGCGACGGTGGCCTTCGACCTGATTGTCGCGGTCGAGATCGGCATCGTGGTCGCTGCAGGCCTCGCGCTCCGCAACGTGGCGCGCACCGCGGCCGCCGTGGTGGAACCGGTCGCCGCGCGCGACGGCGACGGTGCCGAGGTGACCGGCGACGACGAACAGGCCTTGATGTCCGAGCACATCGTCACGTACCGGCTCGACGGCGCACTGTTCTTCGGCGCCGCCCATCGTTTCCTTGCAGAACTGACCGCGGTCTCCGACGTGCGCGTCGTGATCCTGCGGTTCCCGCAACTCCAGGTGCTCGACGCCACGGGGGCGCAGGCGCTCGGCGAGATCGTCACTGTGCTCGAGCGCCGGGGTGTCACGGTGTTGCTGAAGGGACCGCGTCCCCAACATCTGCGCGTCCTTCTCGCCGTCGGCGCACTCGACCGGTTGGCGCACGAGAACCATCTGTTCACGAACCTCGACGACGCGGTCGCGCACGCGCACGAGCATGTCGATCGCGAAGCGCGGATCACCTCGGAGCCGGCGGACGCGACGGTCAGATGATCACCGGTTGGTGATCCCGTCGGTTACGACAGGTGTTCCGCGAGCTCCTGCAGGAGGTGGGCCTTGCCCCGCGCGCCGACGAGTCGCCGCTCCTCCTGGCCGTTCACGAACAGCACCATCCGTTCCTAGGTACGGAGTCAAGGGGTCTACCGTTTCCGGTCGTGAGCGCGTTCACGATCGGCCGGCTGGCCGAGGCTGCCGGAGTCAACGTGGAGACCGTGCGCTATTACGAGCGCCGCGGGCTGCTCGAGCGGCCGGTGCGCCGCGGCTCGCAGTACCGCGAGTACGCCGACGCCGATGTCGACCGGCTGCAGTTCATCCGTCGCGCCAAGGCACTCGGCTTCACCCTCGCCGAGATCCGGGAGCTGCTCACGGCCGCCGACTCGGGGAGCGCCGACGGCGTGCTCGTCGCGGCCCGGGCCAAGTTGGCGCAGGTCGAGGCCGACCGCGACGAGATCGAGGTGTTGCACACGCGCCTCGCGCGTCTCGTCGACGTCTGTGCCGACGGGAGCGACGACTGCGTGACCCTCGAGATCGCACCCCGGTGAACCTGCGGTTCGTCAACGAGTGGGGCTCGACCGCCGACGAGCGCGCGGCCGATTGGCCGTGCGATCACCTGCTTCCCGGCGCCGATGTTGCCTTGTACCGGTCGGCCGACGTCGCCGCGCCGGTCGACGTCGCGTTCCGTTGGCTCTGCCAGCTCCGCGTCGCGCCCTACAGCTACGACTGGCTCGACAATGGCGGCGTGCGGAGCCCGCGCACGCTCACTCCCGGCCTCGACCAGCTCGAAGTGGGGCAGCGCATGATGATCTTCGACCTCGTCGAGTTCACGCCCGGCGAGGAGATCACCCTGCGGGCCCGCGGTGAGCTCTTCGGCCCGGTCGTCATCACGTACCGCGTCTACGCGACGAGCGCCACGACGTGCAGGCTGACGGCGAAGATCCTGCTGCGGCACCGCCGCGGCGCACTCGGTCTCCTCTGGCGAGCGGTGCTCCCGGCCGGCGATCTCGTGATGATGCGCAAACAGCTGCGTACGCTCGCTCGCCTCGCCGAAGCCAACGTCCATGGTCAATACGCCTAGTCAAGCGCGCGCGTGGCCTCGAGGCGGACGCGGAAATCGGGATCGGAAACACAGGCTGCGACCGCGGCTCGACTCGACGCGACACCGAGCGTCGCGATCCCGTGCACGGCCTTCCAACGGGTCCACGCGTCGGCGTCGGTCAGCGCATGCTCCAGCAGCGCGCGGAGCGGCTCGCGCTGCGCGTCGCCGACAGCATCGATGACGCTCCGGCGCACGCTCCGGCTGGGGTCGGCCAGCAGCCGTTCCCAGGTTTGCCTCGCGACGGCCTCCGGCGCGTCGGCAAGGAGCGCGGCGGCGACCTGTCGCCGCGCGGGCTCGGTGTCGGCGCTCGCCCCGAGGATGCGCTCGAGATCGTCGGGACGGTCGGCCCGTAGCGCGCCGAGGTCAGCCCACGCGCGTTCGAGCCGGCGCGGCGCTCGGTCGGCGGTGGCGGGCGACGTGTTCGCGCGATCGTCGGCAGCCGGCGCCGCGGTCGCGGTCGCGGCCGCGCCCGCGCCCGCGACTGGCGCGCCGGTGAACGCTTCCGCGATCACGCGCAACATCGGTGCCAGCAGCATCTCCCACTGATCGGGTCGCGCGATCGTGACCGCGACGAAGTCGGGGCCGACCAGCACGTTCGTGACCGCCGCGAACGCGTCGAACAGCTGTCGCGCCCGCGGGTCTTCGGAGGCTTCGTCGGCCGAGTTGTAGAACCGGCTCGCCCCGGTGTGCAGTGGGGGAGTGCCGAAGCGGATCGTGCGGGGACTCGGTGTCGCCTCGGGCACGACGTCCGACTCGAACGTGAGGCCGAGATCAGAGGGCGCGGCGAGATCGTCGACGTCGGTCGCTGACGCGCTCGCCGAGACTTCCTGAGTCACTCGCAGGACGAACGGCCCCGAATCCCAGCCCCACAACAGCGTGAGCTCGTCATCGAGTGCGAGAAGCCGCTCGCCCGCGCCGGGCCCGACGATCGCGGCGAGCGTCTCGTCGTCACTGCTCGTCCACGGTTGGTCGGAGAAGAAGCGCTTGAGGAGCTGCTTCACCGGCGTGAGCACTTCGAGGGGAAGGTTCCTGACGGTTTCGGTGAGCGCGCCGATCGCCGCTGCGGTCAGGCCGCGTTGCACGACTGCGGTTCGGGCCGCATCGAGATCGGGTCCGGGCGCGCGCATACGGCGTCGACGGTACAACGGGGCATACTCGGACGATGCAGCCGTCGACCGCGGTCGAGGCCATCCGCAACGCGCACGTGTGGTTCGAGACGAACAGCGGATGGGCCCCACCCGACGAAGACATCCTCGCCGAGTGGGTGGCCGACGGCGTGTGCCGCTGTCCCGACGACTGCATCGTCGCGCCCGAGGCATGGTGCGACCACGGCCTCGCGTCGTGGTGGCTGATCACGAGGGCGTTGAACGCAGCCGACTAGGACCGTGAGCCGTGTGACCGGCCCGCGGCACTCATTGCATCGGAGTGGCGACCGCCGTGAACGTGTTCCCGGGGCCGGGAACGACGAGGTTCAGCGCCTTCGTCGACGCGCCGCAGTTCTGCAGCGGCGGGATCGTGTAGGTACCGCTGAAGATCCCGTCAGTGATCAGGCCGGACATCGTCACGACGACTGGTTTCGACGTCTTGCACGAGTTCCCGACCAGGTTGACCGACGGCAACGCGATCGGGTTGACGCTCACGATCTGGATGCTGACCGTGGCGGTCGCAGTGACCATGGCCGTGCTGAGGTCCACGCTGCCCGTGACCGGCTTCACCTGCGTCATCTTGAACGTCGCCGTGGCCAGCGGCAGACCCGCGACCTTGAACGGAGCCTTCGCCGCCGGCAGGGTGATCGCGCCGGTGAGCTGGCTCGTGGCGATGTCGATCGAGCCCGTGAACGTCCCCCGGGGGACGGTGACCGTCTGCTTGAGCTTCTTCAGCGTCGTTTTGGCATCGATCCAGTAGCTGAACGGCAGCGAGGCCGCGGGCTGCGCGGCGGCATTGCTCGCGGAGGTCGACTTCGCGGAGGAGGTCCGGGCCGAAGCCGGCGTGCTCGCGACCCCGACCATGGAGGCCCCCAGCACTGCGGCGGACACCACGACGACGGCACGACGAATCATCGGTGACATCTGAACTCCCCCGTTGTGTGAACCACGACCGCCGGTCCGTACCCGAGGTCGACGGCTGGCAAACCGGATCTTCCGGAATCTTCCGGAAACTTTCGGGCGTGACGACGGGCGGGAGCTCGGGGGAGCTCCCGCCCGTGCCGGACGCCGTGGGGGTTACAGGGATGCGGTCGCCGAGCAGATCTCGCCCGTGGCCTGGTTCGTCGCCGAGGCGGTCACCATGTCGGTGCCGGCCCGGTTCGGGATGAGGCGGCGCACCTCGAACGAGCCGCTGGGCGCGCTCGTCGTGGCGTTGGCGTGGGCGACGACGGTGCCGTTGTCCTTGATCGTGACCTTCCACTTCGCGCCGACCACGTTCTGGTCGACCTCGAACTCGGTCTCGATGCGGCGGTCGTCGGCCTTCACCTTCAGCTTCGACGAGCTCGCCGCCGTGCACTTGCCTTTCGCAGTGACACCGTTACCGCCCTTGGCGGTCGCGATTCCGGGCACTGCGATCGCCATGACGGCACCGACGGCGAGGCTTGCGAAGACCTTCTTCATTGCTGGCTCCTTTTGGGGGTTCGGAAGTGTGAAGCCAGTGTCCGGGCTGCCGGGCGCGCGCATCCATCGCGCGATGGTCCTACGACCAGTGCGGGATTAGCGTGCGGCGCGCAGACGAACGCCGTGGGGAGGTGGACCGATGCCGAAGCAGGTGGTCAGCAGGCGGCTCGCGACCCGTGCGAGCCGCACGAAGCGACTCGGGCGTCACGTCGAGCACGATTCGCGGAGCTGGTACTACCAGGCACCGCGCGCGCCGCGGATTCGCAGCGTGTTGCACACGTCGTTCGACCTCCCGTTCAACCAGGGCGGCCTCAACAGCTGCTCGGGCAACGCCGCGGCCGGGCTGCTGATGACGCGACCGTTCCACCGGCGCGGCCGCGCGCTCACCGAAGGCGACGCGATCGATCTCTATCGCCGAGCGACCTTCGTCGACGCGTTTGCCGGCACGTTCCCGACCGCGGATCCCGGCAGCAGCGGGCTCGCGGTCATGAAGGTCGCGCGTGAGCTCGGCTACGTGCGGGCGTACGGTCACGCGTTCGGTCTCGAACACGCGCTGCAGACGCTGGTGCTCGCGCCGGTGATCACCGGTGTGAACTGGTACTCGACGTTCGATCACCCGCGTGCACGCGACGCGGTGATTCACAAGCGCGGCGCATCGGTCGGCGCGCACGAGTTCCTCGTCGTCGGAATCGACACCGACACGCAGATGGTGCGCGCCTGCAACAGCTGGGGCCCGGATTGGGGCGACCGCGGCTACTTCCAGTTCAGCTGGGCCCTGTGCGAGGAGCTCCTGTACCTCAACGGCGACGTCACGACCGCGATCGTCGCGCCGGGTCGACGGAGCCCGAAGCCCCGGTAGCCCGGAGCCCCGCTCAGGGTGCGCGCGCGATCTCCGCCGCCCACCGGTAGTCGGGCTTCCCCGCGGCGGAACGTTCGACGTGGTCGACGATCACGAGCGCACGCGGCAGCTTGTAACCGGCGAGGTTCGGGCGGCAGTGGTTCCTGATCGCATCGAGCGTGAGCACGGCGCCGTCGTCGGTGGCCGCGACCACGACGACGCGTTGACCGAAGCGGTCGTCGGGCGCACCGACGACGATCGCGTCGCTGACCCCTGGGACCGTTTTGACGACGGCTTCGACCTCTTCGGGGTACACCTTCTCGCCACCGGTGTTGATGCAGAGCGAACCGCGCCCGAGGAGCTGGATGCTGCCGTCGGCGTCGACGGTGGCCATGTCGCCGGGCAGTGCCCAGCGCGCGCCGTCGATCTCGACGAAGGTGCGAGCGCTCTTCTCCGCGTCGCGGTAGTAGCCGAGCGGTACCCGGCCCCGCGTCGCGAGCCGTCCGATCGCGCCCGTGCCCGCCGCGATCGGACGCAGCTCGTCGTCGACGACCATCGTCGTCTCGCGCGCGTCGAAGCGCAGGGTCTGGCTCGCCGCCTCGTCGCGGCGCGCCACCGCGACCGCCTGCACCGGCGACTCCGACGATCCGATCGCTTCGGTGATCGCGAGCACGCTCGGAAGCGCGGCGAGCAGTCGCTGTTTGACGTCGGACGAAAGGATGGCGCCGCCCGAACCGAGCAGCTGCAGCGACGACGTGTCGTAGCGCGCCGGGTCGGCCTCGATCTCGTCGAGGAGTGGACGCCCGCTCGCATCGCCGACGAGCGTGAGCATCACGACCCGCTCGCGTTCGACGAGCGTGAGCACGTGCGCCATGTCGATGCTGCGCCCGGTGTAGATCACGACCGTGCCGCCGGCGAGCAGGGTGCCGAGCGCCGACCACTGGCCGCTCGCGTGCATGAGCGGACCGAGCGCGAGCACCACGAACTGCTCAGGCTCGGGGTCGCCCGGGCGCAGGAACGGTGTGAGGCGCTGCGACCGGTTCACCAGCACGGTCTGGGCGATGTCGGCCGGGTCCTCGATCGGCAGGCCACCGGGGTTCCCGCCGCCGAGCGTCGCGAAGAACATGTCTTCCTGCCGCCAGACGACACCCTTCGGCATGCCGGTGGTGCCGCCCGTGTAGAGCACGTAGTGGTCGTCGGCCGAACGGGGCGCGAACGCGCGGGTTGTCGATGCGCCCGCCAGCGCGGCTTCGTACGCGAGCGCTCCGCTGGGCTCGCCGGCGCCGCCGATCTCGACGAACACGCGCACCTCCGTCAACCGCGGCCGCAGCGCGTCGACGATGTCGCGGTACTCGGCTCCGTACACGAGCGCGACGATCTCGGAGTCGGCGAGGAGATACGCGAGCTCCTCGGTGCCGTACCGGTAGTTGACGTTGATCGGCACCGCACGCCGCTTGTAGCAACCGAGCATCACCTCGAGGTGCTCGGCCTGGTTGTGGACGTAGAGACCGACGTGCTCACCGACGCCGACTCCGGCGGCCGCGACGACGTGCGCGAAGCGGGTGCTCCGGTCGTCAAGCGTCGTGTAGCTGAGCCGTTGGTCGCCGGAGACGATCGCGGTTCGATCCGGCACGGTGTCGGCGACCACCTCGAAGCAATCCGCAAAGTTGAACTGCATGTAAATTTGATTCTGCCTTATGACGACGCCTGCCGATCTCGCGACGCTGCTCGTACGCCCCGACGGCGTGGTCCCGAAGGCGCGCTACACGTCACGCGCCTTCGCGGAGCTCGAGATGGAGCGGTTGTGGAGCCGGGTCTGGCAGGTCGCGTGCCGCGAGGAAGAGATCGCGGCGCCGGGCGACTTCTTCGAGTACACGATCGGCGACCAGTCGATCCTCGTGGTGCGGGGCGACGACGGTGAGATCCGGGCGTTCTTCAACCACTGTCTCCACCGCGGCACCCGTCTCGCGTCGGGTATCGGCAACTTCGCCGACGGTCAGATCCGCTGCCGCTATCACGCGTGGCAGTACGCGCTCGACGGCGAGCTGGTCGAGGTCGTCGACCGTCACGAGTTCATCGACCTTCCCGACGGCCTCCGCCTCGGCGAGGTGCGCGCGGAGTGCTGGGGCGGCTTCGTGTTCGTCAACCCCGACACTGCGGCCGCGCCGCTGCTGCTCGATTTCCTGCATCCGATCCCGAAGCTTCTCGACCGGTACCACCTCGATCAGATGCGCTTCCGGTCGTATCAGACGACGATCCTTCCCGCGAACTGGAAAGTCGTTGTCGACGCGTTCAACGAGGGCTACCACGTGCAGGGCACGCATCCGCAGCTGCTCGCGTGGACCGACGATGTCGGCATCGAGTACGAGCAGTTCGAGACGCACGCGCGCTACGGACGGCTCGAGAACTCGCGGCGCCGGCTCATGCCGAGCCCGCGCCTCGGTCTGCGCGACGACGAGATCGACGAAGGCGCGATCCTGAGCGGGCTCGTGGCCGGCCTCGGTGGCGCGTTCCTCGGTGAGGAGCGCGCGCTCGTCGAGGAGCTGCGTGCGTCGACACCGCCGGGCGAGTTGCTCGCCGCGTATCAGAAGCGACGCAAAGAGCTGCTGCAGGCGCGCGGCCTCGACGTGAGCGAGCTCGGCGACGAGTTGATGACGAGTGCCGACGACATCTACTGGTTCCCGAACCTCGTCGGCCCGATCTACCCGGGCAGCGCGATCCTCTTCCGCGTGCGGCCCAACGGTCTCGATCCCGACTCCGCGGTCAAGGACACCTGGGTGCTCGAGTGGCCGGCACCCGGGCGCGAGCCGCGGCCGCTGAAGCGCACGTTCTATGCCGACTGGCACGAGCACGACTGGGGCCTCATCACCACCCAGGACTACGACAACATGCTCGAGGTGCAGACCGGCATGAAGTCACGTGGCTTCGACGGGCTCCGCCTCAACCCGCGTCAAGAGGGCAACGTCGCCCACATGCACCGCGTGATCGACCGCTACCTCACTGCTGACCGGTGAGCAGCCGCGCGTTGTCGCGGAGGATGAGCCTGCGCTCGTCGTCGTCGAACGACTTCAGCTCGGGGAGATAGTCGAGCGGCTCGGGCATGCCCTCGATGTGGGGCCAGTCGGAGCCGAAGATGACACGGTCGGCGCCCATGAGCGCGACGGTCTGGGTGACGTCGTCCTCCCAGAACGGGTTGATCCAGACGTGCTCGCGGAACGACGCGACCGGGTCGACCTGGAAGTAGCCCGGCATCTTGTAGACCGTCGAGCGCAGCTTGTTGAACAGGTCGGGAAGGAACTCCGCACCGTTCTCGACCGACGCGATCCGCAACCGGGGGAAGCGCTCGAACAAACGGTCGAACGCGAGGGTGATGAGGAAGTCGTACGCGGCCCGCTCGATGTTGAAGGTCTTGATCGACGGCTTGTACGTGCCATTGCCGAACGACGCTCCGAACCCGTCGCGCGCGTAGCCGTGTGTCGTGTAGCCGCTGTCGCCCGCATGCGCGACGACCGTGATGCCGGCCTCCTGCGCGCGTGCCCAGAACGGATCGAAGTGCTCGTCGCCGGGGGAGAGCGGCCCCGTCGCGGTGAACGCGGCGGCCGGTCGCATCACGATGATGCGCGCACCCTTGTCGAGCGCCCATTCGAGCTCCTCGACCGCCCAGTCGACGTCGGCGAGCGAGATGTAAGGCGCGGCGAAGATGCGTTCCTTGTAGTGGAAGCCCCAGTCTTCTTCGAGCCAACGGTTGAACGCGCGGAACGTGATGCCGACGGCCGCGGGGTCGTCGACGAGCAGCTCCTCGTAGAGCACGCCGAGGGTCGGGAACAACCAGACCGCTTCGAGACCGAACTGGTCGAGCACACCGATGCGCGCGTCGCGGTCGCGGTACTCGGGCCGGATCGGCTCACGCTCGGAGAGCATCTCGAGCGGGTTCTTGCCCTCGGGGTTGCCGCGGAAGTAGTCGTGGAGCGCGCCGGGCTTGGCGACCGGTGTGAACGTGGGGTTCACGACCGCATGGCTGACCCGCCCGCCGACCACGTGGTACTTGCGGCCGTTGATCTCGCACCACTGCACCGTGCGGGGTCCGACCCTCGGGTCGAGGTGGCGGGTGAAGGCGTCGAGCGCCTCGTAATAGTGGTTGTCGGCGTCGAAGGCGGGGTAGTCGAGCTCGCTCACCGCCGGGATGGTAGACCCGCCTCATGCGGATCTTCATCTCGGTCGACATGGAGGGCGTGAGCGGCGTCACCCGTTGGGAAGACGTGATCACGCGGGGCCAGGACTACCAGCGGGCGCGCTCGTGGATGACAGCCGATGTCAACGCCGCGGTCGAGGGCGCACGCGCGGCGGGCGCGACCGAGTTCGTCGTCGAGGAGAATCACGGTGTCGAGGCGCTGTGCAATCTGAAGCTCGACGAGATCGATCCCGAGGTCGAGGTCGTGCGCGGTCAGCCGCGCGGCGGTGCCACGACGATGGCGGCGCTCGACGACTCGTTCGACGCGATCTTCCTCGTCGGTCACCACGCCAAGGTGGGCGACTATCCCGGCATCTGCGCGCACACGATCAGCTACGGCGAGTATCGCGACGTGCGCCTCGCCGGGCAGTCGGTGAGCGAGGGCGAGATCTTCGCGACCGCCGCCGCGCAGTACGGCGTGCCGACCGCGCTCATCACCGGCGACGACATCGTCGCGGCCGAGCTCACACGCGTCTGTCCGGGCATCGAGACCGCGGTGGTGAAGCGCGCGCTGAGCCGGACTGCGGGAGCGATCATTCCGCCGGCACGCGCGCAACGCATCATCTCGGCGGCCGCGCAACGCGCAACCGAACGCGTGCGCGCGGGCGACATCGCGGCGCCCGACTTCGCGTCACCGTTCGCGATGGAGGTGGAGTTGAGCCACCCGCTCTCCGACGCGGCCCGGGAGGCGTTCACCCTGCGGTTCCCCGAGTTCCAGCTCGTCGGCGACCGCACGGTCGCGTTCTCGCAACCCGACATGCACCGCGCGTACCGCATGGCCGTGATCGTGCAGTTCATCGCCGGCCAGCCCGCGGCGGTGCGGTCGTACTGAGCGGTCGTCCCGGGATGATCAGGCCTCCCACACCTCCTGATCGCCCGACCCCGGGTTCGCTCTCCCCGCAGGGCTCGATCAGCTCGAGGCGATGAAGTCGGCGACGACCGTTGCCAGTTCGGGGCCGGCGTCCTCTTGGAGGAAGTGGCCGGCGCCCGCGATCGTGGGGTGCTCGCGCCCCGCCGCGCCGGGCACGATGCTCTGGAAGACGCGCTGGCCGCCGCGCGTGATCGCGTCCTGGTCGGAGAACGCAGTGAGGAACGGTTTCTTCCACTCGCGGAACACGTCCCACGCGGCGCGGTTCGCCGGCGCTGCGGGATCGTCGGGGCGGGTCGGCACGAGCAGCGGGAACT
The DNA here is from genome assembly GCA_038240075.1 of Acidimicrobiia bacterium. Classification (GTDB taxonomy): domain Bacteria; phylum Actinomycetota; class Acidimicrobiia; order IMCC26256; family PALSA-610; genus DATBAK01. The sequence continues at coordinate 68,064 of JBBSEC010000003.1, forward strand.
GGCGCGCGCCTTCCTTGTAGGTCTCGTCGGGGAAGGGCGCGTCGTACGCGGCCACCACCTCGGGTGCCATCTCCGATGTCGTGCCGCCCTTGACGATGCCGCCGACATGGAAGACCGGCGTCTCCTGCGAGTACTTCTGCCACCCGAGAAACGCTTCGCCAGGGTCGTGCGAGCCGTCGGGAAGCATCGTGTTCGCCGCGACGACGCGCGCGAAGCGATCGGGGTGCTCGGCAACGATGCGCAGTCCGATGAGACCGCCCCAGTCCTGTCCGACGAAGGTCGCGTCGTGAATGTCGACCGCGTCGATGACGGCGCGGCGCATCCAGTCGACGTGGCGTTGATACGTGTAGTCGCTGCGGGCCGCGGGCTTGTCCGAACGACCGAACCCGACGAGATCGGGCGCGATCACACGGTGACCGGCCGCCGTGAGCACCGGGATCATCGTGCGGTACAGGAAGCTCCACGAGGGCTCGCCGTGCATGAGCAGCACCGGCGGCGCGTCGGCCGGGCCTTCGTCGAGGTAGTGCACCCGGAGCTGCCCGCCGTCGCCGTCGTCGATCTCGACGTAGTGCGGCGCGAACGGGAAGTCGGGCAGGTCGGCGAACCGGTCGTCGGGAGTGCGCAGGCTCTTCATCTGCTCAGTCTGCCCGCTGCGCCTCGTTGACGGCGCGGCTACAGCTCCGGAACCGGGATCGTGAACGCGGGATGTTCGACACCACCGTCGATCTCGAACACCTTGCCCGTCACCCACGACGACGCGGGCGACGCGAGATAGACGACGCACGCCGCGATGTCGTCGACGGTTCCGACCCGGCGCATCGGCGTGTTGTCTTCGAGCTGCCGGCGCACCGACTCGTCGGTCAGCACCATCTCGAGCCCGGCCGTCTCGACCCCGCCGACTTCGATCGCGTTGATCCGCACCTTCGGCGCGAGCTCGGGCGCGGCGAGGCGGGTCATGAACGACAGCCCGGCCTTCGCCGCGCCGTACGCGGTGAAGCCCGATTGCACCATGCTCGCGGCGCGCGACGAGATGTTGACGATCGCGCCGCCGCCGTTCTCGATCATCACCGGCACCACGAGCCGGATCAGCAGGAACGGTGCCGTCACGTTGAAGCGGTGCGCGGCCTCGAACGCGCGTTCGCTCGTCTCCATCATCGGACGCGGAAGCCAGCCGCCCGCGTTGTTGACGAGCACGTCGATGCGACCGAACTCGGCGACCGCGGACGCGACGAGACGTTCGAGGTCGGCGGTCTGTGTGACGTCGCACTGCACGGCAAGGCTGCGGCGGCCGCGTTCGCGCACCTCGGCCGCGGTGCGTTCGATGTCGTCGACGGTGCGCGCGGCGACGACGACATCCGCGCCGGCCTCGGCCAGCGCCCGCGCGGTTCCCGCGCCGATGCCCTTGCCGGCGCCGGTGACGACGGCGACGCGATCGGTCAGCTTGAACTGGTCGAGGATCACGCGGGCACGGTACCAACGACCCGGGGAGCGGCGACCTACGACGTGGCGAGACCGATCGGGCAGCTCACGCCGGTGCCACCGATCCCGCAGTAGCCGCCGGGGTTCTTGGCGAGGTACTGCTGGTGGTAGTCCTCGGCGTAGAAGAACTCCGGAGCCTCCCGCAGCTCCGTCGTGATCTCGCCGTGGCCGGCCTGCTTCAGCCGCGGCGCGTACTGGTCGCGCGACGCGAGCGCCGCGGTCTTCTGCGCCTCGTCGAACCAGTAGAGACCGGAGCGGTACTGCGTGCCGATGTCGTTGCCCTGGCGCATGCCCTGGGTCGGGTCGTGGCCCTCCCAGAAGACCTGCAGCATTTTCTCGTACGAGGTCACCTTCGGATCGAAGACCACCAGCACGGCCTCGGTGTGGCCGGTCGAGCCGCTGCAGACTTCGGAGTAGGTGGGGTTCGGTGTGAACCCGCCGGCATAGCCGACGGCGGTCGTGTACACGCCGGGCTCCTGCCAGAACTTCTTCTCCTCGCCCCAGAAGCAGCCCATCGCGAAGATCGCGCATCGCATGCCTTCGGGGAACGGGGGAACGAGGGGCGTGCCGAGGACGAAGTGCTGGTCCGGAACCGGCATTCGCTCGGAACGACCGGGGAGCGCGGAGCTCGCATCGATCAACTTTGACGAACGCTTGAAGAGCGCCATTCAGGGCCTCCGGGGGTCGCGGTGTGGCCGGTACAATCCTCTTCCCCCGGTAATAGTTCCCCCCAGCACGGCAAGCAACGGAAGGAAGCGTGTGAGCGCGCAGTCTCTGGGCGCGCAGCCAGTCGGCGACACCCGCAGCCTCCTCCGCAGGGGCTCCCGGGTGCTCTGGCGCTTCATCTCCCTGCACCCGGGCCCGTTCTCTCTCGCCGTCGCCGGATCTGTCCTCTACGCGACGATGTCGGTCGCCGGCGCCGACGTGCTCGGTTCGCTGACCGACCGGGTGATCACCCCGTCGTTCACGGCGCACCATCCGCAGGCGTCGACGGTCTGGTTCTACGCCGGGCTTGTCGTGGTCGTCGCGTTGTTCCGCGGCGCGGGCGTCGTCACCCGCCGGTACTTCGCGGCGATGACCGCACGCCGCTCGCAGGTTTCGCTTCGCGGGCAGGTCACCGACCGTTACATCGACGTTCCGCTCGAGTTCCACCGGGCGCATCCCACCGGCGAGCTCATGGCTCACGCCGACATCGATGTCGAGGCGTCGACCGAGGTCGTGCACCCGTTGCCGTTCTCGATCGGTCTCATGGTCCTGATCGTCTTCTCGGTGATCCAGCTGCTCGTCATCGACCCTGTGCTCGCGCTCGTCGGCCTGCTCCTGTTCCCGTCGATGTTCGTGCTGAACCGCTATTACACGAGACGGGTCGAGGCCCCGGCGGCGATGGTGCAGCAGCGCGTGGGCGAGGTCTCCTCGATCGCCCACGAGAGCTTCGACGGCGCGCTCGCCGTGAAGACCCTGGGCCTCGAGGCGCTCGAGCGGGCCCGCCTGGCCGAGGCCTCCGACCGCCTGCGCACCGAGCGCATCCGGGTCGGCAAGCTCCGCGCGTTCTTCGAGCCGTCGCTCGATGCGATGCCCACGCTCGGCAGCGTCGCGATCCTCGCCCTCGGCGGCTGGCGGGTCTCGCGAGGCGCGGTCACGCCCGGTCAGCTCGTCACGGTGATGCTGCTCTTCACGCTGCTCGCGTTTCCGATGCGGGTCGTCGGCTTCCTGCTCGAGGAGCTGCCTCGTTCGGTCGTGTCGATCGCGCGTGTCGACCGGATCCTCGCGGCGCTCCCCGCGGTGCGGCCGCAGCGGCCCCGGCCGCTGCCTCCTGGGCCGCTCTCACTCGTCGTCGACGGCATCGACTTCGCGTACGCCGGGAGCGAGCCTGTTGTTCGCGACTGCACGCTCTCGGTCGAGGCCGGCGCTGTGGTCGCGCTCGTCGGCGCGACGGGATCGGGCAAGAGCACGTTGTGCGATCTGTTCGCGGGCCTCGTCGCCCCCGATCGGGGGACGGTCTCGATCGGTGGTGTGAACGCACGCGATGTCGAGCCGGCCGAGCTGCGCGCCGCGGTGACGCTCGTGTTCCAGGAGTCGTTCCTCTTCGCCGACACCGTGGGCGAGAACATCACCGTCGGCTACGAGTCGAGCGTCGAGGAGCGTCGTCACGCGGCCGACATCGCCCAGGCCGCCCGCTTCGTCGACGCGCTTCCCGAGCGGTACGACACCGTCGTGGGCGAGCGCGGGGTCACCCTCTCTGGCGGTCAGCGGCAGCGCGTTGCGCTTGCGCGTGCACTCGTGCGCAAGCCACGGTTGTTGATCCTCGACGACGCGACGTCGGCCGTCGACCCCACGGTCGAGGCCCGGATCCTCGGTGCGCTCCGAGAGGGCCTCGACATGACGACGATCGTCGTCGCGCACCGGCTGTCGACGATTGCGCTCGCCGATCGCGTGTTCTTCCTGCGCGACGGCGCCATCGCCGCCGCCGGCACCCACGCGGAGCTGCTCGACGTTCCCGAGTACTCGGCCCTCGTCTCCGCGTACGAGCAAGAGGTTGCCCGGTGACCCCGAGCAAGCCGGTCGACGGCCTCGCGAAGCAAGACGTCGCGGGCTCGGCGCTCGACGCGATTTCCGACGCCGCGCCGGCGGGAGTGCTCGACGAAGTCGTCGGTCATCCGCACGCCGAGCTCGAAGCCCTCCTCGACGACGACGCGCCGCTGCCGCCCCTCGGCGCGCTCGCCGTGATCCGCCGCGGGCTCGCGGTGAGTCCCGAGCTCCGTCGGGGCATCCGCGTCAGCTTCGCGTTCGCCGTGGTCGCCGCGATCGGCAAGCTCACGGTGCCGATCCTCGTGCAGCAGGTGCTCGAGCGCGGGATCCTCGACAAGCAGGGCTTCCGACCCGCGTACGTCTACTCGGCCACGGGTCTCGCCGTCGTGATCATCGCGATCGTGTTGTGGCTCAGCCGGATCGCGTACATCCGCCTCGTGCACGCGGCGGAAGACACGCTGTACGGGTTGCGTGTCCGCGTCTTCGAGCACATCCACCGGCTCAGCCTCGCCGATCACAACGAGACCAAGAAGGGCATCTTCGTGTCGCGCGTCACGAGCGACATCGAGACCCTCGCCCGCTTCGCGCAGTGGGGCGCGGTGTCGTGGGTGGTCAACGGCACGCTGATCTTCGGCACCCTGATCGTGATGTTCGTGTACTCGTGGCAGCTCGCGATCGTCGTGATCGTCACGTACCTACCGGTGCTGCCGTTGTTCCGCCTGCTGCAGCGCGGCCAGCTCCGCGCGTACGACCTCGCGCGCACGCGCACGGGCGACATGCTCTCGGAGATCTCCGAGGTCGTGGGCGGTGCCGCCGTCGTGCGCGCGTACGGTCTCGAAGATCGGGCCCGGCGCCGTCTGCGCGACCGGATCCATTCGCTCTACGAGGCGCACATGCGCGCCGCGTTGTACTTCGCGATCATGTTCCCCCTCGGCGACGTCTTCGGATCGATCGCGATCGGGTTGGTCGCCATTGTCTCCGCGTTCTACGGCCGTCGCTTCGGGCTGAACGTGAGCGAGGTCGTCGCCTTCTTGTTCCTCACGAACCTGATCCTCAGCCCGATCGCGGAGCTCAGCGAGATCCTGGACCAGACGCAGACGGCCATCGCAGGGTGGCGCAAGGTGATCGCGGTGCTCGACGTGCCCGTCGACGTCGTCGAGCCGACGGCTGCGGAGTCGGTGACGCTCCCTCCCGGACCGCTCGCGGTCAGCGTCTCCGACGTCGAGTTCGCATACCGCGAGGGTGGCCGCGTGCTGCACGGCATCGACGTCGACCTGCCCGCGGGGATCAACGTGGCGGTCGTGGGGGAGACAGGCTCGGGCAAGACGACGTTCGCGAAGTTGTTGTGCCGTCTCGCCGACCCGACCGTGGGAAGGGTCGAGCTCGGCGGAGTCGATCTGCGCGTGGTCGCGCCGGTCGAACGGCGGCAACGCATCCGCCTCGTTCCCCAAGACGGCTTCCTCTTCGACACGACGATCCGCGAGAACGTGCGTCTCGGCCGGGCCGGTGCCACCGATGCCGACGTCGACACCGCGTTCGTCGCGCTCGGGCTCGACTGGTGGGTCGCCAACCTCCCCGACGGTCTCGACACGGAAGTCGGCGAGCGCGGCGAGAGCCTCTCCGTCGGCGAACGGCAGCTCGTGTCGTTGGCCCGTGCGCAGCTCGGTGAGCCCGGGCTGCTCGTGCTCGACGAGGCGACGAGCGCCGTCGACCCCGAGACCGAACGGGCGCTGGCGGTCGCGCTGCTGCGGGCCGCACGGGGCCGCACGACGATCAGCGTCGCGCACCGGCTCTCGACCGCCGAAGCCGCCGATCTCGTGCTGGTGTTCGACGCCGGCCTGCTCGTCGAGCGGGGAAGTCACGCCGAGCTGATCGCACAGGGCGGTGTGTACGCGGGCCTCTTCGCGAGCTGGCTCGGCAACACCCGCGCCGCCGGCTGACGCGGCCCCGTGCACCCTGGAACGTCACACTCCGCGCGAGCAGACGCGTTCCGAATCTGACGGGTATCGCGCGAAAGTCCTGCAAGACGGCCTTTCGCCACGGGGAGTGTCGGCTGTAGGGTCACTTTCCGTACCACCGTTCAACAATGGGAGGAACCGGTGCGTCGACTGATCACAGTGTTTGCCGCGGCCGCGCTCGGAATGGGCGTCTTCGCGAGCGCAGGGCTGCCGGCCACGGCGACCGCAGCCACACGGCACACGCTCGGCGCCGAGCCGGGCTGGGCCAAAGCCGCCAACCGCCGCGGCACCGCCTCGGCATCCGATGTCGTGGCGTTCAGGGTGGTGCTCAGCACCCGCAACCTCGCGGAAGCGACGGCCGTCGCCAACGCGGTGAGCAACCCGAAGAGCTCGAGCTACAAGCACTACTTGTCGGCCGCCGAGTACCGCGCCCGCTTCGCGCCGACCGCCGCGTCGGTCGATGTCGTGAAGAGCTGGCTGCGGTCACAGGGACTGACCGTCGGCTACGTGCCGGCCAACAACGAGTACGTCTCGGCCGTCGGCACCGCCGCCAAGGTGGGCGCGGCCTTCAGTGTGCACTTCTCGAAGTACGCGACGCAGGGCAAGGTGCTGCGCGCACCTGACTCCGCACCTTCGGTTCCTGCGGAGCTCGGTTCCGCCGTCGCCGGCGTGGTGGGGCTCGACCAGTCGGCCGACCTCATCCACCCGAACGCGATCGCGGATGCCGATCCCCGGACGAGCCCGAAGGCCGGTCCGCCGGTCGGGTTCCGGAACGCGCCGCCGTGCTCGATCTACTGGAACCAGCACCAGGCGACCGACCAGCCGCCGCTCAAGGGCGGGTACCCCGCCGTGCTTCCGTACGCACCGTGCGGACACACGCCTCCGCAACTGCGCTCGGTCTACGGCATCGAGTCGTCGGTCGAGAGCGGCAATGACGGCCACGGTGTCAAGGTCGGAATCGTCGACGCGTTCGCGGCACCGACGATCTTCCGCGACGCCCGTGAGTACTCGACCCGGAACGACCCGAGTCACGTGTTGAAGCTCACGCAGTTCACGCAGGTCATTCCGCCCGGCATCTACAAGGCGAAGGCGAACGACCCGTGCGACCCGCGCGGTTGGTACGGCGAGGAGACGCTCGACGTCGAAGCCGTGCACGCGATGGCACCCGGTGCCGACATCGTCTACGCGGGCGGTGCGTCGTGCAACGACCACGACATCGCCGTCGCGCTCAACAACCTCGTCGACGGCAGCCTCGTGAACCTCGTCTCCAACTCGTACGGCGACCTCGGTGAGGACGTCTCCGCGAGCACCAAGACGGAGTTCGACCAGATCGCGACCCAGGCTGCGGCCCAGGGCATCGGCCTCTACTTCTCGTCGGGTGACAACGGTGACGAGACCGACAGCCTTGCGCAGCCCGAGACCGACTTCTCGGCCGACTCCAACATGGTCACCGCGGTCGGCGGGACGAGCCTCGGCGTCAACAAGCTCGGTGGCCGCGCCATCGAGCAGGCCTGGTCGACGACGATCGTCGGCCAGACGCCCAACGGCAAGTGGGCATCGAAGCCCCCGGGCAGCTTCCTCTACGCATCGGGTGGCGGCACGAGCCGCCTGTACAGCGAGCCGTTCTACCAGCACGGCGTCGTGCCCGACGCGTTGGCGTTCGCACACTCGAACCACCGCGGACGCGTCGTTCCCGACGTCGCGATGCTCGGCGACCCGAACACCGGGATGCTCATCGGAGAGACGCAGACGTTCTCCGACGGCCGGTACTACGACCAGTACCGCATCGGTGGCACGAGTCTGTCGTCGCCACTCTTCGCGGGCCTGATGGCCGTTGCCGACCAGGTGGCCGGCTTCAGCCACGGCTTTGCCAACCCGTTGCTCTACAGCCTGGGTGGCACCGCGGCCTTCAACGACGTGAAGCCGGGACCGTTGACGGCGGTCGTTCGCCGGAACTTCGTCAACAGCGAGAACGCTGCTGACGGCTACAGCGTCTCGGCCCGGATCCTCGACTCCGAAGTGCAGACGCTTCGGGTCGCCAAGGGCTACGACAACCTGACCGGCATGGGGACGCCGAACGGAGAGACGTTCCTCACACTGCTCAAGTAGTCACGTTGACCTCAGCGAAATGACAGACGGCCCGGCCAAGGATGGCCGGGCCTTCTGTCTTTCTGGTCGCATACGCATGCGCTTTGCCGTCTCGTGTCGCACCGATTGCGGTCGTCGCGTCTGCTCCTGACGCCTCAGCCGCCGGGCGCGTGCCTGCGGGAGCGAACCAGTGCGGGGTGGTTTTCTGACTGATAAAGGGGGCTGCAGTATCGTCGGCGCAATGAGCGACGGCGCGCGCGACAGCCTCCGCGACCTCGAGCAGCCGGCGGGCTTCGTTTCTCGCCACATTGGTCCTGGTCGCGACGATCAGCTCGCGATGCTCGAGGTGCTCGGCTACAAGTCGCTCGACGCCCTCGTCGACGCCGCCGTGCCCGACTCGATCCGGGATCTCTCGCCCGCGGTCGGCTCCGGATCGTTCGGGGCCGAGCCGGTGGGGGAGGCCGAGACGCTCGCCCGGCTGCGCTCGCTCGCGTCGGCGAACGAGGTGTTCACATCGCTGATCGGGCTCGGTTACACGGGCACGTTCACGCCGCCGGTGATCGCCCGCAACGTGCTCGAGAACCCGGCCTGGTACACGGCCTACACGCCGTACCAACCGGAGATCTCGCAGGGTCGGCTCGAAGCGCTCCTCAACTTCCAGACGATGGTCGCGGATCTCACGGGCATGGAGATCGCCAACGCGTCACTGCTCGACGAAGGCACTGCGGCCGCCGAGGCGATGGGCATGATGGCGCGCCTGGCTCCGCAGCGTCCGTCGGCCGTGTTCATCGACGCCGACTGCCATCCGCAGACCATCGCAGTCGTCGCGACGCGCGCCGAGCCCCTCGGTATCGACGTCATCGTCGGCGACCCCGAACGCGATCTCGATCCTGCGACCGTGTTCGGTGCGTTGCTGCAGTATCCGGGCAGCAGCGGCGCGGTGCGCGACGACACGGCGATCGTCGAACGCTGTCACGCCGCGGGTGCGCTGGTCACGGTCGCGACCGATCTGCTCGCGCTCGTGATTCTGCGGCCGCCCGGTGAGATCGGCGTCGACATCGTCGTCGGATCGGCCCAGCGTTTTGGCGTCCCACCGATGTTCGGCGGTCCGCACGCGGGGTTCCTCGCGATCCGCGACGAGCACAAGCGCACGTTGCCGGGACGGTTGGTTGGCGTCTCGGTCGACGCGTCCGGACGGCCCGCGCTGCGGCTCGCGCTCCAGACGCGCGAGCAGCACATCCGGCGCGAGAAGGCGACGAGCAACATCTGCACCGCCCAGGTGCTCCTCGCGGTGATCGCCGGCCTCTACGCGGTGTACCACGGCCCCGAAGGGCTGACGCGCATCGCGCGCCGGGTGCACCGCCTCACCGCAATCCTTGCGTTGGGGCTGCGGGACGCGGGCTTCGACATCGTGTCCGACTCGTTCTTCGACACCGTCACGCTTCGGGTTCCCGGCCGCGCGGAGGCGATCGCCACCGCCGCGCGTGAGCGGCGGATCAATCTGCGTGTCGTTGACGGCGACACGCTCGGCATCACGCTCGACGAGACGACCACCGCCGCGACCGTCGAGTCGGTCTGGGCCGCGTTCGGAGTGTCGGCAGCGGCCGCCGATCTCGACCGCGCGGTCGACGACCACCTGCCATCACGGCTGCGCCGTCGGAGCGAGGTGCTCGCGCACCCGGTGTTCCACCGGTACCGGTCGGAGACGCAGATGCTCCGGTACCTGCGTCGGCTCGCCGACCGCGATGTGGCGCTCGATCGTTCGATGATCCCCCTCGGCTCGTGCACGATGAAGCTCAACTCCACAACCGAGATGCTGCCGGTGACGTGGCCCGAGTTCGCGTCGCTGCACCCGTTCGCGCCGCTCGATCAGGCCGCGGGATACGTCGAGCTCATCGGCGACCTCGAGCGCATGCTCACCGACATCACCGGTTACGACGCGGTCTCGCTGCAGCCGAACGCGGGATCGCAGGGCGAGTACGCCGGCCTCCTCGCGATCCGCAAGTACCACGCGGAACGGGGTGAGGTGCACCGCGAGGTGTGCCTGATCCCGGCATCCGCGCACGGCACCAACGCGGCGAGCGCAACGATGGCGGGGCTGCGGGTCGTGGTCGTGAAGACCGACGAGAACGGCAACGTCGACGTCGACGACCTCAAAGCCAAGGTCGTCGAGCACGCCGATCGGCTGTGCGCGTTGATGGTGACGTATCCGTCGACCCACGGCGTCTTCGAGGAGCAGATCACCGACGTCTGCGCGCTTGTGCACGACCACGGTGGGCAGGTGTACCTCGACGGCGCGAACCTCAACGCGCTGGTCGGAGTCGCGAAGCCCGGGCGGTTCGGCGCCGACGTCTCGCACCTCAACCTGCACAAGACGTTCTGCATTCCGCACGGCGGCGGCGGGCCTGGTGTCGGCCCGGTCGCGGTGCGAGCCCATCTCGCGCCCTACCTCCCCAACCACCCGCTGCGTTCCGAAGCCGGCCCCGTCACCGGCGTCGGCGCGATCGCATCGGCGCCGTGGGGATCGGCCGGGATCCTGCCGATCTCGTGGGCGTACATCAACATGATGGGTGCTTCGGGGCTGCTCGACGCGACGCGCGTTGCGATCCTCAACGCCAACTACATCGCACACCGTCTCGCGCCGCACTACCCGGTGCTCTACACGGGCGCGCACGGCCTCGTCGCGCACGAATGCATCATCGACCTGCGCCCGATCACGAAGGACGCGGGCGTGAGCGTCGACGATGTCGCCAAGCGCCTCATCGACTATGGCTTCCACGCGCCGACGATGTCGTTCCCGGTGGCGGGGACGTTGATGATCGAGCCCACGGAGTCGGAGGACCGGCTCGAGATCGACCGGTTCTGCGACGCGATGATCGCGATCCGCGCGGAGATCGAGCGGGTGCAGACCGGCGACTACGCCGGCGACGACAACCCGTTGCACCACGCGCCCCACCCCGCAGCCGACGTCGTATCCGATTCGTGGAGCCACGCGTACTCGCGTGAAGAGGCCGCGTTCCCCGTCGCTGCGCTGCGCACCGACAAGTACTGGCCGCCGGTCAGCCGCATCGACAACGCGTACGGCGACCGCAACGTCATGTGCTCGTGCCCCCCGCTCGAGGCCTACGAAGCCTGAGCGGTCGCCGCTTTGGTGCCCAATAATCCTTCTGAGAGGGACGATCGGGCACCAGAACGCGGAAGTCTCAGCTCTGGCGCTGGCGGCGGATCGCCCAGCCGTCGGGCGCGTAGCCGTCGGTGCGCACGAGACGGTGCGCGAACCGCCAACCACCGTCCTCCGGAACGAACCGGTCGCGGTAGCGACCCCAGTGGTCGAGGCCCGTTTCGGCCAGCACCAAGAACGCGCTCGCGGCGGTCGCTTCCTGCGGCGACGCGACGGTGATCGTCACGTTGGTCGAGTAGTGCCGCAGCATCGGCACGTCGCTCATCGCGACGACGTCACGGTTCACGCCGGCCAGGAAATCGACGATCGCGGCGCGCCCGTTGTGCGCACCCTCGCCGTGGATCTCGAGGACACCGTCGACCGCAAACAACGCGGCCATCTCGGTGAACCGACCGGAGTCACCGGCGTGGTGATACCGGGCGAGCGTCTCGCGGATCTCCTCACGCGCACTCAGCTCCCAGAGCTCCATCAGACGGGCCGGAACTGGGTGAGGGCGACGGTGTCGGAGACGGGTTCGAAGACGACCTCGACCGGCAGGCCGAGGCGCAACTCCGAAGGTGCGAGCCCGCGCAGGTTGCCGACGAGGCGCGGGCCTTCGTCCATCTCGACGACGAGCACGGCGTAGGGCACTTCGTCGGCGAAGCCCGGGTCGAGCGGGCGGTGGGTGATCGTCCACGTGTAGATCTGTCCGCGTCCCGACGCGAGCTCCCACGTCGACGTGTCCGACCCGCAGGCGGCGCAGCGGGCACGGGGAGGATGGCGCCACGTCGCGCACGCGCTGCAGCGTTGGAAGCGCAACTCGCCCGCGGCGCAGAACGCGTAGAACTCGGCGTTGAGCCCGACCGGATCAGGAACCATCTTGGGGATTCCCGCCGCGCTCATCGGTCGCGCCCGAGCACGAGGATGCTGCCGTCGCCGAAGTCGCCCCAGCCGGTGACGAGCCCGAGCTCGCACCCGTCGACCTGCGCGGCTCCGGCCGCGCCCCGCAACTGGCGGACCGCTTCCACGACGTGGTTCATGCCCCACATGTGTCCCTGCGAGAGCAGGCCGCCGTGCGTGTTGAGGGGAGACGACCCGCCGAGCGACAGGTGACCGTCGCGCACGAAGGGGCCCGCCTCGCCGCGCTCGCACAAGCCGAGTGCTTCGATCTGCAGCAGCACGACGTAGGTGAAGCAGTCGTAGATCTGGAGGAACTGCATGTCGGTCGGTTTCACGCCGGCCATCGCGAACGCGCGCGGCGCCGCGTCGGTGAGGCCGATGTGGAACGGGTCGGCGCGGTTGGCGATGTCGTCGGCCGGCGCGGGGTGGCCCTCGGCCGCGCCCAGGAGCGCGACGGCAGGTTGCGCGAGATCGCGTGCGCGGTCGAGGGAGGTGACGATCACCGCGGCGGCACAGTCGGTTTCGAGGCAGCAGTCGAACAGGCGGAACGGCTCCGATACCCACGGCGACGCGAGGTAGTCGTCCATCGTGAGCGTGCGCTCGCGCATCACGGCCTTGTCGTTGAGGTGCGCGTGCTCGCGACACGTGAGCGCGATCGTGCCGGTGTCGGTGGGGAGGGTGCCGTAGAGCTGTTGGTGACGCGTCGCGATCCAGCCGTAGAACTGGGCCGGGGCGCGCGCGCCGTAGGGGAGGTAGAAGTCGACGAGCGTGTCGGCGATACCGGCGGCATCGATGCCGCGTCGGGGCCGCCGCGCACCCGGCCGGTGCCGGAAGGCCGAGTATCCGTTCCACCCGACGACGACGAGCACGGCCTCGGCGACTCCGGCCGCAACCGCGGTCGCCGCGTGCATGATCCCCGCGCTCGAGCTCGCGCCACCCATGTGCGCGGTCGACGAGAACCGCACGTCGGGAACGCCGAGGTTCGCGGCGAGCTCCTCGACCGATGTGTATCCGGGGGGCGGCACGATGCCGTCGATGTCGGCCGCGGTGAGACCGGCGTCGGCGATCGCGTCGGTCGCGGCCTGGAGCATGAGCTCGAACGGCAGTCGCTCCGACGGCCGCTCGTAGTCGGTCTCGGCGATGCCCGAGATCGCCACCTTGCCTCCGAAGCCCGTGCCCGTGACGCCGCCGCTCATCGGCGGTGACGCTACGGCATCGCTACGGCATGACGGCGAACGCGACCGTGCTGACGTGCGCCGCGCTCGCGTCGCCGTACGGCTCGGCATCGCCGAACGCCCGCACGTGGCCGTCGCTCTGGAGCAGCCAGTACCCGTGCCCGGTCTGCGACGCCGCGATCGAGACGACGGGGAGCGGGGCGCAGAAGCCGAGGCTGGCCATCGAGCCGTAGAAGTCGGCGTCGCCGAAGCTGAAGACGCCGCCGTCGGAGGCGAGCAGCCAGTAGCCGTGGCCCGACGGCGTCGCGGCCATGCTCACGATCGGTTGGTTGAGGTGCATGGCGCCGGTCGATCCGTAGAAGGGCGCGTCGCCGAAGCTGACGACGCCGCCGTCGGAGGCGTAGAGCCAGGAGCCGTGCCCGGTCGTGCGGGGCGTCACGCCGGTGACGGGCCGGTTCAGCGCGGTGCCGCCGAGCCCGCCGTAGAACTTCGCGCCGCCGAACGCGTAGATGGCGCCCGTCGCGGTGGCGGCCCAGTAGCCCGCGCCCGATGCGCTCGTCGGATGCTGTTCCGGCATCGACGGGAAGCGGCACTGTCCACCGCCCGCGTCGAGGCCCTGCGCGAGTCGCAGGCTCGGGTACTCGTCGATCGCGGTGTAGTCGGGTCGACGAATCTCGAAGTGCAGATGCGGCACGCTGTCTTCCGCGTTGCCGCTGTCGCCCATGTACGCGACGAACTGTCCGGCCTTCACGTGGGCGCCGACGACGATGCCGGGAGCGAAGCGCCACTGCGCGGGGTTGGCGCCGTCGTCGGTACCGGGCGTGTCGTTGTTGATGTGCCCGTAGTTGTAGCGCCAGCCCGCGGAGTCGCGGATCTCCAACCAGTTGCCACCGGTACCGTGCGCGTCCGTCGCCATGTAGCCGACGGTGCCGTCGACTGCGGCGAGCTCGTGCAAGAGGCGCTGACCAATGAGGTCTTCACCTTCGTGCCGGCGACTGCAACCATCGCGGCACGCGTTGAATGTGTCGCTGTAGCTGACGTGTTCCTGCACCGGGAAGACGATGCGGCGGTACCCGGGGACGCCGTTGGTCCCGCCGTCACCGAAGGCCGCGGAACCGCTCACGGCGGTCACCATCGACAGGGAGAGAAGGGTCAGTGCGGCGAAACCTGCGAGGCGCGATGCGCTACGGATGACAGATCCCCCTACTCGTGGTTGCGTCCCGCGCTTCGACCAAGTGCCCGCAGAACTTGACCGCGCCAGGATCCGGTACAGTTGGGTTACTGGCCGGTAACATACGGCGGATAACGTGATGACGACCGGCCCGTCGGCCGGACCTTCTGGAGGCGGCAATGTCGGACTTCTCCCTCGATCTCAACGACGATCAACTGCAGCTCCAGAAGTGGGTGCACGACTTTGCAGCCGACGTCGTCCGGCCCGCGGCCGCCGAATGGGACGAGCGCGAAGAGACGCCCTGGCCGATCATCCAGGAGGCGGCCAATATCGGCCTGTACTCGATGGACTTCATCGCCAACGCGTTCGGTGACCCGACCGGCATCACGTTCCCGATGATCTCCGAAGAGCTCTGCTGGGGCGACGCCGGTATCGCGCTCTCGATCTTCGGCACGACGCTCGGCGTCTCGGGCATCGTCGGCAACGGGACGCCCGAGCAGATTGCCGAGTGGCTTCCCGAGTGCTTCGGAACGCCCGAAGACCTTCACGTCGCCGCGTTCGCGGTGAGCGAGCCCGACGCCGGAAGCGATGTCTCGTCGCTGCGCACGCGCGCCGTCTACGACGAGAAGACCGACGAGTGGGTGCTCAACGGCACCAAGACCTGGATCACCAACGGCGGGATCACGCACGTGCCGTGCGTGCACGTCGTGGTTGCGGCGGTCGAGCCGGAGTTGAAGAGCCGCGGGCACGCGAGCTTCGTCGTTCCGCCGGGGACGCCGGGGCTCAGCATGGGGCAGAAGTTCTCGAAGATGGGCATCCGTGCGAGCCACACGGCGGAAGTCGTCCTCGCCGACGTGCGCGTCCCGGGTCGCTGCCTGCTCGGCGGCAAGGAGAAGCTCGACGCGCGCATCGCCCGTGCCCGTGAAGGTCAGAGCTCACGCGTGCAGGCCGCGATGAGCACGTTCGAAGCGAGTCGCCCGCTCGTCGGCGCGCAGGCACTCGGTATCGCCCGCGCCGCGTACGAGTACGCGCTCGACTACGCGAAGGAACGGCAGGCGTTCGGCCGGCCGATCATCATGAACCAGGCGATCGCGTTCAAGCTCGCCGACATGCGCATGCAGATCGACGCCGCGCGGCTTCTCGTCTACCGCGCCTGCTGGATGGGTTCGACCGGCAAGCGCTTCGAGGCCGGTGAAGGCAGCATGTCGAAGCTGTACGCGGGCGAGGTCGCGGTGCGGGTGACCGAGGAAGCCATCCAGATCCTCGGCGGCGCCGGCTACGTGAAGGACCACCCCGTCGAGCGCTGGCACCGCGACTCGAAGATCTACACAATCTTCGAAGGCACCTCCGAGATCCAGCGTCTGGTGGTTGCTCGCGCCATCTCTGGCCTGCACATTCCGTAACACGCGTCGCTCGATCTCGAAACTGTTCTCCTTTTCGCACCTACACGGTTCGCTTTGGAGAACACTTCGTCGTTGTCACACACTTGTTGCATGATCGGGATCAACACCGGATGCGAGGCGGCCGGCATGCGCCCAGCCTGCGAGCTCGGGTGACACAACGGCGCTGACGGTCCGGTCGTATTCCGCGAGGTCGTCGTCGCCCACGCGGGAGCGCCACTCGCCGAAACTGCCCGCTCGAAAGAAGGCTCGGTCTTCCCTCCAGATCTTTCCCGCGTTCGGAAGGACTTCGTCGGCTCGGTCACGCATCCTTTCCAGGGTCGCCTCCGCTGCGAGCGCCTGCGCCCGCCGCCGGGTGATCTTGATGTCCAACGCGCCGGCGAGGCGCACGATCTCGCTGGGAAGGTCGGCGCTGTAATCCGCGTAGTGGCACATGACGACGTTCCCGTTACCGCGACAACGCCACCCGGTCTCGAGGTGGTGCAACACGCCGGTGAGGCTGAAGACGCCTGTTCCCGGTTGCGCGCGCACGAAGGTGCGAAACCGTTCGGTCGGGTCGGCACTGGCAGGTGGTCGCTCCGGGAGCGTGTCGAGGTCGTCGTTTCCCACCGCTTCGCCCCGCAACGCGACGACCCGTTCGAGATCCATGTTCGCCATGTGATGTTCCATCGAAATCATCGCGTCGCGCGGGTCTCGACCCACGACGACGTAATTGACATCGTCCCGCACCGGGAGACCGTCGAGCGGGGTGTGTGTCTTGATGAAGCGACGGTGCTGTTGCGCGGCGTACACGGCTCGCACCTCGTCGAGCGGTCGGATCATCTGATCCAACCATGGCGACAGGACGCTCAGCGGCGCCGGGAACACCGGGCCGTCGAAGATCAACATGGCGCACAACATTTGCGTCCACGTCGTGCCGCACTTCGACGGTGTACTGATCACGATGTCCGACGGTCTGAGCTCGAAGCCGTCCCATCGGGCGTTGTCGCTCATGAGCGACCGGTACTCGACCGTCATCGACGCGCACTCTCACGGACGACGACCCACCTGTCAACCGCGGGCCGGAGTACGGATGGTGTCCCCACCCCGGCCGTTTCAACAATGCCCTCGAAGATCGCGGCTTCGCATCCCTACTTTCATCCCTACAACCAGGTCATATGCCACAGACGGAGTGGACGCGCTGGAAACAGGGTGCAGGTCAGCGGCACTGAGGTTGACCTGACAGACGCGGGTCACGGACCTACACGATCTTCGAAGGCACGTCTGAAATCCAACGCCTGGTCGTCGCCCGCGCCATCTCTGGCCTGCACATTCCGTAACGCGCGTCGCTCGACCTGAACTGTTCTCCGTTCCGCACCTCTACGGTTCGTATCGGGGAACACTTCGGTCGTTGTCACAACCCCGGTCATCACTGAAAACGGGAGCGCGAACGCCACGCGCATTCACCATTTTCCCGGCGGCACCAAAGCGAACTACGAAGCATCGATCGCGGCCGTGCACCCCGGCCCGGACCAACTGCCCAAAGGTCAGATCTCTCACGTCGCAGGCGCCGTGCCGTCGCTTCCGCGGCGGTTGCTGTCGTGCTGCTCGCGTGTGCGGTCGTACCGTCGCAGGCGAGAAGGCTA
>JBBSEC010000004.1:0-74537 GCA_038240075.1 Acidimicrobiia bacterium
ACCCCGCGTCTCGCGCCACGGTGCGAATGTACCGGTCCGCGCCCGGCAGTGGCCGCGTCAGGGGCCGCGTCAGGGGCCGCGTCAGGGGCCGCGTCAGGGGCCGCGTCAGATAGGTGTGACCGGAGTGAGCAGCGGTCGGAGCACGAGCCTCCAGTCGATGCCCGACGTTCCCGGCGCGACCTGATCGACGAACGTGATGCCGAGGGGGATGACCTGCGCGAAGCGCGCGATGAGGTCGAGGCGGCGGCGCTCGGCATCGGTCCGCGCACCGAGCAGGTCGAGGTACTCGCCGATCGCGGCCTCCTGCACCCGGTCGAGCGTGCGCGCCAGACCGTCGCGATGGCGGGCTGCGAGTTGCGCCTCGATCCTGAACCGGCGCCATTCGCGCCGGGGCGCGCTCAGGTAGCCCCCGACGACCCGCGCGGTGGCCGACCCGGGGTCCGCGTCGGTGAACGTGTGACTGTTCGCAGTGAGGTCGTCACTGAACCGCCGTGTGAGCAGGGTCTGGACGGCGTCTTGGAGGAGGTCGTCCTTGGTGCGGTAGCGCGCGTAGATCGATCCCGACGTCAGACCGGCACGGCGGGCGATTCGCGTCGCGCTCGCGCGTTCGAAGCCGACGCGCGCGACGATCAGGGCGACCGAGTCGATGAGCGCGTCCTGACCCGCGTTCCCGGTGTCGGCGTGCACGGGCCCGACGCGGTCGGGAACGAGCGCGTCGGGCCGGTGGTCATCGGGCTGCGCGAACGACCACCGCAGCGTCTTCGTGACGTAGGTCCAGTCGAGCGGGCGCCCACTCGGCAGCTCGTGCAGCACGATGCCCCACACTGCCGCCAGGGTGAACGCGACCTGAGCCCGCCGCCGTTGGTCGCGCGCTCGCGGCGCGGCGTGCCAATCGGTGAGCCAGGCCTGCACATCGGGAAGCACGACCTCTTCGAGCTCGTCGACGCGGCGCGCGGTCGCCAGGAACTCGATCGCGAGGAGGGTCTCGTCCGACGGCTTGCGCAGCTCCTCCAGCAGTGGATGCAGCGCGGCCGCCGGGCCCCGATCGACGAGGCCGGTGATCGCGATGTCGAGCAGGGCACGATGCCGGTCGCGCACGCGCGCCGTCCAGATCGCGGCGGCGAGCTCGCCACTGTTCTCATAACGGCTGTACAGCGCGCCCGTCGTCAGGCCGGCCCGACGCGCGACGGCACTCATCGTCAGCCGGTCGACGCCGACCGCGACGATTTCCGCCGATCCCGCGTCGAGCAGCACTTCGTCGTTGCGGAGAGACGAAGCCGATCGTTGGCGGGTCACCTCACTGAGCCCGGCACCGGGCGATTCTGACAGTTCCGACCGCACCGCGCGGTCAGCGGCCGGCTTGTCACTGGCAGTCGTCGGACTGGCCCCACACGCCCCATATCCCCCGTTGACCTCGCTGTTGTAGGTCCTACAATTCTTGGGTCCGGTGATCGCGCTGGCGCGAGACGAGGACGTGGGGACGATCAGCAAACACTTCAGCATCCTTGGGGACCTGTCGGTCACCGTCGAAGGAGAACCCCGTCCGATCACGGCCGGGAAGCAGCGCGCGGCCCTCGTGCTCCTGCTGCTCTCCCCGAACCGGACGGTGAGCACGGCCGCGCTCATCGACGGCATCTGGGGCGGCGATCTCCCGCAACACCCCGACACCGCGCTGCAAATCGTCATCTCCCGGCTGCGCGGCTGCCTCGGGCCCGCGGCGCCGTGCATCGTGTCGAACCCTTCGGGATACCGGATCGAGGTCGGCGACGACGACGTCGACGTCGCGCTCGCGCAGTCGGCGTGTGCCTCCGGCCGCCGGCTGCTCGACGACAACGATCCCAACCGCGCCGCCGAAGTGCTTGGCCACGCGTTGACGCGGTGGACCTCGGACCCGCTCTCCGACCTGGCTGCGTTTCCCTTTTGCCACGCCGCGCGCAACCGGCTCCGCGAGCTCGAGCTCTCGATCTACGAGCTGCGCAACGACGCGCTCCTCGCGGCCGGACGTCACATCGACCTGCTCGACACAATCGACGAGTGGATCACGAGCGAGCCGTGGCGCGAACGGCTGCGGGCCCAGCAGGTCCTCGCGCTGTACCGGAGCGGCCGGCAGGTCGACGCGCTGCGCGCGTACGACGCGTATCGCGACCGCCTGGTCGACGAGCTCGGTGTCGATCCGAGCCGCGATCTGTGCGAGCTGCATCGCGATGTCCTGACCCACGCGCCGGTGCTCGCGTGCCGGGGAACGCAGCTCGAGTCACGCATTCCCCTGTGGACGTCGCTGTCGTTGCCGTTCGTCGGTCGGGCTGACGAGCAGGAGCTCATCTTCGCCCGCATCCGCGAGGTCTTTGCCGGCCAGCCGATGATGGTGCTCGTCGAGGGCGAGCCCGGAATCGGGAAGACGCGGCTCATTCTCGAAGTCGCCCGGCGCGTGCAGGACGACGCCATCCTCTTGTCGGCGACGGCCAACGACAGCATGACGCCGGCCGTCGTCGGCCTCGCACGCGCGATCGTCGCGACCATCGCCGATCTCCCCGACGACGAGTTGCGCCGCTGCCTCGGGCCCCTGGCCGGCGATCTCGCGGCCGTCGTCCCGGTGCTGCGCACGCGCTTCCCCGATCTCACGCACGCGTGCGACCTCCCCGACTCGGGCCGGGGGCCGCGACTCGTCGACGCGGTCACGTCCTGCCTCACGCAGCTCTCGCGTCGGGCGCCGATCGTGCTCCTCCTCGACGATCTGCAGCGAGCGGGTGCCGCGTTGCTCTTCGTGATCGGCCACTTGATGGCCGCCGACGAGCGGCCGAGGATCCTCGTTCTGGCAACGGCCCGGTCGGCCCCCACGAGTCGATCGTCGAACCTCGCCGACCTCGTGGCGGCGCTGGAGCACCGCGGCCGTCTCGAACGCGTTCACCTCGAGGGGCTCGGCGTCACGTCGGTCGAACGGCTGCTCTGCCGGCTGGGCACGCGCGAGCCGACCAGGGAAGCACGGCTCCTGCACCGCACGACCGACGGACATCCGTTCTTCCTCAACGAGATCCTCCAAGCAGGCGATTGGCAGCGCGCGCTCATCGACCCACCGCCCAGCGTGCGCGAGTTCGTCCGGCGCCGCGTCCACGCGCTCGGCGACGCCTCGGAGGGCATCCTCCTCGACGCGGCCGGTCTCGGGATTGCCTTCGACATCGCCCTGCTCGGCGACATCGCCGACGTTCCGCGCGCGACGACCGCGGCTTTGATCGACGGGGCCGTCACGGCCGGCATCCTGCGCACCGTCGGGAAGAACACGTTCACGTTCGTGCACGAGATCTGCCGCCGCGCACTCATCGACAGCCTCGACTCCGACGCCCGCGCCCGGCTGCATCACCGGATCGCCACCGTGCTCGAGCGGCACGGTCTGCCCGCCGCGGTGCTCGCGCTCCACTGGCGTCTCGTGCCAGGACCCGAAGCCGAGGAGCGCGCACTCCGCTACGGGGAGACGGCGGGCGACGCGCTGCTCGACCTCGACCTCATCGCCGGCTCGATGTGCGATCTCACCACCACCGGCGCCGACCGCCGGACGCTCAACTCGCACGCACCTCGCTGAGGGGCTGCGCGCTGGTCGAGTGAGCCTGCGACTGCGCGGGTTGCGGCTCCTCGTCCCACGCGCTCGCCGTGACGATGCAGAGCGCCGCGGCGTTCGCCGTGAACATCACTCCCCCGACGAGCATCCCCACCTCGGTCGCGCGGCCGAGCCCTCCGAGCGGTCGCACCAAGGCGGCACTCAGGATCCCGAAGAACACTCCGGAGATCATGGGAAATGCGACCATTGCGCGCGCCATCAGCGCGCGTTGCCCCCGTCTCTCCAGCCCCATCGCGAGAGTGTTACGGACCCCGCTTTCGCTCGGCTTTCGTTTCCCAACCCGCTCAGGCCTTACGCGAGACTCGGCAGCCACGGACGGGGAGCGAGCCGGTGATGAGGCGACGGGTGCTGGGGTGCTTCGGGCTGAGCGTCGGCGTGGCACTCACGACGGCGGGATGGATCGCGACACCGTCGGGTGCCGCCGCGGCCCGGTCCACCACGCGGTCGCCCGCCGGCCGCGGACCGGTCGCCGATGTGAGCGACCTCAGCCCGGCCCGGCCGCGGATCCTGCTGCGGTCGGCCGACATCGCGGTCGTCGAGGGTCGGCTCGGCCGTGCTCCCTATGCGACGCTGTTCGAACGCATGGACACGCAGATCTCGCAGGCTCCACCGCCGTCGGCGGCCGACCAGGCCGATTGCGGGCTCACCGTCAACATCGCGCGCGAGGAGGCCAAGGCCCGCGCCGCGAAGGACCTTGCCTTCATGTACACGGTCGACCGCCTCTGGGACCCGACGACCGCGCGGGTCGTCGAGGCGACCGCCGCGCAGCGGCAGGCGGTCGGCGATCTCGCGCGTGACTATCTCGTCGACATGTGCACGACCAGCCGGACCCACATCCAACCCGACCGCGACATCAACACGTCGAACGAGATGATCCAGATGGCCACCGCGTTCGACACCCTCGCCGGCGGCCACTACCGCTTTCACGCGTCCGAGGCGGTCATCGTCGGCAACCTCGAGCGGTGGACCGCGCAGTTCTACGCCGACTACCGACCGCTGCTCCAGTTCCTCACGAACAACCACCTCGCCAAGGGTGCGGCGTCGATCGGCACCGTCGCGATCGCGCTGGCGGGTGCTCCCGGAGTCGACGACGCGCAGCTCGACACCTGGCTCGACTTCGCAATGACGAACGCGCAGCTCGTCGTCCGGTACACCGAGGGCTCGGGCGACGGCACCTACGGCGAAGGCCCCTTCTACTGGCGCTACGCATCACAGAACGTGGTGCCCTTCGCCCGCGCGTACGACGCGGTTGCGCACGGCCGGAGCTGGCAGACGCAGGGCGGCACCGTCGTCGACGACATCTGGACCTCGAAGTGGTTCACCGCCATCGGGCGCTGGGAGCTCGACATGACCCGTCCCGACGGGACGCTCGCCCCGTTCGACGACAGCAACGTCGACGACGCCTATTACTTCGGCGCGTTGCCGTCGACGGCGCCCGACGCCGGCGCGTACGCGTGGCGCTGGGCCACGGCCGCGTCGACGAGCGCTTCGGTTCCGTACGAGAGCAACGGCGACGTCGATCTGGCCGCCGACGAGATCGTGACGTTCGACGACACCGTGCACGCGGCGCCGCCGTCGGGATCGCCGAACCGGCTGCAGGGCGAAGGCGGCGACCTCGCGTTCCGCAGTGGCTGGGGCACCAACGCGGTGGTTGCGTTCGTGCAGGCGGAGCACGGCGGCTCGCGCGGGTTCGGCCGCGCGCCGGGTACGCCGGGAATTCCGTTCGCGGCGGTGCACGACCACGCGGACCCGGGCGCGTTCCAACTCGACGCGTACGGCGAGCGCCTGCTCCTCGATCCCGGCTACATCAACTACACGTGGACCCTGCACGGCGCGCTCTCCAACCCGAGCGCCGACAACCTCGTGCTGGTCGGTCCGGCCGTCGACCCCGAGTCACCGGGCGACCCCAACACCGCGTCGACAATCCGGTCGCCGCAGCTCACCGCCTTCGAGACCTCGCCAACGGCGCCCGTGCCCGTCGACGGTGAGGCGTACGTGACGAACACGCTCGATCGCAAGGGTCTGGCCGCCGCGACCGTGACGGCGAGCTACGGCCGCTCCCCCTCGTACACACCGCCGAGCCCGCTCTCCGGGCTCGACTTCGAAGAGCTGCCGACGAGCGACTCCGCGACCGTGTCCCGCCGCTTCCTGTTCATCGACAACCGGTACCTCGTGATCGCCGACACGCTCACGTCGACCGCGCCCCGCACCTACACGTGGCCCCTGCACGGCAACGGCGGCGGGACCGCGGGGATGACCACTCCGCAACCCGCGCTCAAGAGCGGCCAGCGCGAGCTCGAGCCCGCCGACGCCATTCCTGCGACGCCGTACGCCGCGAGCGGCGGCACGTTCATTCCCACCGCCGCGGGCGGCGAGTGGTCACGTCCGCTCGCGCGCGTCGACACCGGCATGGCCTTCGACGCGCCGGCCGCGCTCTCCACCCGGCTCAGCCAGGGTCTCTACGAGCAGACGCACGGCCGACTCGGCTCCGACACCGTGCTGTCGACGAGCGTGCGGGGCGCGAACGTGCGCGCCGCGTCGGTGATCTATCCGACTCCCACCAGCGTCGCGGCCCCGACGATCACGCGCCTCTCGTTCACCGGTGCGGCGGTGCTGCGCGTCGACGACCCCGCTTCGGACCACCACATCCTCATCGTGGTGCGGGCGCCGAACCAGAAGGAGCTGTACCTTCCGTGCGCGGCGACGGGCATGCCGTCGTCGATCACCACCGACGCGGCCATCGTCGTCGTCGACGTGCACGGCAACGGGACGCCGGTCACGCGCTACTTCGAGCAGGGCACGCACCTGACGATCTCGACACCGGGAGCGCCGGGTTCCTGTCACTGACTCCGTTCACGCAGGGCCGGCAGGAGCTCCTGCGTCAGCAACTGCTCGGCGGTGCGCGCGTGGTCGCGGTCGGAGCGGAAGCTGGCACCAGTGACGACGAAGCGGTCGATGCCGAGGGCGGCCAGCGCCCGGAGCCGCTCCTCGCACACGGCGGGCGCGCCGACCACGGCGAAGCGGTCGACAAAATCGGGCGTCACCTTCAGCGCGGCGGTGTGCGCCGCGGCGTTGCTGAGGTGCTGATTGCTGTCGTAGGTGCGGCCCACCTCGGCGACGACGGCCCGGTCGGCTTCGGCGAGCCCCGCGCCGGTCGAGCCCGGCATCGACGAGAAGTGCGCGAAGGCCGCGACGGCTCCGCTGATCAGACCGCGGGCGATGTCGAGGTCGGGGTGGCAGCCGACGTTGACGTACGCACCGAACGAGATCGTCGACGGGTCGCGTCCCGCGGTGCTCGCGGCCGCACGGGCGAGATCGATGGCCCACGCGACGCGGTCGGGATCGGCGCCCACCGCAAGGGTCACATTCTCGGCGATGCGCGCGGCGAGCTCGATCATCCGCGGGCCCGACACCGCGATGTCGAGCGGAACCTTGGGCTGACGGCAGCGATCGAGCCACTGCAACCGGCTCGCATGCCCGTCGCAGTCGACCGTCTCGTTGGCGAGATAGGTCTGGACGTCGGTGACCGAGGCGATGAATTGCGCCACCGGCATTGGCTTGCGCCCGAGATGGAACAGCGCGGTGTCGCCGCGGCCGATACCGAGCACGAACCGCCCGCCCGAGGTCTCCTGAACGGTCGCGGCCACGTTGGCGAGCGCGGCGGGATGGCGGGTGTAGGAGTTGGTGACACCGGTCGCGAACCGCAGGCGCTCCGTCACGGTCGCCGCCAGCGCGACAGCCACGAACGGATCGCCGACGAGGTTCTGTGAGTCGGTGAAGGTGATGCCGTCCCACCCGAGCCGCTCCGCGCGCTCGGCCTGCGCCGTGACCATGCCGATCTCGGGGATCCGCATCGCCCACAGCTCCATGACCGACCAATATACGGAGCCGCGTGAGATCGGTCATCCCCGGATCGGGTCAACCCGTCAGTTCGTCAGATGGGGCGCGACGCGGAGGCGATGAGCGCGACGCCGTCGAACTCCAGGCCGTCGGCGGTCTCGAAGGCACGCGCCGACGCGTGGGCGCGCGTCCGCAATTCCGAGGCCGCGTCGGGCGTGAGCCCCGCCAGGATCGCCGAGAGCGGCCCGGCGAGTCCTGTCGTTCTCGTCCACCACTCGTCGAACGTCGCGGTGCGCATCGGAACCGACAGCTCGGTCACGACCACGTCGGAGAGGCCGGCGCCGCCGAGCATCTGCCGCAACCCGCCCGCGTCGGAGAGCGCGAACGGTTCGGGCATCCCGGGAGGCGGCACGGGCCGGCCGAGCTGCGCACTCGCCGCGTCGAGAACGGTTCCAAGCCAGGGATTGCGATCACGTGGTCCCCAGACCGCGAGCGCGAGGCGACCGCCGGGCCGCAGCACGCGCGCGATCTCACCAGCCCCGCGCCGAGGGTCGATCGCGAACTGGAGCCCGTCGCGGCAGAGCACGATGTCGAAGCCGGCATCGGGCTCGTCGATCGCCTCGACGTCGAGGACCCGCACCGTCACGTTGACGATGCCCCGCGACCCGGCGCGGCCGGCCGCGATCTCGGTCATTTGGGCCGCGACATCCGAGAGCACGACCGACCCGGTCGCACCGACGCGCGCCGCCGCCGCGAGGCCCAGGCCACCCGCCCCGCACGCCAGCTCCAGGACGCGCTCGCCCGGATGCGGCTGCGCGCGATCCAGGAGCTGCGCGGTCACCTCCGCGTGACGGAGATCGGTGTAGTCCGCGTGCTCGCCCCACGAGGGGGCCACCGCGGCCCACATCCCGTGCAGGTGATTGCGGACCTCGGCGTCGGCCGCCGGTTGGGTTGCGGTGTTGCCGGTCATCGGTGTGCCTCCGGGCGCTGGTGAACTTCGCTACTCGATTTGTGTAATGAATCTCTCGATAGAGTACCGGAATGGCCGCCGCTGTCAAGGGAAACCGCGCGTACCACTCCCCGCTGCGGCGCGAGCAGGCCGCCGCGACCCGGAAACAGATCCTCGAAGCCGCGCAGACGCTGTTCGTGCAACACGGCTACCTCACGACGTCGGTCGGCGCGATCGCCGAAGAAGCCGGCGTGTCACTGAAGACGGTGTACCTCGTGTTCGAGACCAAGAGCGGCGTGCTGCGCGCGCTCTGGCAGTTCGTGCTCGTCGGCGAAGACGACGACGCTCCCGTCGCGCAACGCACATGGTTCCGCGATGTCATCGACGAGCCCGATGCCCGCCGTCAGCTGCAGCTCAACGCCCGAAACTCGCGCGTGGTCAAGCAGCGCGCCGCCGCGCTGATGAAGGTGATGCGCGACGCCGCGCAGGCCGACACCGACCTCGGCGCGCTCTGGAGCACGATCCAGACCGAGTTCCACGCGAACCAGGGTGTCATCGTGAAGCTGATGCACGATCGCGGGGCGTTGCGTCCGCGCCTCGGGGTGAAGCGCGCCACCGACATCCTCTGGACCCTCAACCACCCCGACGTCTGGCAGCTCCTCGTCGTGGAGCGCCGTTGGTCACCGAAGCAGTACGAGCAATGGCTGGCCGACACGTCGGTGGAACAGTTGCTCGGTGAGCAACCACATCACTGAGCCGCGGTCTGCGCAATCAGCTGGTCGAGATTGGCGACCGCCGGCTCGCCGTTCGTCAGGAAGCGGTGGACCGCCGACTGCATGCGGGGCTCGTCGAGGTGATCGCCGAGACCGCGTGCAGCATTGAGCCGAGACGACTCCATCCAGGCGGAGATGTCGGGTTCGCGGATCCAGGCCGACTCCGCGCGCGTGCTGATGCAGGTGCCCGTCATCCAGTCGGTCGCGGTGTCGGGGTACGGATTCGGAGGGCAGAGCCGGTTCTTCTCCGCGTCGTCGCGTGGACTCGCCTCGACGAACCCGACGAGCGCCGCGTTGAACGTGGGCTGGCACGTGCGGACCTGCTGCAACGTGATCCGGCCGGTCTCGAAGATCGGGCGCGCCGGCGCCACGCGCAGGCCCGCGGCCGTGCAGTCGACGTGCACCTGGCCGCGACCGGTCGGGATCGATCCGCCTTCGCAGACGATCGCGTCGGTTCCGATGCTGCGAACGCGACCCTGCCGCACGACGTTCTCGATCTGTCGCAGCCGCGCGAGCTCCTCGGCGCTCACCGTCGCGCACCGGTACATCGTCGGAACGTCGTCCCGGTCGAGCCGGATCAGCTGCCCGCACGCCTCGAGCCGGCGGAAGAGATCGTCGACCGATTCGGCTTCGGCCGCAGCCTCCAGGTACAGACTCACTCCTTCCATCAGCGCGGCGACGAGCGTGAGTGGCTGCTGGAACGCGCGGTCGAGGAGCCAGGCGTCACGCGGACGAATCCATCGGATCGCATCCGCCGGCACACCGTTGTCGAGGAGCCAGATGCACGCGTCCATCGCGGTCTTGCCGGCACCGACGACCGTGTATCCGTCGGCCGGCTCCGGCAGATCGACGAGACCGTTCACCGGGATGAACCACGCGTCGGGGTCGACCGCGAACGACGGCGTGTGCGTCGACGGCACCGGAGTTTCGAGATAGGTCGCGTCGACGACCCTGCGCCGCACCCGGACCGTTGTCGATTCACCGGTGAGGCGGGAGACGAACCGGCGCTCGTCCACACCGTCGCCGACGGAGTCACACATCCCGAAGAAGCGGACGCGGCCCGATGCCAGGAGCTGCTCGTCGAGCACGCGCTGGAAGTAGCCACAGATCTCGGCCGCGGTCGCGCGCTCGTAGAGGCCGGCGTTCGGACCGGTCTCGTCGATCGCATCGTGGCCGAGGACGCGTGAGTTGACGCCGTAGAACGCCGACGGTTGGTGGAGGCGGACGAACGGATACGCGTCGTTCCAGTGCCCGCCGGGACTGTGACGTCGGTCGACCATCACGACGTCGGCGTCCGAGTCGGCAATCAGTGCGTCGGTGAACGCCATCCCCGCCGCGCCGGCGCCGACGACCAGGTAGTCGGTCTCGATCTCCGTCACGGGTCAGCTCAGCGCCGGCCAGAGATCGCGGTGCGCGACCTCGAAGTCGGCGAGGATCTGCTCGGCGACGCGCGACGAGCTCACGACCGGGTCGAGCTCGAGGGCCTGGAGCGCGGCATCGCGCGAGCCGAGGATCGCGGCGTCGCCGACGAGCTGCTGAATCGTCACTTCGGTGTGCAGGGCACCGGCGATCGCCGTGGGTACGTCGTCACTGCGATCTCCGACCAGGCCGTTGGCCGTGGCGGTCGCGCTCACCTCGACCGCGCAATCGCGCGGGAGTGCCGGCACGAGATCGTCGTTGGGCAGGATCGCCGACGCGATGCGCTCGGGCTCGCCCGAGATCGCGGCGCGCAGGATCGGACGCAGCGCATCGTCGGTCACCCACTGCAGGAACGGCTCCAGATCGAACGAACCGGCGATGATCGCGTCGATGACCTCGGAGATCATCGATCGCATCTTGTGCTGCCGTGCCGCGATGTCGAGCGGCTCCGCGAACTCGGTCGCACTCCGGAAGTACTCACCGGCGTGGCTGTCGCTCGTGGCGACGATCGCACCGAAACGGTCGTGCAGGTGCTTCACGAACGCGAACGTCTCACCGTCGCCGTCGGCGAGGCGGTCGACGGCATCGTGCAGCGGCTGCGTAAGGTCTTCGCGCGTCTCCCGGTCCCAGGCTTCGAGCAGGAACGTGAAGTGGTTGAGACCGGCGGCGCGCGTCTCGATCCGGCGGCCGAGCAATCGCGAGAAGCGACCGTTGGCGATGTTCACCTCGTGGCACAACCCGATCACCGGCTGGTCGACATGACGACGGAAGGCGGTGCAGATCCGGCCCTCGGGATTGGTGAAGTTCACCAGCAGCGCGTCGGGCGCGAGGCGTTCGACGTCGTGTGCGATCGACGCGACGAGCGGGATCGTGCGCAACGCGTGCGCGAGGCCGCCCGGCCCTCCGTTCTCGCCGTAGAGATGGTCGACACCGTGCCGCCGGGGGATGTCGAAGTCGAGGAGCCAACGATTGAGGCGATCGACCTCGACCGACACGACGACCGCATCGGCGCCCGGCATCGCGTCGGCGCCGTCGCGGAAGCGTTCGATCGTGATGCCGCGCGAGGTTGCCGCCTCGAGCGCGGACGCGACCTGCGACATCCGTTCCAACGGCGCCGGCTCGAGGTCGACGAGACGCACGGTCGCGCCCGTGAACACCGGATCGGCGTAGAGATCGTGCAGGGTCGTGAGACCGAACGACGCGCTGCCGGCACCGATGAGGACGATCGTGGGTGCCTCGCGCACGCAGTGAACAGTAGCTTCACTCTCGTGAAGGCATGGAGAGTGCACCAGTACGGCTCGCCCCGCGAGGTCTTGCAACTCGACGACGTCGACGCGCCCGAACCCGGTCCCGGAGAGCTGAAGATCCGCGTGACATCGGTGACGCTGAACTTCAACGACCTCGACGGCATCCACGGTCGCTACAAGACCGTGCCGCGCCCGGTTCCGTACATCCCGGGCATGGAAGTGCTCGGTGTCGTCGAAGCGTGCGATCCGACGGTCGAGTCGTGGCTCGGCCGGCGCGTCGTCGCGATTCCCTCGGGCGCATTCGGCGGCTATGCCGAATGCGTCACTGCTCCCGCCGCGATGACCTTCGAGATGCCGCCCGACATGCCCGAGCCCGACGCGGCCGCGATCTTCATGCCGTTTCATCTCGCGTGGCTCGCGTTGTATCAGCGGGCCCGCCTCCTGCCGGGCGAGACGCTGCTCGTCCACGCCGGTGCCGGTGGTGCGGGCTCGGCCGCGATCCAGCTCGGTGTGCACGCGGGGGCGCGCGTCATCGCGACGGCGGGATCGGCCGAGAAGACGAAGCTGTGCCTCGAGCTCGGTGCCGAGCTCGCGATCAACTACCGCGAGACCGATTTCGCCGAGGCCGTGCTCGACGCGACCGACGGCCGGGGTGTCGACGTCGCCTTCGACGCGGTGAGCGGCGACGTGACCCTGCAGACGTTCCGGTGCATGGCCTTCAACGGCCGTCACATCCTCGCGGGGTTCGCGTCCGGCATCGAGCTCGAAGACGAAGGCCTCGTTCCTCGGCCGGTGTTGTTCGGCAACTTCTCACTCGTCGGCGTGTGCCACGCGTACGTCGACGATCCCGTCGTGTTCAAGCGACTGAGCGGCTTCAACTTTCCTTCGCATCACGACGGCGAGCAGTTGCACTCGGAGTTGCTGGCCCTGTTCGCGGCGGGCACGCTCCGCGCCGTCGTCGGTCAGGAAGTGCCGTTCAGCGCGCTGCCTGCCGCGCTCGACGCGATGGAGCGACGGCAGACCGTCGGCCGCACGGTGGTCCGCCTGCCGTAAGCCGACCGCGTTACTTCGGTGCCTTCACCGTGACGGAGCCGTGCATGATCGCGTAGCCGTGGATCGCGCAGTAGTAGTTGTACGTCCCCTTACCGTGGAAGGTGTGGGTGAACGTGCCGTTCGCCGCGACCATCGCGCTCGTGAACGTCGAATCGGTGCCCGTTCCCGGACCGACCCCATTACACGCGGCCGGGGTGCACCGCGTGACCGTGTGCGGTGCGGCGGTCGAGTTCGTCCACGTGACGCTCGCGCCATCCACCACCGTCACCGTCGGGGGCTTGAAACAGAACAGAGTGCCGCCGCAGCCCGTGGAGGTGATCGCGACGCTTGTCGGACCTGCGGCCGAAGCCATTGACGTCGCCGCCACGATCGAGAGCGCCAACCCTGACAGCACCGCTGCCGCGCACTGAGCCAGTCTGCGCACACTGCCCCCCTTGAGTACACGCGTTCTCACACTGAGTGAGCGCGTTCACAACGACCGAATCCCTGACTGGGCGTACGGACGGCCGTCGCGATTCGTTCAATGTGCTCGCGGGGTGGCGCGTCGCGAGGTCCCCGACCTATCTCGAGTCTTCGAGGGCGCGGACCAGGCCTTCGGGATCGGCGACGGTGACCGTCAGCGCCGAGTGTCCCGAGCGTCGCAGCGCGCTGCGGACCTTCTCGCGGAAGTGAACGCAGACACCGGCCGCGGCGTTCGTGCCGAAGGTCAGCCCGTCGTCGGCGAACGACGTGCGTGCCCCGATGGCGGTCCACCACCGGTAGCCCGTCGTGATGTGGGCTCCGTCGATGTTGTCGAGTCGCGTGTCGAGCCGCAGCAGGCCGTACGTGGCGACGAATCGGCCGTCGTCGGTCAGCGTGACGCCGTCCTTTGACGGCCGAACGCCGAACGGAACCCACAGCGGAGCGAACTTCCTGTCGACCTTGTACAGAAAGACGGCGTTCACGGTTCTCCCACGAAATGTCGCGTGGCCGACGCTACCTTGGCGTAGCTCATCGAGGTCGGCGACAGGTCGGGGCGTGTTGATGACGAATCTTCGTTCGCTCGTGATCGACTCCAGCCGACGGCACGGCCTGGGCGGCGTTGCGGTCGCGGTGGTGACGAAAGGTGAGCCGCCCACGATCGAATGCCTCGGGCTCGCGGATCACACCCGCAGCCGTCCCGTTGCCGAGAACACGGTGTTTCGCATCGCGTCGATCTCGAAGACGCTGACGGCGATCGGTTTGATGCAGCTGCGCGACGAGGGGTTGTTCCAACTCGACGACGCGGTGAACAACTCCGTGAAGGGGATGCGGATCGAGTCTCCACCCGGCGCGCCCGAGGTGACGTTCCGAGATCTGCTGACCCATACCGCCGGAATCGGCGAGGTACCGAGGCTCTCGGATCTGGTGCGCCGCGACGCTTGGGGAGGCGGACGGCCGGACGCGCCGCTCGTGGATCCGACCGAGTTGTACCGGGGCGTGTTGCGAACGGAAGTCGCGGCCGGCACCAAGTGGGCCTACGCGAACCACGGTTTCGTGGTCCTCGCGAAGTTGGTCGCCGACATCGGCGGCGGATCGTTCGCCGAGCACCTGCGCGAACGCGTCCTGCAGCCGCTCGGCATGGCCGACACCGACTGCGTGCGGAGCGAGCGCGTCGCCGACGAGATGGCGACCGGCTACCACTGGGTCCTCGGGCGCTTCCGACCCGTGGGCGACTACGACCTCACGTTGCTCGGCGCCGGCTCCGTGCTGTCACCCCTGAGCGATATGGCGAAGTACGCCGCGTGGCTTCTCGCCGGCGGACCGGGTGTGCACGGCGACGTGCTCGCGCCCGAGACGCTGCACGAAATGATGTCGATGCAGTTCACCGTCGACCCCCGCATCGACACAGCCATGGGTCTGGCGTTCTTCCTCGACCGATTCGACACCCATCGCGTGTGCGGCCACGACGGAAACATGCCCGGCTTCGCTTCGTCGTTGTTGGTGGCGCCTGACGACGGAATCGGCGTCGTCGTCATGACCAACACCAGTTCGTTCCTCGGCGCGCACCGGCTCGCCGCGTCGGTGCTGAGGTCGCGGTTGGGAGTGCCCGACCCCGCAGGTCTGCTCCCGAGAAGCGACGTCGCCGCGTCCCCACACGTGTGGTCCGAGCTCACAGGCTGTTACGCACCGAAGCCCGGTTTCCTGACCAACGTTCGCACCTGGCAGATGGCCGGTGGAGAGGTCGAGGTGTTCATCAGGAAGCGGCGCCTGTTCATACGCGCCCTTTCACCGGTTCCGCAGCTGCGACGCGGCGTGGAGCTCCACGCAACCGACGCCACCGACCCGCTGGTGTTTGCCTTCACCATCGAGGGCCTCGTCGTCCCCGTGTCGTTCGGCACCGACGAAACGGGGCGAATGGAGCGCTGCCACATCGGCGCGCCGGCGATGGCGACGTTGCACCGCCGCCCCGTCTGGAGGAGTTCTCGACGCCGCCTCGTCACCGTCGCGTCCGGCGGCCTCGCCGCCGCGGCGACGAAACGCGCCCGGCGGCACTGACCCCGTCGTCGGGTCCACGGGGCGGGCGTGGGGTGGCGGCCTCCCCACGGGCCGGGAAGGCCGCCTCCTTGCCGCCGGCCGTTCGTGGGCGCGGACTACGAGGGCTGAACAACACGGCGGGGGGATCTCATGTTCGGTGCTGCTTCCGTTTCCAGAAGGCACGGCCGCAGCGCGGCCGCCAAGCTGACCTACTTCGCGGTCGCGCTCGTCACGTTCGCGACCACCACGGCGACCGCGTCGGCGACGACCGCACGGCCGGCCGTGCGGCCCACGGCAAGGCGACCCGCGGTGCCTCAGCTCGATTGGGCCGATTGCGGTGACGGCTTCGACTGCGCGACCGCGACGCTGCCACTCGACTACGACCAGCCGCAGGGTGCGACGATCAAGCTCAAGCTGATCCGTCTGCCCGCCTCCGACCCGTCGCGACGCATCGGCTCGGTGTTCCTGAATCCGGGTGGGCCTGGCGGTTCGGGCGTCGACATGGTGCGCCAAGTGGGCAAGCTCTTGTACTCCGACGAGGTACGCGCCCGATTCGACCTCGTCGGCTTCGATCCCCGCGGCATCCGGCGCAGCACACCCCTGCACTGCTTCGACAGCCTCGACGAGGCACTCGGCGTGCTCACGCCCTACGCGTTCCCGTTCACGCGCCCTGAAGATCGCGCGTGGGAACACTCCGATCGCTTGCTCGCCGACGCGTGCAGCACGCACGCGGGACCCATCATCGACCACATGTCGACCGCGAACGTCGCGCGCGACCTGGATCTCCTCCGCCAGGCCGTGGGCGACGCCCAGTTGACGTACGCCGGCTATTCGTACGGCTCGTACATCGGGAACACCTACGCGAACCTCTTTCCGGGCAAGGTTCGCGCGCTGATCGTCGATGGCGTGCTCGACCCGATCGCGTGGTCGACCGGCCGTGGCAACGACGCGCGCACCCTGCCGTTCTCGACGCGCATTGGCAGCGACGAGGGCGCCGCCGTGACGCTGCAGCAGTTCTTCGAGCTGTGCGATCGCGGCGGTAGGAGCTGCGCGTTCTCGGGCAACGCCGCCGGTCGCTATCGGAACCTCACTCGACGTCTGCTCGACAACCCGCTGGTGCTTCCCGACGGCACGGTGATCAGCTACGCCGACGTGGTCGGGTTCACGCTCAACTCGTTGTACGACCCGCCGACGTGGCCGAAGCTGGCGAAGACGCTGGCCCAGGTGGAGGCCGCGCTCAGCGAACCGGCGGTCGCGGGAGACGATCTGCAAACCGAGCTCACCGCGTACGACAACTATCCCAACTTCGTCGAGGGTGGGCCCGGCGTGGCCTGCTCCGACACCAACAATCCGTCGACCCCGGGCGCGTGGGCCACCGCGGCGGCCGCCGCCGACCGTGAGTTCGGTTACTTCGGTCGTCCGTGGACCTGGCTTTCGAGCGTGTGCGCGGTGTGGCCGGGCGCGGATCACGATCGCTACATGGGACCGTTCACGCACCGCACCGCGAATCCGGCACCATGTGCCAACCCGATGTCGTTCCCTTCCAGGGGCCGGCCACCGCCAACACGGCGCGAACCGCAGTGATCTCACCGAACATCATCCGCTGATGAGGTGCGGGGCTACCCGCAAGAATCATGACCCTCCCCGTCGTCTCGGCCCTGGCGTGCGTGGGTCACGACATCCATCACCGATGCAGGGCCAGGCAGCGGTCCGCTTCGTCGATGACTCACTCGTCGCTTCCTTCTCCGTTTCCTACGAGCGCATCTCAAGGCCGACAGGGTCAACGCGCGAAAGCGGGTGGGGCAGCGCTGCCCCACCCGCTTCGTCGTGCTGTGTGCTTGTCGTCTACCAGCCGCCCTGCTGTGAGTAGCAGTACTGCGAGTTGACACCGCTCGTCGCCCCGGCGTACGTGCTCGTGATCGAGTTGAGCAGGACGCCTTCGTAGTGCCAGACGTTGTAGCGGTCGCGGAAGGCGTAGTCGACCCACACGCTGTACGCACCCGTGCCCATGGCGGGGATGTTCCACTGCGCAAGGTTCCAGCCGTTCGTGTACTGGTAGGCGCGACCGCCGATGTAGTTCTGCGGGTACGCCCATGCGCTCGGAGCAGACCAGCGGCGCTGCGCCCATGAGTAGAACGTGATGCGGAACGCGCTGGCGGTCGTGTTGGCGCCGAGCACGGACATCTCGTCCATGTTGAAGTACGAACCGCTGCATCCGACCTGGAAGGCGATGCCCGAGCCGTAGCCGTTGATGACGCCGTTGCCGTTGGTGACGGCACCGGCGGGGCTGGCGGCGAGGCCGGCGACGAGTGTCCCGGCGAGGGCAACGGTGGCGACGGTGGCGCTGAGACGCTTGAACAGACGCATGTCGGGCTCCTTTCGTTCCGGCCGGTCGGTCCGGCTGGTAGAGCCACACTGCGCCTCGTCAGTTCAGAGCGACTTCAGCCCGCATCAAAGTCACATCGGCGCAGGTCAGGGCCGGTAGCGGCCCAACGCAGTACCTTCCCGCCAAGGGAGGGCCTATGGAAGTGCGGGTGCTGGGCCCGTGCGACGTGATCGACGACGAGGGCCGCACGCTTGCGCTCGGTGGCGCGAAGCAGCGGTCCGTTCTCGCCATGCTCGCGTTGCAGCCCAATTCGGCGCTCAGCGTCGATGCCATCGCCGAGGGCGTCTGGGGCGAGGAGATCCCGGACCGGTACGTCCAGAACGTGCAGGTGTACGTGTCGACCCTGCGCAAGCTGATCGAGCCGCACCGGACGCGCGGGATGCCGAGTCGCATCATGGGCCGCGGCACGGGCTACGAGCTCGTTGCCGGACCGGACGACGTCGACCTGCTGCGGTTCCGCAGGCATGTCGGCGAAGCCGCCGCCGCCGGCGACCAGCACCAACCAGCCACGGCGGCGGCCGCGTTTCGCCGCGCGCTCGAGGTGTGGCGGGGCGAACCGTGCGAAGACCTCGTGTTCCAACCGTTCGCGACGAACGCGACGCGACCATTGCTCGAGGAACGCTGGTCCGCGTTCGAACGGTGCATCGACGCCGAGCTCGCGTCGGGAGCCGGGTCGGGGCTCGTCGCCGAGCTCGAGCGGGCGATCGACCTCCAGCCCTTGCGCGAACGGCTTTGGGAGCAGTTGGCCGTCGCGCTGTACCGAGCGGGCCGGCAGGCCGATGCGCTCGGGGCCATCCGCCGTGCGCGCGAGTACCTGGTCGACGAGCTCGGGATCGACGCCGGGCCGGGCCTGCGCCTGCTCGAACAGCAACTGCTGGAACAGGACGCGGCTCTCGACGCACCGCGCGGCGCGTCGATGCGCGCCGCGCGCGTCCCGGTGCCGCTCACGTCATTGCTGGGCCGTGAACGCCTGATCGAGTCGATCCACCGCTCACTCGACGATCGACGGCTCGTCGTGTTGACCGGGCCTGGTGGCGTCGGAAAGACCCACGCGGCGCTGACCGCGGTGCACGCGCGAGCGGCTGGTAGCGGCGCCGTGAAGTTCGTCGACCTGTCGTTGGAGCGCGACATCGACGAGGTCCTCCCGCTCATCGCGAAGGCGGCGGGCCTCGGCGCCGAGGCGTCAGTTGCCGAAGTGTCGGGTCGCCTCGAACAGGACGACTCCATGCTGCTGATCGACAATTTCGAGCAGGTTGTCGAGGCGGCGCCGCTGCTCGGAGCGATCCTCGAAGGTGCGCGCACGACCCGCGCGTTGGTGACGAGTCGCGTCCAGCTCGGCATTCCGGGCGAGCGCGTCATCGAGGTCGAACCGCTGCCAGTGAGCGAACGCGCCGACGAGATGTCGATCGCCGCGCGCCTGTTCGTCGAGCGCGCCTCCGAAGCCGACCCGCTCTTCGTCGTCGACGGCCTCACGGCCGAGATCGAGACGATCTGTCGAGCCGTCGACGGCATGCCGCTCGCGATCGAGCTCGCCGCGTCGAGGACCCGCGTGGTCGGGCTCCGCGAGCTCGCGCGACGCATCGACAGCGCCGTTCATGGTGCCTCACGACGAACGGGCTCCGATCGGCATCGTTCGATGCAGGCGGCGATCGAGTGGAGCATCGACCTCCTCGAATCCGGCGAACGCGCGCTGTTCGCGGCGCTCGGCGTGTGCGAGGGCGCCGTTGATCTCGCGACGGTCGTCGCGATCGGCGGCGGTGCGGGTCTCGACGGGTTCGCGGCCGAAGCCGGGCTCGACGCACTCGTGCGCGCGAGCTTGCTCCGCAGCATCGAGACGCCGAGCGGCCGTCGGTTCGCGTTCCTGACCCCGATCCGCGGGGTCGCTCGGGATCGGCTGCGACTCGGCGACGAGCACCCGATCCGGGATCGTCACGCCGAGTGGTTCGTGGAGCGGGCCGAGAACATGGCGCGCGACGAGGGCCACTTCGATCCGTCGACGCTCGCAACGTGTGTCGCCGACCTGCGCGATACGGCCGCCGCGATTGGTTGGCTCGCCGGCCACGGAGCCGCCGACCGCGCCGTGGCGACGCTGACCGCGATGTACACGCTCACGGTCGTCGAGGCCGGAGAGTTCTCGATCATGCGCACCCTCGCCGACGAGCTGCGCGACGGCGAGATCGACCCGGCGTCGTCGGCCCGGCTCGCCGTAGTGGCCGGAGGGATGGCGTACATGGCGAGCGATTTCACCACCGCCGCCGCCCAACTGGCGCTGACCGATGGGCTCGCCGCCGACGATCACCCTTTTCGTGCCCGGGGAGCGATGTGGCTCGCGGTCCTGTGCGCCGACCAAGGCGACCGCGGCGCCGCCCTCGAGCACGCAGCCGAGGCGCTCGCGCACGCGCGGGCGTCGGGACGTACACGCCTGATCGGCTTGGCGATGAGCGCGGCCTCGTACACCGCCCTCACATTGGGCGATGCTCCGCTCGCGCTGCAGCGCGCGCAGGAGCGACTCGCGTTCGAGACGGAGGGCGGCCTCGGTCACGTCAACGCGATGATCGAAGTGAGCCTCGCGCTCGTCGAGCTCGACCGCATCGACGAAGCCTTGCCCGTTGCGACGGCCGCAGTCGTCGCCGCCCGCCGTCTCGGCATACCGCAACCCCGGGGTGACGCCTTCCGGTGTCTGGCGTGGTGCGCGCTCGCCGCTGGCGACGCACCCGCTGCCGCGGGATATCTCCTGGAACAGCTGGCCGTCTTCGGGCGAGCCGACGGCATGATCGACCGCGTCCTGGAAGTGGTGCTGGGCGCCGCGCTCGTGCTCCTGATCCAGGGCGACGTCGGCGGCGCGCGGATCCTCTGGGAACGCGGTCAGGCCCTGCATACGACGCTCGATGTCGTCGTCGGGACCTGGCCGCCACCGACCCGCGAGCTGATCACGACCAGCGGTTTCGACGCGATCGACGCGTCCGACGCCGGCGGCGACCTCTCCCGCGCCGTCGCGGATGCGGCCGCGACGCTGCGTGCGGTCGTCGCGGCCGACGCGGCTCCCGATGACGTGCGTGACGGCGACAGCTGACCAGGCGGTTCAGGGCGCGAGGACGCCGGCCACGCGAGCGCGGAGATGGTCGTTCGCGGCGAGCCAGCGAATGGAGTCGGCGAGGGTCTCGTCGACGGGCCGCCACCGCAGATCGAGCGCGCGCAATGTCGCGTCGCTGTCGTACGGGCACGCGCGGGTCGCCATCACCATCGACTCGTACGTGAGCGGATAGTCGAACGGCAGCACCCGCTTCACCAGATCACCGGCCCGGCCCGCGAGCCGCAGCGCCGCTCCGGGAGTGGGCAACGCCCGCCGGTGCACGCCGGTGACGCGAGCGATGGCGCCGTGCAGCTTGGCGTACGGCATGAACGTGCCGCCGAGCATCCAGCGCGCCGGCGGCGCGTCGAGCGCGCGTTCGATCGCGAGCGCAACATCGCGCACGTCGACGATCGAACAACCCGAGCTTGTCTTCGGTGGCGTACGGACCCACCCGATGAGTCCGAGGTAGGTGCTGCCCAGGTCGGGAGCGTCCGGGCCGAGCACACCCGACGGGTACACCACGGCGACCGGTGCGCGCTGTTCCTGCAGCCCCCGCACGAACCGTTCGGCCGCGACCTTCGATCGCGTGTAACCACCGCGCGCCTCTGCGAGCGGCGAATCGATCGTGATCATCGAGTGTCCGGTCCCGAAGACCGACACACTCGATACGTGCACGGCCGTGATCCCACGCTCGGCGGCGCCGCCGACGACGAGGCGGGTCCCGCCGACGTTCACGGCCTCGGCGCGGGCCGCATCCCGTTCCGCGAGCGAGACGAGCGCGGCGCCGTGCACGACCGCGGTGCAGCCGTCGAGCGCGCGCTCGACGCTCGCGCGATCGGTGACGTCACCGACGACGACATCGATCGACGTCGCGTCGATCAGTGCCGGCACCCGCGCCAGCTTTGCCGGATCGCGCACGAGAAGCCGCACGGCGCGTCCCGACTCGGCAAGACGCGCCGCGACATGCGATCCGACGAAACCCGTTCCTCCGGTCACCAGCACCGTCATACCGTGCGCTCCCCGATATCGTGCGTGAGTCTGACCGAACGGCGACGCTGATGCTCACGCCGGCGCGCGCAGCACCAGCACGTCGAAGACCGCTCGCGTCTCGAACCCGAGCGCGTCGTACACACGGATCGCGGGCGCGTTGGTGGCGACGACGTGCAGGATCGGGGTGTCGCCACGCCCCTCGATGACGCCGGCGACAGCCCGCACGAGGCGCTTCGCGAGCCCTTGCCGGCGGGCGCGGGTGTCGGTGCACACGGCGCTGATCTCGGAGAATCGCGGTCCCCGCATCCGCTCGCCCGCCATCGCGACGAGACCCTCGTGATCGCGGCGGCCGACGTACGAGCCGAGCTCGCGCGTGCGCTCGAAGAACGGCCCGGGCTCCGTCCGTCCGACCAGCGCCAGCATCTCGGGCACATCCTCGGATCCGAGATCGACGAGCGCGTCGTCGGGCTCACCGATCGGCTCACTCGCGACCATCTGGACGGCCGAGACACGGACGAGCACCTCCCAATCGGCCGGCGCCTGCGCCTCGACGGTCCTGAAGATGAGGGCCGTTCCCGCGGGGCCGACCAAGTTCGCGAGCGCGCCCCATGCCTCGGCGTCAGGCTCGTCGGGGAGCGCCGCGAACGGCGCGACATCGTGCTGGTAGCGCCGGGCCTGCCCCTCACCCTCGGCGAACAGGGCGTGCTGAGTCGTGAGCGCGTGCCACGCGGGGTTGTCGAGCGGCTCCATTGTCCGCGATCGTGACACGCATATGACGAACCGAGTGGTGCAATGGACAACCGGCAACGTGGGTCGGCGCTCGGTGCGCGCCGTCGTCGACAATCCCGACCTCGAGCTGATCGGCTGCTACGCGTGGTCGGCCGACAAGGTCGGCCGGGACGTCGGTGAGCTCTGCGGCATCGATCCCGTCGGCGTGGTCGCGACCGACGACGTCGACGCACTGCTCGCGCTGCGTCCCGATTGCGTCATCTACAACCCGATGTGGCAGGACGTCGACGAGCTCGTCCGCCTCCTCGAAGCCGGGGTCAACGTGGTCAGCACCGCCGCGTTCATCAACGGCCGGGGGCTCGGTACCGACCGCGACCGCCTCGTCGACGCCTGCCAACGCGGCGGTTCGTCGATGTTCGGCTCCGGTATCAACCCGGGCTTCGCGGAGCTGCTGAGCATCGTCACCGCGAGCATCTGCGACCGGGTCGACAAGATCACGATCACCGAATCGGCCGACAGCACCCTGTACGACTCGCCCACAACCGAGCTGCCCGCGGGTTTCGCCCGCCCCATCGACGACCCCGACCTCCCGGCGATGACCGCGAAGGGCACCGCGGTGTTCGGCGAGGCCGTCGCGATGGTGGCCGACGCGCTCGGCGTCGAGCTCGACGAGATCCTGTGCGAGGCGGAGTACGCGCAGACCACCGAAGACCTCGTGCTCGAGTCCTGGACCATCCCTGCCGGCTGCGTCGCCGGCATCGCCGCGAACTGGCACGGCCGCGTGGGCGGCCGCACCATCGTCGAGCTGCAGGTCCGGTGGAAGAAGGGCAACACCCTCGATCCCGACTGGCCCATCGAGGAGGGCTACGTCATTCAGGTCGACGGCCGGCCCACCGTGCGGACGAAGCTCGAGTTCCTGCCCCCGCCCGACTTCGAGGCCACGACGTTCGCCGACTTCATGGTGCTCGGCATGATCATGACCGCCATGCCGGCCATCAACGCGATCCCGCGCGTGGTGGCCGCCGCGCCCGGCATCGTCACGTACACGGACCTCCCCTTGCCGTTGCCCCGAGGCCTCGTGCGCTGACGCCGCACCTCCGGAAACCGCGCCTTGGTACTGCGCCCATGTCGTATGCGTAGAAAGTGCAGTACCAAGGAGGTCGGGGCACGCGGCGAACCGTGCGGAACGCCCCTGCCCATCGCGTCAGCGTCGGTCGAAGCCGAGGCGGAACGAGCGCACGGCTCCGACGAAGATGTTCGGCTCGATGTCGGGTTCCGCGACAACTCGCAGGTTCGTGATGCGCCGGGTCAAGTGCGTGAACAGCATCCGCAGCTCGAGCCGTGCGAGCGAAGCCCCCAGGCAGAAGTGCGGCCCGAACCCGAACGCGATGTGCGGATTCGGTTGACGGGTGATGTCGAAGGTGTAGGGATCCTCGAACAGCAGCTCGTCGCGGTTGGCCGACGGGTACAGCAGGATCACTCGATCACCTTCGCGAACCGGGGTGCCGGCGATCTGCGCGTCGCGCGTCGCGGTTCGGAACATGTTGTTGAGCGGTGTCACCCAACGGATGATCTCTTCGACCGCAGCCGGGATCGCCTCGGCGTCGGCCGCCATCGCTTCCCATGCTGCGGGATGACGCGCCAACTCGTACAGCCCGCGCGCGATGACGGTGCGGGTGGTCTCGGCGCCTCCCGAGATGAAGAGTCCCGTCTCCTGTACGAGCACCGACATGTCGACCGGGCAACCTCCGAGCTCGGCATTCGCCCAGATCGAAACGAGGTCGTCGCGCGGCGTTTGCCGCCGGTTCTCGACCAGCGGTGCGAGGTCCGTCGCGAACTCCTGGATCGCGGTCATCATGCCCATCAGCACGGTCGGATCGTCTTCCAGCTGGTCGATGCGCATGAGCCGTTCCGACCACGAACGGACGGACGCGGCGCGGTCCTCGCCGAAGCCGAGAAGGTGTGCGGTCAGGCGAGCCGGGAACGGTGCCGCGAGGTCGTCGACGACCT
The DNA here is from genome assembly GCA_038240075.1 of Acidimicrobiia bacterium. Taxonomy (GTDB): domain Bacteria; phylum Actinomycetota; class Acidimicrobiia; order IMCC26256; family PALSA-610; genus DATBAK01. The sequence goes on from JBBSEC010000004.1 coordinate 24,579, forward strand.
CGAAGTCACGACCGTCGACGAATGCGTCGACGAGGTCGTTGACGGTGGCATCGATGGCGCGCTCGAGACGCTGGACCGCCTTCGGAGTGAACCGCCGCGATACGAGCGCACGCTGCTCGTGGTGCGCAGGATCGTCCTTCGCGATCATGTCTTCTTCCATTGGCGCGACGCGCGACCGGTAACAGCCGCTGCTCGAGAAGATGTCGGCGCTCCGTTCGACGTCGACCAGCGCGGCGTGCTGCACCACTGCCCACATCTCGTTCTTCTCGTCGCGCCAGGCCGGGCCTTCGGCGCGCATCGCGCGGAACGCGTCGTGCATGCCGTCGATGTCGGCGTAGAACTTGGGGTCGAGCAGATCAGGCGTCGTCACGGCCGAGAGTCTGCACCACTGGCTCGCTGCGCCAGTCGTCGAGATCGCCGCCCCGCCGGCTATCGACCCGAGAACCTCGGCCGACAGATCAGCGACAAGGATGGGCATCCTGGTCGGAGACAGCTGACCGGGCGCGATCGCTTCCTTCAGCGCGATCATCGCGGACATGGTCGACAGCGCACAGAAGGTCGCGATCATCACCGGAAGTTCGCGGGGCATCGGCGCCGGGCTGACCGCGGCGTACCGTCTACGAGGCTGGGGCGTCGTCGGGAGCTCGCTCACGGGCAAGCCTTCGGACGACCCGGGCGTGCTCGTCGTCGGCGGCGACATCTCCGAGCCCGCTACCGCCGAACGGATCGTCACCGAGGCGCGGGAGCGATTCGGCGTATCGACACGCTGATCAACAACGCCGGCGTATTCATTTCGAAGCCGTTCAGAATACGCCGCGGCCGACTACGCGTCGGTGGTCGGAGTGAACGTCACCGGCTTCTTCGCGCTGACGCAACGCGCGATCGCCGAGATGCTGGAGCGCGACGGCGGACACGTTGTGAACATCACGACCACGCTCGTCGATTACGCCGATTCGAATGTACCGGCCGCGCTGACGGCACTCACGAAGGGCGGCCTGGCCGCGGTCACGAAGTCGCTCGCGATCGAGTACGCGACGCGCGGCATTCGGGTCAACGCCGTTTCACCGGGCGTCATCCAGACGTCGACGCGCGACCCCGAGGCCTACGACGCGCTCGGCGCGCAGCAGCCCATCGGTCGCGTGGGCCAGGTGCGCGACATCGTGGAAGGCGTCCTGTTCCTCGAGTCGTCACCGTTCATCACCGGCGAGATCATCCACATCGATGGCGGCGGGATCGCGGGCCACTAGCTGCGTCCTCGCGCCGCCCAGGCACGAGCAGTCACCGCGAACGGTGCCGCTGGCAACATCTCGCGGCAGCGCTCGCTGAGCTCGCCTTGCCGGATCCCGTCGAGTCCCGCGACGTGTACACCCGCCGGGCCGACCCCAAGCGTGAACGGCTCCCACCAGTCCTCGAACGTCGGGTGCTCGACGGTGATCCGGAGCGCGCGCTCCTCGATCGCTTCGAGTCCGGCTTCTCCGAAGAGCTGGGCGAGGTGACCTTCGCGCGCCCCGGCCAGCCGAGACTCGTCGTCGACGTCGGGATCGAGCGTGCGTGCCGCCTCCCAGAAGACGCTGAGCGGTCCCTCACCGCCGTGGTGATCCCAGACGCATGCGGCCACGATGCCGCCATCACGGGTCACGCGTGCCATCTCGCGCAAACCCACCACCGGCTCGCGCATGAAGTGGACGACGAGCTGCGCCAACGCGGCATCGAAGGCCTGATCATCGAACGGGAGGCGCTCCGCGCTCGCTTTGCGCACGTCGACCGTGGGATACCGCGCGTGCGCCGCCGCGACGAAGCTGTCGGAAGGATCGACCGCGGCGATGGACGCGGGGCCCAGGCGCCTGACGAGCTCGGCAGTCAACGAACCCGGGCCGCATCCGACATCGAGCACGCGCGTCGCGTCGGCGGCCTCGGCGAAGTCCACGAACACAGGAGCGAGCGGCCCGGAATACCGGCCCATGAACCGGTCGTACGCATCGGCTGCGACCGCAAAGCTCATGGTGGGGAAATTAGTGGAGTTGACGGGACTTGAACGCACGACTTGTCCGCCGCGAACGTCGTACGGCAGTGGCACAAGCCCGCGCATCAGACGGCACCATCGAATACGGTCGACGAGACGAAAGGGAGGTGCCATGGCTGAGAGTGACGCCCACGCGACCGGGCGCGAGACGCGACGGGAGTTGATGGGAGACGCGATGGTCGATCGCATGGCTCAGGACGCCTATGACGACCCGATCATGTCCGACTTCGTTGACTACGCGACCGAGGCGCTGTGGGGTCTGCTGTGGTCGCGCCCCGGCCTCGACAAGAAAACGCGCACGCTCATCAGCGTCGTGTCCACCGCGACGAACGCGCGGTGGGCGGAGCTCGCGATGTACCTGCCAATGGCGCGGCGGCAGGGTTGGACCGAGGCCGAGCTCAGCGAGGTGCTCCTTCACCTCGCCGGGTATATCGGAATGCCCGCGACGCGCGAGGCGATGCTGACCGCGAAGGAGGTGTTCGCGGAGATGCGCAGCGAGGGCGCGTAGTGCGGGCGTTGCGGACTAGCTGCACTACCAGCGAACGGCTGGCCACGCGACTGCTCGCCGCCCAAGACTGGTGGACGCAGGAGCGAGCCCGCGCCGCGACTCAGTCTGGGAGCGGCGACGGTTCCATCACGTCGAACAACAGCGGTTTCGCCGGCGGCGCGTCGAGCGGTACCGCGGCGCGCCGGTGCCAGAGCACGGGCGCGCCGTCGACCGCGCGCGCGAGGACCCAGCGCCGCGTCAGCCGCAGACCGCAGTTCGGAACCGATCGGGGCGCGATCTCGAAGTACGCCGGCACGTGTCCGCTGCCGTCGGTGAAGAAGGGTGAGCGCGGCGGAGGGAAGGGAACGGGATCGTCGGCGCGCAGGTTGGCGAGCCGGTGGGGAACGAAGCGCGCGGGGCCGCTGCCCGCCTCGAGAAGGTACGGAAACCAGGGCTTTTCCATGGGTCCGGTCGGTTGGTAGTCGAGCGGACCGGTCGGCAGCTTGTCGGCCAATTCGGCGGTGCTCACCGCGATCTCGTCGGCGCCGAGTGGGGGCACAATGCCCGCGACCCGGCGCTCGACACCCCACAGCACGTTGGCTTCCTCGTCGACACCGATCGCGACTTCGTCGAAATCGTCGCCGACCAAGGGAGTGGTCGCGAGCACCGCGACGAGCATCGGCGCCGGCCCGAGGGGGCTCGACGACGGCGCGCTGACGCGTTGGAGCGACCAATCTCCGGGCGGCGCAACTGGATACGAGTGACCGAATCCGTCGATGATCTGCGCGGTCGGCACGCCGACGACCGTCGCGACGTCGGCAGGCACAGGGAAGACGAACCAGTCGTTGGTGTGCGAGCACACGATGTCGATCAGCAACATCGTCGCCAGGTGCGCGCGATCGGGTGGGTAGCCCGCGATGTCGACGGAATGATCTTCTATCTGCCACCAGCGCGGCGCGGGCGCGCCGGGGAACGTGAGTCGCGTAGGCACGGCTCTGACGTCTTGCTGTTCCAGCTGGGCCGGCACTCCGATCATCGTCGCCGACCACCAGTCGAGCTCGCCGCCCCGGTGTCCCTCCACGAGCACGCGTCCGCCCCCTGCGGGCCACGATCCGTCGTAGGCCAGCTCGGGCGGGCGCCACATGTTCGAGCGCAGAGCGGGAACATCGGCGAACAGGCTCGCGGGCAACGCGAGCTCTGCGCGCGCGAGCCAGATCGCGCGGCCGTCGTACTCACCTTCGCGAGTCACGGTCCCGTCGGCTGCCTCGGCGCGGTTGAACCGGTCGTAGGGCGGGGCGAGATCACGGCAGCGCAACTCGGGGCGATCCCCGACCGCGGCCGCGCTGCGGCGACCGAGCTCGACGCGCCGACGCGGTGTCCACCAGTCGTCGGGTTCGCCCTCGATCAGCGACTCCGCAGGCACGTTCTCAGGGAGCGCGCCCGGACGCGCGTCGATATTGCTGACGCGCGCGGCAACCACCGTCGAGACGGCGAGCACCGGCGAAGAGGCGTTCTCGCCCTGGTGCTCGCCGAGCTGCCACTGCCGGCCGAGGAACCACACCGGGTCGGCCGACTCGGCCGCGAAGCCGCGGTCGAGATCGCCGAGCGGAGCCTGCGGCTCGATGCGCCGCACGACGTCGAAGCGCTGCGTCATAGCTCGGCCGCCAACGAGAGATCGAGGCCGGTACGCCTCGCCATCGGCTGCGGTGCGATCGGCGCGCCGGCGGCGAAATCTTCAACTCCGAGTGGTCCCGCCACACGCGCGTGCGCGAGGGCGCGCGTCTCGATGACGATGTCGACGAGGGTCGGGCCGTCGAGCGGTTGATCGACATCGGGCGGAACTGCCAGCAGCACCGCTTGCGGCGCGCGGGCTGCGGGTGCGTTGAACCCGACCGCGGCGGTGAGGACCCGATCGCCGGGCGCTTGCTTCGCGCCCGAACGGGACGCGGGAATCGTTTCGACGAAATCATCGGCCAAACCGACCGCGACCGTGTCGCCGACGGGGCCGGCCGGGTTCGCGAACGCGGCCGGCGGCCCGAACGCGGCGACGAGACGCGTGGCGGGGTCGCCGCCGGCCGGCGCCGCCGTGATCTGCCACACGTCGCCGGGCCGGTCGAGGCGCCCGGTGAACGGCGTTGCGTCGAGCTGGTACGCATCGATACCCGCGAGCCGTGGTCGTACCGCCGCAACGATACCCAGCCACTCCTCGAGCTCGGCGCCCGTCGGCGCCTGCAGGGGTGCGAGGGTTGCCGCGGGTCGCCGCGCGAGCACCGGCCACGGCGCGCCGGGACACGCGAGCGCAACGATGGCGCGCGCGAATCCGCGCGCGTCGAGGCCCGCGGCCTCGGATGGTTCCGGCGTGCCGGCCGGATCCGACGCGGTCGGTTCGCGCGGCGTGGCGTGCAGCCGCTCGCCGAGCGCGTCGATCGCGCGCGCCATCACCGAGTCGGGTGATTCGCCGGGCGCGGGTGTGGGTGTGACACCCCACGGTCGCAGGCTCACGAGCAACGCAACCGCGTCGGCCCCCGGCACCTGCGCCGCGACGCGCAGGGCCTTCGCCGATTCGCGCAGCCGTCGGTAACGCGCCAGCAGCTCGTCGAGCGGAACGTCGCCGGCGTCGGCATCCGCGTCGCCGACCCACGGGTCGCCGCGCAGCGCGAGCAGGATGCCCGCACCGGTGTCGAGCGCGCTCGGCCGCGTCGTCACTGCGGTGCCACTCACGGAGTCGATCACCATCTGGTCGAGCGCGGCGGTGCCCAAGGCAATCGCGTCGGCCGGTTGCAAGCCGAGGTCGGCGAGCGTCACCGGGAGATCGCCCGACCCGGTCGACGCCGTCCACGTCCACGGCACAGCGCCGAGGGCGGTGTCGAGGTGGTCGGCGACGGCGGCGTCGGCCAACGCGGCCGGTCGTGTCACTGCCGCCGGATCCGAGAACGGCAGCGCCACGAGCACGGTCGTACGCGCCGCGCGTCCCGGACGCGGCGAACGAACGACATCGAGATCGGGAGGCAGAGCCAGACCGGCCGCCGCTTCCATCGAACGCCGGGCCGCGTCCGGGCGGCCGAGGATCACCTGGTGCACTCCGTCGGCGACGAGCAGATCGCTGTAGGCGTCGACAACGAGTTGCAGCCCGAGGATCTGGTCCCGTTCCGCCGCTGTGAACATCGAGAGATCGGCGCCCGGCTCGAGCATCGCGAGTCCGTCGCAGACGCGGCGTTGCTGCGCGTCGTTCCCGAGCGGGAACTGCTTGCGTGCGAGGTCGATCCGATCGCGGCGGTCGAGAATCGCCTCGACGCGGCGCCCGAGTGCCTCACCGGGATGCACGCCGAGGCGCACGTCGTCGGCGAGGCGAACCGCGGCGGCGGTCGTCGCGGAGTCGAGATGCATCTGCCACCGCGCGTCGGGATCGTGGATGGCCTTGTCGCGGAGCACGGCCATCGTGCGCGCTTGCGCGTCGGAAGTCGCGAGCAGCAACCCCGCGGGCGTCGGTCCCGGTGTACCGACGAGTGGTCCGTCGACCCAACCGTAGATACCCGACGCGCTCGGCGCGCCGAGGCGGCGCATGTCGAGGAGCCGTCGCCACGCGATACCCGTGACCCATGGGTCGATGCGGTGCGACGCGGTGTCGAGCAACGCGCGAAACGCGAGCTCGAGGTCGGGAGGGTTGTCCGCGGCGATCGACGCGACGGCCTTGACGGTCATGTCGCGTGCGTTGCCCGCCGGCCCGCCTGCACCGGCACCACCGCCGAAGATCAGATCTTCGAGCACCGTTCGCGGCAGCACGCCGTCGACATCGTTCACGACAACCGGGTCGAGCACGGTTCCCGGCCCCGCGCCGATCGCCGCGTGACCAACTGCGACGAGCAGCGAACGCACGATGAGCCGAATGAGCAGTGAGTCGGGTGTGTCGTACCGCTCGCTGAGGTTCGGCATTCGGAACGGCTGGAACAGCTCCAACGGCTGGAGGAACTCGCCCCACTGTTCGTGCTCCGCGACCTCGGTGATCCGATCGAGCATCTTGGCGACGAGGTTCGGTTCGCCCTTCGGGTTCCACATCACGGGATCGACGAGCGCGATCTCGAGCGGTCCGGTGTCGCTGATCGCGAAGTAGGGCCGGCCGGGCATGCCGACGAGATCGACGAGCGCGCGTGCTTGATCGCGCCACCACTCGTCGAGTTTCGCCGGTTGATTCACGAATCGTTCGGCCAGCTCGAGCGGCCACAACCACCGGACCCCGAAGCGGTCGCTCCACGGAACGTCGCCCAGCAGGTCGAGCCAGCGGCGCGCGTCGGCCGCGGTGGTCGTGCCGCGCGCCTCGGCTGCGCTCGCAGCCGCGGCTCGCAGCCTTTGCAGCGGTGCCGTGAGCATCGCTTCGACGGCCGGATCGCCGGGCGCGGCCTGCCATCGCGCCAGCGCGGTCGCGGGGAGGATCCCGTAGGGCTGGTCGCCGACGCGCACCGCGGGCAACGGCCCGAGGGGCCGCAGGTTGTCGGCCGCCCACGCGCCGGCTTCGTGCACGGCATCGGGATTCCAGTTCCACAGATCGATCGCGGCGAAGCCCCAGAGTGCGGGCCACAGCGCGGCGACCAATGCACCATCGGGTGTCGCGCCACGCTCGCCGCCGAGGATCGGGCCCACACCGTCGGTTGCGCCCGTGAGTGCGAAGCCGAGCTGACCGGCCACGCCGGCGTCGGGCGCTTCGTCGACGATCGCGCGCCACTGCGCGCCGGTGCCGGTGAGGTCGACGGTGGGCGCGCCCGCGACGGTGTTGGTCGCGGTCGCGGCGTCGAGCACCGCGAGCCGGCCCGCGTCGCGATGCGCTGCGAACAACGGAGCGGGGTCGACGCCTTCGTCGATCCCGACGACGATCAACGCCTCGATCGCGCTGGTGGGATCGAGCTGATCGAGATCGATCTCCGCCCCGAGCCCGACGGCGAGCGCGCGTTTCCACGACGTCGACCAACGATCTTCGACCTTCAGGGTCGGGTCGATGGTGAGCTCGTCGACGAGCACCGATTGCTCGTGCAAGAGTTGCGGCACGCCGCCGACGAGCGCCCACACCTGATAGGCGCTCGGGAAGCTCGACACGGTCGCGAAGCCGGGAGCGGCGTCGGGCGTGGTGCCGCCGTGCACACGTCGAGGTGCGGTGCTGCGATCGAAGCCCGACGGAAACGCGCGAACGAGCCACGCGGCGCGGGCGCCGCCGAATCGCTGCGCGAGGATGGCGAAGCCCTCGTCGAAACCGGCCGGGCCGGCGCTCCACAACGCTTCGAGCGCGTCGAGCTCGTCGTCGGTGACGCGCGGATCGTGCCGGTCGATCTGTACCTCGTCGGGAACGACGCGCAGCAGGAGGAGCCAACGCCCGTCGACGTAGTCGGCGACCGTCTCGAGGCGAACGGGGCAGAGAACTCCGATCGGCGGGCTCACGGCGCGGAACCCATCAATGCCGCGCCGCTCAGGAATACGCGTACCGGTGAGATGAACTTGACCTGCGCGTACACGCCGCCGTCGGGATCGACCGCAACCGGATCATCGACGCCGAACTGGTAGCCGTGCGGTACCTGCTCGATCACGACCCAGTACTCGTCGGCGACGGCCGGTGTGATCGGGAAGCCAAAGAACGGGAGGTCGCGTTCGACCTCGCCGACGAGCACGGGCAGGACGCGCAGGGCGGGCGTCGGATCGGGCGGAGGGTCCGAGAACGCGGGGTCGTGCACGAGGTAGATCAACGTGTCGGGGTACCGCCGGAACAGTTGGGTCCGGAGGACCACGACGAACTCGCTGCTGGGCGCGTCGGCCGGCAGGTGCTCACCGAGACTCGACCCCGCGTCCCAAGCGGCGATCCCGACGATGTCGTCGTGCGCGGTGCCGGCGTCGGGATGCACGAGATCCCAGAACCGCCGTACCGGCGTGCAACCGGTTCGCACCGGGACGTTGCGCCATCGCAATTCGCCGACGAGTTGCTGGTTGAGGCCGACGAGAAACGCGTCGACGAAGACGGGGTTCGTGCTCAGACCGGTGACGTGATCCGGTTGCAGGACCTCGGCGCCGGGAAGCAACCACCGCTTCGCGTGATCGCGCAGGAAGCGCCACGCCGGCACGTCGATGTCTGCGCACGGCTCCGGCGGCGCGAGCAGCGGTGCTTCGAGCCCTTCGATCGGACCGAGCACGCGCGTGCGCGCCGGGGCATCGTCACTCGTCGGGTCGACGGCGGCGTCGAGGACTCCGACCAGCGCGCCGATATCGAGCGGTTGGCATTCGTGTCGCGGCGGTCCCGGCACGCGGCCTGCGATGTCGACGAGGCTCTCGTTGTCGATCCCCTCGGCCTGCAACCGGCCTTCGCGCGCGAGGTCGAGAAACGACCGCCCGTCGCCGCGGCCCTGCTCGGCGAGCACCCGGCCGGCGCCGTCGCCGTCCGGAAGTCCGCCCGGCGGTTTCGGTGCCTCGGGGCAGCGGTTCGCGGCATCGACCAGGTCGACTTCGCTGAGCGTGCTCCCGTGCGGCCGCCGGCCGGTCGAGGGCCGCATCGCGCGCCGGGCCGCACCGGAGAAGAACGCGGCCGAGAACGGCCGGCTCGCGGTCGTGAGCAGCTCGAGCACGGTGTGGTCGCCCTCGGCAACCATGCCGGCGAGCGACGGACCGTAGAGCAGGAGCCGCCGTTCGGGCGCCACGGGCATGCGTCGACGCCAGAGCGACGACGACGCGGCCAAGCCCAACGCGAGGCTCCGCACCCGTTGCGCGACGGGGAGAATCGCGCCCCACTTGCGGCGCGCGCTGTCGAGCAGGAGGTCTTGCTCGCGAACCGCGCACCACGCGCCGAGGCCCGCAACGCCACGGCGGCGCGGATCGTCGTCGAGCTCCGCCTCCCACGTCGGCACCGGTGCCTTCGGATCGACCCACAGGTCGCCGTAGGTCGGGAGTCCGAGCACCGGTGGTCGCAGCGGAAGGGACCCAACCGCGCGTCGGAGCGCGAGATCAGCAGCGATATCCGGCGCGATCGCGCCGTCGGCCGCGGGTACCGGGTCGCTGGTGGTGAGCGCACCGCGGATCGCGAGATCGTGACCGGGCTGCGCGCGGTACGACAGATCGACGACGCCGAGCCCCGCGGGATCCTGCGGCTCGAGCGCGGCGGCCATCGTCTTGAAGTCGAGGAGGTCGGTGGCGGTCGAGAACGACCAGCGGTGGTAGCAGGGCAACGTGACCGGATCGCCCGGGTTCTGTGGCCACGCCGGCGCGCCGGCCGCGTTGAACGCGGGCACGAGCACCGCGGTCCACTTCCAGACCTGCCCGGCCGGCGTCTTCTCGAGCGGTCGCACCGACAACACGCGCGCGAGTGGTGGCGACACTCCGTCGTCCTGCATGTGCGCCCACCGACTCGACCGCGAAAGGTCATAGAGCTTCATGAGATCGGGGCTCAACGTCACGAGCCCCGACGGGAGCACCGTCAGCTCACCGTCGGCTTCGGTGCCGACCACGAGCACGAGCCACGGGCGCACACCGCCACCGGGCTCGTTGCCGACCGGCGTGTACCGCCACGGCAGCTCGGCGGGAACCAGCTCGATGTACGGGCTGTGCCGCTCCTCGAATCCCACTGCGCCCGGTTGGGGCATCACCGTGCGGATCGCGTTGGCACCCAAGCCCGCGATGTCGCCGGGACCGAGCAACTCCAGCGGGACGGCAGCCGACGCGGTTCCCGTTCCGCCGTCGAGTTGGTGCACCGTCGCTCCGACCGTGACCGTCGTCGCCAGCCGCCCCAACGGCGTGAGCGTTCCCGACTGCGCGACGGCCGGCCGTCGCCAACCTTGGAAGTTGATGTCGCTCATCGGTTCCACCGCCGTTGCGTCACAGCACTCCTCCGAGCGCGACGCGGTCGTCGACCCGCGCGGCCGCGAGCGGTTGTGCAGGTGACGACAACGCGACCTGCGTGTGCGCCTCGGTCTCGCTCGAGACGGATTGCGCAGTCCCACCACCGGCCACCGACCACGCCTTCTCCTTGGCCCGGTCGATCGTGAGTACAGCGTCGTCGTTCGTGAGCGTCGGCGCGCCGGCCCGTCCGGCGAGGCGCGACGCCAACAGGCTCCCGAACGCGAGCAGCGCGTGCGATCCGAGCGCCGTCAGCGACTTGTCGTCTTCGCGTCGCACGTACACCTCGAAGTCGCTCGACTTCGCTACCACCGGTCCCATCGCCGGCACGAGCGCGAGCACGCTTCCGCCCGGGAGCTCGGCGAACGAAGGCTGGTTGAGGCTCTCGGCCGCGGTGAGGTGCCGGAACGAAGCCGGGCTGAACCACTCGTCGCTCGCGCCGGTCTGGTTGAGCGTTCCCGACGGCGCGTCGAAGCTGAGCTGGCCCGCGTCGCTCGCGGGCGCGCCCCGCAACTCCATGATCGTCGTGTCGAACGGGAGCACCGACTGACTCCATTGCAACGTACCAGTCGGCGCGACCAACGCAACCTGCGGCGCGTCGGCGAGCCCGGAGCGTGGGGCCATCTTCACCGCGGGATCGGTCACGTCGACGCCGCGCAGATTGGCGGGGCGGTCGAGCTGCTCCTTGATGATGTCGTGCAACGAAACCGGCGGCGGTCCCTGATCGACGGAGTCGCCGATGGTGAACGTCTCGCCCCACGACACCGACAGGAACAGGATGTCGACTTCGAGCGACGCGCTGATCGACAAGGGGCCGGGGCCGGAGATCGTTCCCGAAACGGTGATCGATGCGAGGTCGACACCGTCGAAGCGCACCGCGAAACCGGCGCTGTAGTCGACCTCGAAGTGGAACGGGCGGAACGTCGCGATCGCGTCGAGCGCGACGAAGCCGGCCGCCTCGACCGGTCCGGCCGAGATGCCCGCCTCGAGCCGGCCGCCGAACTGCAGGGTGTTGGTCGTAACGGCGAAGTAGCCCTCGGCGCGGATCGTCACGCCGGGAACGGGGCTGTCGAGCGTGATCGCGAGCCGCGCCAACGCCCGCCCGATGCTCGGCTCGGGTGTGAAGCCGGGGAAGAAGCCGCCGATCGAGAGCAGCATGTACGGCCGGTCGCCCCAGCTGAGCCGGAAGGCGGCGTCGCCGGTGATGCGCAGCACGCCGAGCACGGAGGAGTTGACGAGCGAGGCGTCGATGCTCACGAGCGCGGCGACGAAATCGATCACGCCGAGCACGTCGAGCTCGAGGTGCACGAGGTTGATTGGTCCCGGCGGAAGCGCGATGACGAGTCGTCCGACCAGCACGATGCGGCGCGGGCCCGGCAGCTCGATCAGCAGACCCAGATCCGCCTGCGCAATTGCCGGTCCCGTGGGCGAGAGCTGTCCCCACGTGAGCTCGAACGTCGGCCCGAACACCGCGCTGCCGTCGCGCGGCGGAAAGAGCTCTCCGAGCGAGGCGAGGATCGACGGCGCCTTCGCGACGGGATCGTCGGGGAAGAGCGCGTCGGTGACACTGCCGTCGGAGAGCTTGCGGCGCGCAGCGTCGACATCGATGGTGCGATTGATGCCGACGAGCCCGCCGATCGCGCCGATCGCGAAGCCGAAGCTGAGCTGGATGCCGGGGAAGAAGCGCGCACCGAGCAACACGAGCACCGAGAGGTCGCCGGAAACGTGCTCGATGATGCCGAACGCGTGCACGTCGACGATCCCGAGCTTCAGCTCGAGCACACCCGACAGTCGATCGCCCTGCGCGGCGAGGTAGCCGCCGCCGCCCATCGGCGCGAGGTCGAGATCGAGGCCGACCGAGCCGAGTGACGCGTAGCCGAGGAACACCGGCGGGGGCGCGCCGGCGACGATCGCAGGAAACGCGGCGTCGACCGGCGGCACCTGCACGCGCAGGAGCAGCGGTCCGAGGTTCACCTGCTCGTCGATGCCGTTCGCGCCGACGCTGCCGAGCAGCTCGCGCAGCCCCGGAATCGGGAGCATGTCGAGCATCGGCTTCAGGAGCCCGGCAAGATCCGCGCCCGCCACGGCCTGGAGCGCCGTGGCCCAATCGCCCGCCGCCGCGTTGTACGCGGTGATCGCGGCGTTCAGCGCAGGCCCCGCAACGGGCGGCTGCGGCAGGGCGATGACATCTCCCATCGCGGCGACAAGCTCGTCGCGTGCCGTCGTGAGCTGCGTTCGTATCGGCCCGGCGGGGACGAGGTTCTCGGCGATGCCCGACATCGTCTGGACGAGAGGGCGCGGGTCGGTCATCAGTCGATCCGGTCCACGACCAGGGTCCCGTCGGACGCGCGATGAGCAAGCCAGTGGTTCTGACCACCGAGCATGAACGGTGCGATCGCCGTCCAGAGCGCGCTCCAGGTCGTGCTCCCGAGCTCCGCGAGCGAGATGCCACCGAGGGGGACGCCCGGGGCGAATGGCGCACCGAAGTCGCCGGCGAACACCCAGCGGGTGTCGCCGGTGACCGAGTTGTTGAGCGCAAGGATCATCTCGTTGCGGGCGAACACCGGCACCATCTGGGTCGCGAACGGCAGCGTGGCGAGCCGGGCCACTTCGGTGAGTGCCGAGCCGTCGTCGGGGATCGCCCACGCGACCACGGTTCCGCTGTCGGGCTTGTAGCCGACGAGCAGCGCGCCACCGGGCCGGACTCCAGGGATCACGGGATCGACGCGGTCCATCGCCGCGAACGCGGTGAAGCCGGATTCAATCGTGCCGTCGAAGCGCGTGATCGTGCCGGTTCCGTCGTCGGCAACCCGGTCGATTGCCGCGCGCCCACTGATCGTCTTGTACGAGAACAGGAACGGGCTGCCCGCGCACATGTACGACGTCATCGCCGACCAATCGGTCGTCCACTGCGCCGGCCACAACGTCACGATGCGCGTCCCGTCGCCCGCGACCTCGTCGATCTCGACGCGTCCGGTGAGCGCCGAATAGATCAACAGACCGACTCGCGCGTTCAACGCGAGCGGCACGGTCGCGGTGACACCGGTCGACCAGGTGTGCGAGAACGTCGGTGTGAGCGAAGACGCGTCGGCGGCGATGGCCCACAACTGCGCGGAGCCGCTCGCAGGGTCGTACACGAGTGCCGACGGGCCGGCGTCGAGTTGGAGCGTCGTCAGCTGCAGGATGCTCGGCGGGTTCACCGCGAACCGGTTTCGTTCGATCGTCACCGGCCGGAAGGTGCGCAGGGTGGCCCGCGCCTGCTCGATGCAGACGGTGCAGAACTGGGTCGCGATGTGGCGCATCTTGCAGTCGCCCGCGGGCCGGTACAGGTCGCAGTGTGCGTGACGCGCACCTTCGAACAACCCGATCTGATCGGGTGGCGACGCGGCGCCGTTCACGCTGGGTTTCGAGCAGTCGGGATTCCTCACGCGTGTGAGGCCGGGGGTGACGAGGTTGTGCCACGGAACTTTCGCGAGATCGGTGATCTTCGCGACGTTGGGCTCGGCTGGTGGCGGGCCGGAGAAGTGAGCCGTATCGGTTGTGTCGGCGTCGTACTCGTCGGCGAGACCGAATGCGCTGTGCCCCAATTCGTGGATCACGACGTCTGCAATCGAAGGGTTGCCCGAGCCGACGATCGAGACACCGTTGGGTGCCGACGCGAAGTCTCCCGCGACCTGTGCGATCACAACCGGATAGTGGTACTGCGAGATCTGCGCGCGGCAGAGGGTGTGCACGGCCGCCTCGTCGCACCGGATGACGCGCGCCGCGCCCGGCAGCCGGCCGTCGAAGAACGTGTTGCGCACCGTTGCGGTGGCCGGAACGTCGACACCGGAATCGGTCGACGCAACGTCGATACGGAAGACGTTCATCGCGGGCCACAGCTCGCGGAACGGAAGTTTCAGTCTCAGCGACACGACGACCCCCGTCACGAGGTTGACGAAGTCGCTCAGTTGCGGCGCCTGGTAACCCTCCGAGAGGAACACGAGGTTGAAGCGGCGATCGACCGGTCCGTGGTCGACGACCTTCGTGATGCCGAGAACGACCCCGTCGGCGGCGGTCACGGCGTCTCGGCGAACGGGTGCGTGAGGAGCTCGACTGCCGGGCCGTCGAGCTGTGTCGCGGGCGATCCCATGACGGCGACCGTGACTCCGTCGGTGATCGCCGGAACGACCGTGACGACCGTTCCACCGGCCTGGTCGTCGGCGACGTTCGCCGGGCTGGTGTCGTCGGGCAGCTCGACGACTGCGGCGAGCGGATTGTTCGTCACGAGCTGCCACAGCACGGCGCCGGTGACCGTGCGCAACTCGTACCAGTAGCCACTGAACGGAGCGTCGGCTGGGTCGAGCACGACACCGGGCAGCGCGGTCATCGCGACGCGGACACCGTCGAGGAGACTCAGCGTGCCGTCGGCAGCCCACGCATACGTGAACCGGATGGCGTCGGCTTCGGCGACGAACTCCTCTGGCATTCCTTCGCGTCCTTACAAGGTCCGCGCCCGCACCGCGCATCGGTTTAACACAGCACGCCCGTCTCGGCCAGGGTTTCTCAAACGGGCCCGTGTCACGCAAGCTCGATCGGAGTGGGCGCCGGCGGGGGCGACGGCTCCGACGGCGTGCTCGCCGCGGCTGGGTCGTCGCCCGTGGCGGGCTCGCGCAGCAGGCGCGCGACGAGCGCCGCGACCGCGACCATCACCGCGCCGAACACGATCGCGAACGCGCCGTACACGGACGCGGCGTGCGAATTGCTTCCGCCGCTCGTTGTCGAGTCGGTGACCTTGCCGGCCAGCAGCACTGCTCCGACCGTGGCGGCGAACGCGCCGACCCACACCGTGAAGCGGCGGTGCGACTGGGTGCCAACCGACCCGACGAACAGGCCGGCTGCGACACTCAGCAAGCCGGCGACGATCACGCTCTTCGCCTCCGCACCGAGGAAGATCACCGCCTCGACCATGGCGATGACGCCGGGGAGCACGGCCGCGGTGGCGATGCCCCTTCGGCCGCGCGCGTCGAGGACCGCGACGCCGATGAGGTAGACGATGCCGAACGCGAGCGCGACACCACCGATCTCGCCGTCGTTGGGCTTGTGCGGTTCCCCGACGATCGGCGGGAACGAGTCGGGACTGATCGACCCGTCCGGGTTGGTCGTGAAGGTGCTGCTGCCGCTGCCCGAACCGGTGTCGAACGTGAACGACGAGGCGAACGGCGAGCGCGCGACCGTGTTCGTGTCCGCGACCTCGACCGTTGCCCAGGTCAATCCCATCAGCAATGCGAGGGACAGGAGCAATGGGCGGGCTTTCGCCGGACCGAACGCAAAGCCAAGGAGCCAGGCGACGATCGTCACCGCGAAGAAGGGGCGCAGGTCGCTCGGGCTGTGCACGCGAGGGAGCTGCACGAACGCCATCGCTCCCAGGACACCGATCGCGATCATCGCGATCCCGGCCGACTCCAACAACGTCGGCAGCGCGACGACGAGCGCGAGTCCGGCCACAATCAACACCACGCACAACGCGAGGCCGGCCCAGCCCACCCCGTGCCCGTGATCGGGGTACAGGTCGACGCCGAACGCGATCACGCCGCTCGCGGCGAGTACGCCGGCCCCACCGGCGATTGCATTGGCGAGCCATGGCGTCGCACGCTCCGCGGACCGCCACGACACGACGCGTTCGGGTTGTGTCGGCGCCCCCACCGGCGGCTGTTCCACTGCGAGAACGCTATAGCGCCGACGACGCTGCACGGTTGATCACCGCTTCGCTGCGGCGGATCGGCTTGCTGCGGAGAGTGGAGGTGATGGGACTTGAACCCACGGCTTCTACGTTGCGAACGTCCGACACAGGGGCCGCTGTGACCTGCTCCGTCGCGGCCGAGTCATCGTGACCTGCGGAAGCGCTCATCGTTAGTTCGCGTCACTGATCGCCGTTTTTCAACGTCCCGCGGACTCTTCGCGGACCGAACATCAATCAACGGGTCGACCGTGCGCAGTCGTCGAGCTGCATAGGTCCCTCGTCCGACGTCTCCACCGAGCGATCCCGAGCGTCTCGGTCCCGGCGATAGGAGACAGCCGATACGCGTGATATTGGGACGCGTGTTCTAGGACGCGAAGTGTCTGGCGAGGCAACCTGTGGTGCCTGGGGTTGTGTCGGTCAGACTGATGGCGGATGGACGATGTTGAGACGGGCTTGGCGAGGGTGGACGGAGACGTCGCCGGGGTTGCGTGGTGTCCGGTGCTCGCGATTGCGGCGGCGGTCGGCGTTGCTCATCTTGTCGTTGCGACGCGTTACGGGTGGCATCGCGACGAGTTCTATTACGTCGCTGCGGGGCGGCACCTGGCGTGGGGTTACGTCGATCAGCCTCCGCTGACCCCGCTTCTCGCGCGGTTGGCTGCATCCCAGGCGCACGGGGTGTTGCCGCTGCGTCTGGTAGCCATCAGCACGCAGGTCGCGACGATTGTGGTGGCGGCGCTGGTCGCTCGCGAGTTGGGCGGCCGGCGATTCGCGCAGGCGTTGACGGCGGGCTGTATCGGTGGAGCTGCGGTGTTCGTCGGGGCCTCCCTGTTCCTCGGTACAACGCCGACCGATCAGTTGTTCTGGGTACTGATCATCTGGAGCACGTTGCGGGCGCTTCGCCTGCGAACCTCCGGAGCATGGGTCGTCATGGGTTGCGCGGCCGGGCTCGGGCTCGAGAACAAGCACACCGTGTTCGTTCTCCTCGTCGGCATCGTCGTCGGTTTGGCGATCCGGCGGAGAGAGGCGGTCACGGGCCGGGGGCCGTGGATCGCCGGTGTGATCGCGTTCTGTGTTTGGGTGCCGAACCTTTGGTGGGACGCTCGCCACCACTGGGTGACCCTCGACATGGCGAAGGTCCTCTCGCGACATCAGGGGGGTGTCGGAGGGGCGATCGGGCAGCTGCCGTTGTTGCTATTTGTCTTCCCCGGCCCGCTCATCGTCTTCTTGTGGATTCGCGGCGCGCGGTGGGCCGGCCCGCGCTCGGAAGGGAGTGCGAACTCGTGGCTGCTTGTTACCGCGGCCGTTGTTGTGGGCGCGGTCACCGCGGCGGGCGGCAAGCCCTACTACAGCGCGCCGATGTTGGTGCCGCTCTTCGCGCTCGGCGCGGTTGCTACCGAGCGCCATTTCCGCCCAGGTGATCGCGGTCGACGCCGAGCCGGCGTCTTGGTCGTGGCATCGGCGATGATCGCGCCGCTGGTCGCGCTTCCGTTCTATCCGCCATCGGTTGCGACCGCGCTGCGTCCACTCGCCAAAGACCCGATGGAAACGTACGGCTGGCCCGACATCGCACGACAGATCAGCCACGCCGTCACCACCCACCCGGACGTCACTGCGGTGTACGTGAGCAACTACGGCGAAGCCGGAGCGCTCGCCACCTACGGCCGATCGTACGGCCTCAAAGTCAAAGTCGTTGCTGGGCAGAACGCCTATCGAGACTGGGGACCGCCGCCAGGTACACCGACCGATGTCCTCGCGGCCGGCGAGTTCACCCAATCGTTTCTCGAACGATCGTGGACCCACGTCGAACCCATCGCCAAGCTCACCCTGCCCGACAGTCTCGAGAACGAAGAAACCGCGAACAACGCGACGATCTTCCGCTGCCAAGGACCCAAAGGCAGCTGGGCTCACCTTTGGCCACAACTCACCTACCTGAGCTGACCCACGACGACTCGGGCAAGCCCGCGAGAACTCCAGCTCGGCCACTCGTCGATTCGCGTGACCAGCGATGTCTATGGCTCGCTGCTGCCGACCGTCGACGAGGGCGTAACGACCGCCCTCGAGCAACGCTTCGCGAGATTCTCGCGGACTAATCGCGGACTCGAGCCAGACGCAGTTTCGGGACCCGAACTCTTGTAGGCCCATGACCTGGGGCTTCACGAGCGAGTGGAGGTGATGGGACTTGAACCCACGACTTCTACGTTGCGAAGGCGTCTGAGGGAGTTCGGAGGGTCGCGTCAGGTTCGTTTGGCCAGGTCAGATCGGGTGCGTCGTTCGCACGACCGCACTGATTCCAGGGCGTTTCGCGGATTCGGTTGACAAAATGTTGACAGAACTGTCGCAGCCGAACGGCCGTCAGCGAGCCGCGGTCACCGCGGCGTGCACACCGGCAAGGTCGTCGACGGTCACCGGGTCGGCAGGCGCGAGGTTCGAGATGATGCGCACGGTACGCGGGCCGTCGTCGACAAATCGTTGACGAAGTTGCGACACTGTCCGCGGACCGAGGTCGCCCGGCGCGGTTCCGAGCTCGTCGATGACCGTACGTCCGGAAGCGAGATCCGACTGCAAGAGTCGGTAGAGGTCGTACAGATCGGAAGCTTGCTTCTCGGCTCGCCCTGCCCGACGAGCGAGCGAACTCTGCGCTTTGCAAGCAACGAGCGCGGCTCGGCCGGCGACGTTGGTTGCGGTCGTCGAGAGCATGACACCTGCGTGATCGACCAGACCGACCGACACGGGTGTCGCAGTGTCGAGCGCCCAACGGTGCGACAGCACGAACATACGCTGCGCAACGTCTTCGGGAAGCTGGGCGGGGTCGTAGTCGTCGACGGCGATGATGTCGACCTTCACGCCGCCGGCCTCGATCGTCGACCGAGTATTCGTCGGCACTGCCACTCCGGCGTCGACCAAGATTTGTGCAGGCTCCGGGTCCGTGCCGAACGCGACCTCGTCGACGTCTCCCGTGGCGCGGTGCGCGGCGGCGACGCGGATCATCACTGCAAGTCCACCGATGAGCGCGTGGCGGTTCGCGAGGTGTTCGTCGATCGTGGATACCGCTGCGAACATCGCCTGCAGAGGCATCCCCGCTCCTGTGACAAGCAGCACGTCACCAGACACGGGCAGATCCCTCAGGCGGACTCCAATCTTCGAGGATCTCGCGACCGCGGGCTCGATCCTGCGCGAGATCGAGAGCGACGACGGCGGGATGTGCCAGCGCCCACCGGACGCCGTCCGGCTGGGCGGGAAGGCGGGTTGCGACTTCCGCGTGCGCGAGCCGCGTCGGAGTGTGCGCAACACGAGCGACCACCGGATCGACAGGGCCACGAGTGCGATGCCGCGCGACGATCGCCTTCACCACTGCGAGCTGCTCGCAGTACAGCTCGGGCGGGTAGCCATCGCTCACCGCGACCGGAGCCCCCCATGCCGCGGCGCCGAGGGTGCCGCTCTGCAGGAAGGCGTGGTCACCTTCCGGGAGCGACGCGAGCGGATACCAACGCGGAGTCCATGCGTCGGCGATCTCCCAGAACAACGCAGGATGTTCCGCGCGACCCTTGCCACCCACGAGCCCGTGGGCACGCATCGCGGCGAGAAGTTCCGAGACTCTGCCCTTCGAGCGCCCGACCTCGGCCGCGAGCTCACTGACACCCCATCCGCGATCCGGATCGAGCAGAAAGCAGAGCCCGACGTCGAGTCCGGTCGTCGTGAACAGCTCAGTGACCCGTCGCGGGCCGTCGACGGCCGCAGGCACGTCCGAATCAATGAAGAGCTCCGATGTTTGAATGCGGAGATGTCCGCGACGGTCGAACCACGAGATGCCGAAACGATCGAGCGCGGCGCGGCCGTCGGCCGACAACCTGTCGGCGGCCACCATCGGGACATAGATTCGGTCCGGGTCCGTCTGCCGGAGGCGATCCGCCGACGCGATCAGCTCCTGTACCCCTGAACGGCCCATGGTCGAGTCCACCCGCCGCTTCTCATCGACGACCAGCACGCCCCGGCCCGTGTCGACGATCGCGAACGGCGAACCCTCGCCCCGTGCCAGAGCCGACTCCGACCCCAAGCCGACCGCGTGCAGCGCGACCTCGAGCCCCGAGATATCGCGGGCCGACCTCCGAGCTGTGTTCGATGTTCGTGGCGCCACGAACAGACAGGATAGCCGACCGCGCGCGAGCTCGCTCAAGTGCCGAGAACGGGATGCTGAATCCCGGGACCCGGTGTCTCCGGGCCCCGGCGAACCGGACACCGGACACCGGACACCTGATCGCCCCCTGAAGACATCGGCACGAACTCGGCGACGACGACGCCGACACCGCCTTCACAGGGTCGACAAGGACTCACCAAAACACCCACCAGACCGTGTCCCGCATCCCCGATGCATCGGTGTACCCCGACTTTGAACTGTCCGACGGCACGGTTGACCGTCAAGAGCGCGATCGTCTCGACGAGGACGGCGCATCGACATCGCGCGCCGGACGCGCGTCGAGCCTGTCGTCGCGTTCACGACAACACGACGCTCGCGCGCCGACGCGTTCAATCATCTCGCGACACCGGTGCTCTCCATGGCCGTCTAAGACGATCACGACCCAGAAGGGCTCACCAGGCGGCCGGGCGGTGCCGCGGGCGGTTGAGGAGCTGCTCAAGCGCGTTGCGGGGAACCACGATCCGTCGGCCGAGGCGGACGTGCGCGATGTCACCGCGCGCGACGAGCTCGTAAGCGTGGGTTCTCGAGATACCGAGCAGCACCGCGGTCTGGGTGACCGTGTAGACGAGCGGCAGTTCGATCGATTCACTCATCGTTGACTCCTTGATCGGGAAACCGGAACACGACAACGCCGACGCGATCCGGTCTCATGGACTGCGCGACACGCTTCCGAACGGGTTGCGTACCTCTGTGTGCCAATGAACACCCGCGATCGGAACCAGAATCTGCGAAACATGCGTGACGCCACGGAAATGTCGCTGCGCGCACGGTCCGCGACAGCAAACGCTCGAGATTTCTGCGGCGGCGATCCTCTGACCAGGACCGGTGAGCGCATTGGTGGGTGTCTTGGTGAGTCACTTCGACCGTTTGGTGGGTGTCTTGGTGAGTCACCACGCTCGGGCAGGGGCCGACGACCTGCGCGTGCGATCGAGCAGCGAGACCACCGGCGGAGGCGCGTCGAGTCGCACGATTCCGTCGCCGACGCGGCGCCGCTCGGGCCCGCGGGCCATCGAAACCGGCCGCGTTCGAGCGCGTGCTCGTCGCACGATCGCGACTCACCAGGAACCGTCCGCTGGTTCCGCTTTGCGGAACCACCATGTGTGCTCTACCTAGTCATCGCTCACCAACAACCCCACCAAACATTCCTCGCCCGCGATGAAGAAATTCGTTCCGATCGTGCTCTCCGATTCGCACACATGACCGTGAACGAATCACGTCGCGCCTCCGCCATCGATCTCAGCCCCGTCCGACACCGACGACGCCCGCGACGATCTCCGCGTCGTCGTCCGCCTCGTCCGACACCGAGTCAGCGAATGCCGCACCCACGATCGCCGTCCGGCGTCCGCCGGTTCCACACAGTGAAACCGGCAAGTCTGTGCCCACTTTTGACAACGTGTCAGAGCCTCGCGGGAGCCTCGACGACGACGGTGTCGAGACACACGAGGCCGATGATCGAGTGCTTCGATGCGCGGCACCGAACTCGAGGAAGTCGGGCGACGCGACGTCTCCGAGCGTCAGGGGACTCGCGATCACAGTGTCCGGTCTCGATCGTGCCGACGATGTCCCGCCGACCGCCGTCGTCTCACGAGAGCCAGGACGTGCAGGCGCCGGCTTCGCTCACGCTGCCGCGACGTGCGGGGCCAAGCCAATGCGCCCGCCCGCACAGCGAATCCTCAGGAAACCCAGTTGAGGATCGCGTTGAGGATCTCGGGTGCCGTGAGCTCATCATTCGGTCGGTCGGGAAATGTCCGACGATCCCCGGCCCAGCCGAGCAGCAGTTCAGTACGGTGAGCGCGCACGGGATCGAACTCCGATGCGCTCAAACGTGCCCTCGATTCCCGCGCGTCCATGCGCCCAGACTGCCCGCTCGGTGCTCGTCATGCGAGAGCAGATCCGTCGTGTCGGTGCGCGTCGAGGAAGGCATCGACGTCGCGTTGCGCCGCTCGTTTGATTTCCTGGTAGTCGACGTACTCGAGGTCGTCGAGGTCATCGAGGTCGCCAAGATCGATCTCGAACACGTCGATGCCGGCGAGTTTCTGCTCGTAGTCGGTGTGGCGGTGGCGGATGTAAGCCCGAGCGGCCAGCGCCGCCCGCTCTTCCAAAGGCAACGTTGCTGTCCGCCCAACGCGGCCGCTGCCGACCACGGCGGCCTGCTCCGCGGCGCCGACCGCGATCTCTTCCGCCAGCGCGGCGTGCTCGGCCGTGAAGTCAAGCCAGGCTCGCACGGCGGCGGCGAATTCGTCCCGGTAGCGGACCTCGCCGCGCTCGCGTTGCCGAGCGCCAGCGACACGCTGCTTCGCGCGTCGCTCCGCCGTCTTCTCGGCTTCCTTCTGCGCCGTCGAGATCGTCGTCGCCGGCGCGAGCAGGCCGAGACTGCGACGATGCGGACGGTTCCGGCCCCGAGGCTGCCACAACAACCAGAAGACACCCGCCGCTTTCACTTGACGGGTGACGAACGCCTCACCGGTCGGCAGTTGCTCCCACCCATCGGGTATCTCGAGCGCACCGTGCTCAGGGTTCCAGAGTCCGTCTCTGGTGTCATACACGTCGAGATTCAGCTCGGCAGGGTCGTCGGCACCCATCCCCCAAAGTCTTGCCGCGAACACCACCCCCGAGACAAGCGCCACACGCGAAATGCCCGCCCCGTCGGGCTCGCATAACGAGCTCCGACCGGGCAATATGGGCGGGTGGCAGTGGAGCAGGGAGATGCCCCGACGACGGCGCGCCCTGCCGAATTTCAGTCCGTACAACTTCGTTGCGCGTTCTGCGAACAGCGGGTAGCCGCGCACCACGGAGTGGCCGGAAAGGCGTTCATCTGCTTCGATTGCGTCGACGCGATCAACCGATTTCGAGCCGAGTCGTCGGGCTCCTCCGCCGGGTAGAGCGCGGACCACTGCATACAGATCTGTAGATATTCCGGTAATCGGTGATGTTGGCGACCCTGATACGCGCCGTCGTTCACGATTGTCCGGCGTAGCGGCTGACTCGCTACAACGCGTCGCTACCGGTCGCGGTTATGCGCACGGTCAGCATTCGGGACGCCGGAGACAGCCGATCGCGTGAGCCCGATCTCGAGCGGCGTTCAGTTCCGGCCACCTCCGCGCGCTTGCCGATCGAGCAGCGCGCCGCGCAGATCCGCGGCGTCTTGGTCGGTGGCTTCGACAAAGTGCGAGTAGATGTTGAGCGTGGTCGCGGAATTGGAGTGTCCGAGGCGCCCGGACACGGTTCGCACGGACACGCCGGCGGCGATGAGCCGCGTGGCCACATAGTGGCGCATGTCGTGCAGACGAACGTGTTCGAGACCGACTCGGCTGCGCAGGCGCGCGAAACGCTGCGTCGCCGAGTTCGGTTGCCAGGGTGCCGACCCGTCGGCCTCGTACGAGAACACGTAGCCATCCGTGCCGAGTGCAACACCGCACGCGGCCGCGGTTTTCTCGCAACGAGCTCGATGCTCCGACAATGCATCGACGGTCCCGATGTCGAGCGCGATCCGCCGCGCCTGATGCGTCTTCGTGTCTTTCTCGACGACCCCGCCACCGCCGTTCACAACGCTGCGCGAGATGAGCACCGCCCGGCCGTCGAAATCGATCGACTTCCACCGCAGACCGAGCAGCTCTCCGCGCCGAGCACCGGTCGCGGCAGCGAGACGAACGAACATCGCGAAGTCAGGATCGTCTCGCTCGCAGAAGTCGAGCAGCGTCGCGACGTCGTCCGGCGTCGGTGGCCGCGGCTCGATCTTCATGGTGCGCGGCGGCGTGGCGTTGATCGCGGGATTCGTGGCCAGCCAGCCCCATCGCACTCCCTGTTGGAGGGAAGCGCGGACGATGTTGTGCATGCGTCGCACCGTGCGCGGAGCGAGCGGCTTGCCGTCGCGGCCGCCGCCCTTGCGCATCGCCGCGTAGAACTGGTCGAGCTTCACCGCGGTGATCTTCCGCAGTGCCACCCGGCCGAGCGCCGGCAACACGTAGGCGTCGCAGTACCACTCGGTCACCTGCAGCGTGCTCGGCGACCAGTCGGGGCCTGCGGTTTCGAGCCACTTGGCGATCAGGTCGCCGAGCGTCGCGCTTGTGGCCACCTGTTCGCCCTGGCCCGCCGACACCAGCAGCTTGGCCAACTCGGCCTCGGCGTGCTTCTTCGTGCCCCGCACCGTGCGGGTGACGTGACGCCGACGGCCGGTGATCGGATCGTCGCCGCCGGACACGATCAGCTGCCAGCTCTCGCCCCGCTTTCGGAGGTATCCACGCATGCGGGCGAAGCTAACTCGGTTGACAAATTGTTGACAAGACCATCCGGCGGCCCGGCACTGGGCGGTCCGACCGGACATTCGGGCCTCTGAACTGGACTTTCTTGGTGGAGGTGATGGGACTTGAACCCACGACTTCTACGTTGCGAACGTAGCGCTCTACCGGGCTGAGCTACACCCCCCGGAACCGATGAGGCTAGCAAAGCGTCTCTCGGGCCCAACGGGTCGGATCGGTGATTGATGGACCGTCAATACCCGTGAGAGGCATTGGATGTCCATCGAACGCCGCGCAGCCCGCGACCCGGGGCGCGTCAGGCGCGTTGCGAGCCGGTGGCGGCGTCGATGGAGGCCTGGAGGCGAGACGCGACGATCGTGGTGGTGAGGTCGCCGCGGGTGCGCTCGAGGACGGCGCGCAACGCGTCGGTGGTCCGGCGCAGGCCGCCGGTCACGACGTCGGGGTAGTCGATCGTGGCGAGCACCGAGTAGACGTCGTCCATCGCGGCCATCAACGACTCACCGCGCTCGAGCTCGCCGCGCCGCAGGCAGTCGAGCACCTGGCGCCGCAGCTCGCTCGCAGCTTCCGCCATGCCGTTGAGGTACGCCGACGCGTCGACACCGAGCTCGTCGGCACCGGGGAGCGCGTCGCCACGCACGAGCGCGAGCGTCAGCCACGCCTCCACGACCTCTTTGCGCGCGTCGTGAATCGGACCGTTGCCGCGCAGGTCGGGCTGCGACGTGAGCGCGGCGTCGGCCTGCGCGAGCTGCGCGCGGGCGTCGCCGGCGAGGTCGGCCGCGTTGTCGAACTCGCCGCGATGCGTCGCGCGGATCGAAGCGGCTGACGACTGGATCGCCCGCCGCGACGCGCTGAGCACCACCTCACGCGCCTGATGCTTCTCTTCGAGCGTCTGCCGGCACGCCGCGCCGATCGCAGCGATCTCGGCGGCCCGCTCCATCAGCGGGAAGGCTACGAAGACGCCGTGCGGCGCAGCGCGTACGCGGCAACCGGACGCGGGCGAACCTGCGGCAGGTAGTGCACCGTGCGCTTGCGGTCGACGCCGTTGTTCTTGAACCAGAGCATGCCGACGACGTAGCCGAGCAGCGCCACATCACACAGGATCTGCAGTCCCCACAGCGCGCTCGCACCAATCGCGGACGCGACCGCGGCCGTGAGCATCGTGGTGGTGAACAGCACCGTGACGACCTCGCGGCGACGGCGCGCCGAGCGCTCCGCGGCCCGCGTGCGCATCGGTTCGACGGGGCCGGTCAACGCGGCCGGGGTTCGGCTCACGCGCGCGGTTCGGCGGCGAGCGTCGAGCGGGGCACCGACACGAGGCATCGGCGCGAGGGCGGCGTGCGGACCCTGGGTCACACGACCCTGCTTCGCGAGCGAAGCGGCACGCGCACGCCCGCCGCGACGCGAGTGCGAACGGGCGAGCACACCGAGGCGATTCTGGAAGTCACCGATCGAGTCGCCGCGGTTCCGGGAGTCGTTTCGCGCCCTCAACACGGGAGGGACGAGAACGACGATCCAGGCGACCGCAAGGACTCCGAGAAACAATTTCGGCAAGACTCCTTTGCCCCTCTCCGGATCGACGACGTTATTGCCGGGCGCGCGAAAACGGGTGGACCCCGGCTGGCGACAGTCTTGCGCCCAGTCGGGGGCACGAGTCAAACCCCCACCCTCTGACCTGCAGCGATTCCGAATCGTCAGTCGAAAATCGGTCGCGCGCGGTTGCTGAGAGGCGTCCGAGACGGCCCGTCTCAGAGGTCGAAGTCGTCGGGGCCCGACTTCGGGCGGCGCCACGTTCCGGAGCGCCCGCCGTTCTTCTCCCAGAGCTGCAGCTCGCCGATCGTCATCGAGCGGTCGATCGACTTGCACATGTCGTAGATCGTGAGCGCCGCGATCGTGCACGCGGTCATCGCTTCCATCTCGACACCGGTGCGATCGATCGTGTCGACCTGGGTCTCGATCTCGACGTGGCTGTCTTCGATGCGGAAGTTCACGTAGACGGAACCGACCAGCAGCGGATGGCACAGCGGCAGCAGGTTCGAGGTCTGTTTCGCAGCCTGGATGCCCGCGACCCGCGCGACGGCGAACACGTCACCCTTCGTGATCGCGCCGGACGCGATCGCGGAGACGGTGTTGGACTCCATGTAGACCCGGCAGCGCGCCACCGCCCTGCGGTGCGTCGCGTCCTTGGAGGTCACGTCGACCATCCGGGCACGTCCGAGCGGGTCGAGGTGGGTGAACTCCGAGGCGGGCATGGGACTCAAGTCTACGACCGGTACCCGGCCCGGCCCCGGAAGCTCGCTCCGACGGGGCTATCCGCCGATCTGGCTCATCGAGCGGCCGGGACGGATGAAGTCGACCTGCCCGATCCGGTGGCCGGCCCACTTCGTGCCCACCGCCGCGACGAGCGCCTCGGCCAGCCGGTCGTCGAGCGCTTCATCGTCGTGATCGGGGTCGTCGAGGCCGCCGGGACCGCGCACGAGCGAGCGGAGATCGGTCTCGTCGAGTGCGAACAGGCACGTGCGCAGCTTGCCCTCGGCCGTGAGCCGCACCCGGTCGCAGTTGTCGCAGAACGGCTCGGTCACCGACGCGATGACGCCGACGTCGCCGATCCCGTCGCGGTAGCGGTACCGCGCCGCGGGCTCGATGTGGCCGCCCGGGGTCTCGATGTCGACCTCGACCGTCGGCGTGGGCTCGAGCGGGAAGACCGCGTCGATGCGCTCGAGGATCTCGGCCGCAGGCACCACCTTGTCGCGGCTCCAGGCCTCGTCGGCGTCGAGGGGCATGAACTCGATGAAGCGCATGCCGACGCCCTTCTCCCGCCCGAACGCGGCGAGGTCGACGACCTCGGTGTCGTTGACGCCCCGCATCACGACGCAGTTGACCTTCACGGGCCGCATCCCCGCGTCGAGCGCGGCATCGATGCCGGCCAGCACCCGGTCGAGCTCGTCGCGGCGGGTGAGAGCGAGGAACACATCCCGGCGGAGGGAGTCGAGGGAGACGTTGACCCGCTCGAGCCCGGCCGCGGCGAGGTCGTGCGCGGCCTCGGGGAGCTTCACCCCGTTGGTGGTCAGCGCCAGGTCGACGCCCAACGGAGCCAGCAGCTCGATCAGACGGACGATGTGGGCCCGGATGAGCGGCTCACCGCCGGTGAGGCGGATCGACTCGAAGCCGAACCGGGTGACGCACACGCGGGCGATCCGGGCGATCTCCTCATAGGTGAGGAGCTGATCGCGGGGCAGCCAGTCCATGCCTTCGGACGGCATGCAGTAGGTGCAGCGGAAATTGCACCGGTCGGTGATCGAGATGCGCAGGTCCCGGACGCGGCGCGCGTGGGCGTCGACAATGGGAACCGGGGTGCCTACCGGTTCGCTCGCAATCATGCTCACCGGCTCGGCCTTCACGTACTCAGCGTACGGTGCGCCGCACCAGGGTGGAACCGCCGCCTCTGCGGCGGTGGAAAGTTCGTGGCTCCGGGGTCGGGTTCGCTCTGACTCCCCGCCGGCTCAGCGACCAACTGCTGCCATTGCGGATCAACATCTCCCCGGGTGCGTTCACGGCGCCCCAGCCCGGCAGCCGCTCGCACAACGCCACGTCTTTGTTACTTGCCTCCCTGGTGTTGCTCCGCCCGCCCTGGCGGTTGGTGGAGCCAAGGAAGTTGTACCACGCAGAGTGGGCATCGTCCAGGGTCAAACGGCCTATCTCTCACACCTGGTGGCAAATCGGCCGCTTGTGCACTCGCGCGCCGCGCGCGGGGTCAGCCGGGGAGGTCGAGCACGAGCACGGTGAGCTCGCCACCCGCGGCGACACCGTCGCCGTCGGGCAGCAGCGCGAGCCCGTTCGCGCGCGCCATCCCCGAGAGCACGTTGCTCGCCTGCACGCCCGAGCGCGCGGCGACGAACCCACCGTCATCGTCGCGGCTCAGCACGACGCGCTCGATGTAGAGACGGCCGTCGGGCCGGCGTCCGAAGTCGGTGGCGGCGCGGGCGCGCACGCGCGGCCGGCCCGGCTCGCCGTGGCCCATCATCAACCGCAGCGCGGGACGGGCGAACATCTCGAAGCTCACGTGCGAGGAGACCGGGTTCCCCGGGAGGCCGAACACCGGCACCCGTCCGAGGCGGCCGAACGCGAGCGGTTTGGCCGGCTTGATCGCGACCTGCGCCCACACGAAGTCGCTGCCGGGCCGGTCGCGGGCGACGGTCTCGATCGCCGTCTTCACGAAGTCGTAGTCGCCGACCGACACCGCGCCGCTCGTCACGAGCGCGTCGCAGGTGTCGGCGGCATCGGCGATGGCCTTCGTGATCGCGGCCTCGTCGTCGCGGGCCATGCCGAGGTCGACGGCGACCGCGCCCGCCTCCTCGACGAGCGCCTTCAACATGGGGCGGTTGGCGTCGCGGATCTGGCCGGGCGCGAGGGGACCCCGCTCGACGAGCTCGTCGCCCGTCGACATCACGGCGACCCGCGCACGGGGGACGACGTCGATCTCGGCAATGTCGAGGCTCGCGAGCACACCGACGTGCGCGGCGCGCACGACGGTGCCGGCCGTGAACACGACGACGCCGGGCGCCACGTCACCGGCTGACGGACGGACGTGATCCCCAGGCCCGGCCGGTTGCATGATCCGCACACTCGCGTCGCCGTCATCGAGGCGAGCGGTGTGCTCCACCATGACGATCGCGTCGGCGCCGTCGGGGATGGGCGCGCCGGTCATGATCCGGATCGCCTCCCCCACTCCGACTGCGGTCGTGGGTGCCCGACCGGCCGGAAGCTCACCGACGACGCGGAGCGTCACCGGCGCCCCCTCCGATGCGCCAACGGTGTCTGCGGCACGGACCGCGTACCCGTCCATTGCCGTGTTCGCGAACGGCGGAATCGCCTCGGTCGCGACGATGTCGGCAGCCAGCACGAGACCCACCGCGTCGGCGACGGCGACCGATTGCGTCGGCAGGGTCGTGATGCCGGACATCACGCGCGCCTGGGCCTCGGCGAGCGAGATCACCGAGCGTTCGTGAGGTTCATCAGAGGCTGTATTTGCGCATCACGTCGCGCAGCATGTCGGCGACGGCCGGCCCGAGGTCGGGACGTTCGAGCGCGAGCTCCACGTTGGCGCGCAGGAAGCCGAGCTTCTGACCGATGTCGTGGCGGCCTTCCACGAAGAGCCGGCCGTAGACGCTCTGGTCTTCGAGCAGCAGCGAGACCGCGTCGGTGAGCTGTAGCTCTCCGCCCCGACCCGGCTGGATGTTGTCGAGGGCGTCGAAGATCTCGGGGGTGAAGACGTAGCGGCCGAACACGGCGAGGTTCGAGGGTGCCTCTTCGCGCGGCGGCTTCTCGACGATCTCCTTCACCTCGATCAGACCTTCGTGCACCACCTCGCCCGCGGCGCAGCCGTAGGAGGAGATCTCCTCCTCGCTCACTTGCAGCAGCGCCATCACCGAGCGCCCGTAGCGCTCGTGCACGTCGAGCATCGAGCGCAGCAACTCACCGTCGTCGACCATCAGGTCGTCGGCGAGCAGCACCGCGAAGGGCTCGCTCCCCACGTGCTCGCGTGCGACCGACACCGCGTGCCCGAGACCGTTCGGATCGCCCTGGCGCACGTAGTGGATGTGCGCGAGCTCCGCAGAGGCCTGCACCTCCTTGAGGAGGTCGTGCTTGCCGGCCTCCTCGAGGTAGTGCTCGAGCTCGAAGTTGCGGTCGAAGTGGTCTTCGATCGCGCGCTTGTTCCGGCCGGTGATGATCAGGATGTCGGTGAGCCCGGCCCTGACCGCTTCCTCGACGACGTACTGGATCGCGGGCTTGTCGACGACCGGCAGCATCTCTTTGGGCTGGCTCTTCGTCGCCGGGAGGAATCGCGTCCCCAGGCCCGCGGCCGGGATGACGGCCTTGCGCACCTTCGTCACACACCACTCCTCGATCGCCTGGACCCGAAATGCTAGGTGCACGCGCCGCCGCGCACCCCTTCGTCACACCATCGGCGGTTCGGGGCCCGGCTGCAGGTTGATCTCGGCCCGCCGCGCCAGCCGGCGGATGTTGGGAAGGTGCCGGAGCAGCAGCAACACCGCGACCCCCGAGATCACCGCGATCTCCCAGCCGTCGTAGCCGGTCAACGCGACCGTCACCGGGAACGCGACCACGAGCAGCAGCGAGGCGATCGACGCCTTGTGCAGCACCCGGGAGACGACGAACCAGACCACCGCGAGGGGCAGGGCGATCAACGGGAAGAGCACGACCAGCATGCCTCCCGCGGCTGCGACGCCCTTCCCGCCCTTGCGCCGCAGCGGGTAGGTGTGGCCGACGACGGCCGCGCAGCCGACGAGGTACGCGCCGGGCCGGCCGCCGGCCGCCCAGCCCATGCCCGCGGCCGCCGCACCCTTCGCGAAGTCGGCGAGCAGCACGATCGCCCCGAAGCGCCACCCGAGGATGCGGGCCACGTTGGAGGCACCCGGGTTGCCGGATCCCTCGGCGAGGATGTCGTGGCCCTTCGCCCGGGCGACGAGCACCGCGCTCGGGAACACGCCGAGCACGTAGCCGACCGGAATCAGGGCGACGGCGAACCACGGCATTGCCGCTCATCTTGGCACCCACGCCGCGCGCGGTACGATTAGCACTCCACGCCCGCGAGTGCCAGCCCTGGTGTTCAGGAGAACGGGCACTCTGCAGAACGGAAGCCGACGTTCGATGCCGACCTACGAGTATCGCTGCGCCAAGTGCGGTGAGGATCTCGAGGTGTACCAGACCTTCAGCGAGGAACCGCTGAAGAAGCACGTCGGCTGCGGCGGCAAGCTCAGCAAGGTGTTCCCGTCGGTCGGGATCGTGCTCAAGGGGTCGGGTTTCTACAAGACCGACAACCGCGACTCCGGCACGAAGCGCAAGGCTCGTGAGGACGCCTCGGGCAGTAGCGACTCCTCGTCGTCGAACGGCGGCTCGGAGAAATCGGAGACCGCGGCGAAGTCCGAGAAGTCGGACACCAAGGCTTCCGACTCGGGTTCGGGCTCGGGCTCGTCGTCCGGCGACTCGTCGAAGTCGACGTCGTCGAGCGAGAAGAAGTCGGGTGAGAAGAAGTCGGGTGAGAAGAAGCGCGGCGGCGACCAGAAGAGCGGCGAGAAGAAGTCGCCGGTCAAGTCTGCGTGACTGACGCGGTCGCGCCCGTCGGAGTCTTCGGCGGATCCGGCTTCACGGAGTTTCTCGACGGAGTGACGCACCGCGAGATCGACACGCCCTTCGGGCGGCCGTCGGCGCCGCTCGCGATCGGACAGGTCGGCGACCGCCGCGTCGTGTTCGTGCCCCGCCACGGCGTCGCGCACGAGCACGCGCCGCACCTCGTACCCGCGAAGGCGAACCTCTGGGCAATGCGCACCCTCGGTGTGCGCCAGGTGATCGGTCCGTGCGCCGCGGGCTCGTTGCGCGCCGCGATCGCACCGGGCGATTTCGTGGTGCTCGACCAGATCGTCGACCGGACGTCGGGCCGGCCCGACACGTACTACGACGCGGGCCATCCGCATCACGTGTCGTTCGCGGATCCGTACTGCCCCCGCCTCGGGCTCGCGGCGATCGCGGCTGCGAAGCGGCTCGGGATCACAGTGCACGAACGCGGCACCGTCGTCGTCGTGCAGGGCCCCCGATTCTCGACGCGCGCCGAGTCGCGTTGGTACCGCTCCGAAGGTTGGGACGTCGTCAACATGACGCAGTATCCCGAGGCGTATCTCGCTCGCGAGCTCGGCCTCTGCTACGCCGGGATCGCGCTCATCACCGATTACGACACCGGGGTCGAAGACGATCCGAGCGTCACGCCGGTCACGCAGGACCAGGTGTTCTCGTTCTTCGACGACAACCTGCACCGGCTCCGGCAACTGCTGCTCGACGTGATCCCCACGTTGCCGGCCGTGCCGGCGTGCGACTGCGCACAGGCGGTCGGTCCGCTCGCGCACTTCGACGCGTCACACCCGCCGCTCGACGGATCGGCATCGCCGCCGTAGTGTCGTCCCGCTCCCCCGGGCGCTTCCCCCGCAGTTCAACGTCGCGCACGATGCGCATCACTCAGATGCTCATCACCGAGATGCCGGGGGTCCGTCTTGCATCAACGAACGTTCCTGCACGGGACCCCGCGGGCACGGGTGATCCAGATCGCGGCGGTGCTCGTCGCGCTCCTGACGTTCAGAGTCGTAGCCGGCGATCTCTCGGCGCTGCACCGCAACGCGCGGCGCTTCGGGAGCACGCGCGCCGTCGTGGTCGCGGTGGTCGACCTCGAGCTCGGCTCACGAGTGCACGGCGGTGACGTGAAGACCGTCGAGCTCCCGGCTGCGGCCGTTCCGAACGGGGCGCTCGCGACGCGCGATGACGCGATCGGTCGGGTCGTCGCGGTACCGGTGCTCGCCGGTGCGGCCGTTGCTGATCGCGCGCTCGTGTCGGCACGGCGAGGTGCCGACGCCGGCGGCGGTGGCGCCGGCGACGCGGGCGGCCTCGATGGCCTGATCGCTCCGGGCCGGCGGGCCGTGCGTGTGACCACGACCGACGGGCTGCGTCCCGATCCCGGCAGTGTCCTCGACATCCTCGCCACGCTCGACGCGCGCGACGTCGGTGGCACCGTCGAGCCGACTGTCGTGGTGGCACGAGCCGCCCGGGTGTTGGCGGTGGATCCGGCGCCGTCGTCGCGCGACTCGACCGCGGTCGGGCCCGACGCTCGCGTGGGGGTCGTCGTCCTCGTGACCGCGCTCGAAGCGAGTCGAATCGCCGACGCCACGGCACGGGGCGCGTTGATGCTCGCCCTCGATCCGCCCGACGACGCGTGCACCGGTGACGCGCCGGTAGCGTGCCGCCCGTGATCCGAGCAGTGATCTTCGACTACGGCGGTGTGATCTCGAGCCCGTTGTTCCGCGGCATCGGCGAGTTCGAGGCGGCCGAGGGCTACCGCAAGGGCTCGTTGCTGCAGCTGCTCTTCGGCGAGACGCACTACATCGGAGTCCACGGGCGCGCGGTCGCCGACGAGCTGACCGCCGACGAGCTCGGGGGCGACCCCGACTCGCTCGAGTCGGAAGGCGAGACCGACGACGTGCCCGCATGGCACCGCTTGGAGCGCGGCGAGATCGACATGGCCGAGTACTACACGATCATCGTCGAGCGCGCACCGGCACTCCTCGGCCGCACGATCGACTTCGAGGCGTACGGCCGGTTCATGCGCTCGAGCGCGCCCGGCGTGCACTGGCAGGTCGTCCACCGCATCCGCGAGCTGCGCGGCACGGTGAAGCTCGGATTGCTCACCAACAACGTGAAGGAGTTCGGGGAGCACTGGCGCTCCACGTTCCCGATCGACGAGCTGTTCGAGGTGATCGTCGACTCGAGTCACGTCGGGATGCGCAAACCCGATCCGGAGATCTACCTGCTCACGTGCTCAGCGCTCGAGGTCGAACCGGGTGAGGCCGTGTTCGTCGACGACAACGCCGACAACGTCGCGGCCGCGCGCTCCCTCGGCATGGAGACCGTGCACTTCGGCGACGACCCTCGCGTCGCGCTCGCCGAGCTCGACACCGTCTTGCAGCGCCGCGGGCTCGCCGGATAGCAGTCTGAGCCGTTAGCGATCGCGCGCCGCGGCGAGGATCGCCGCTACCGACGCGGTGACGTCGGCTTCGGTCGTCGCGAAGTTGCTGACCGAGATGCGCATCACGGCCCGGTTCCGCCAGGTCGAGCCACCGAGCCAACAGGTGCCGTCGTCCTGCACCGCCGCGATCACCGCGCGCGTGCGCGCGTCGTGGTCGTCGTCGATGCCCGACGGCGCGAGGAAGCGCACCAGCACCTGGTTGAGCACGACGTCGTTGAGCACCACGATGCCAGGCTCGACCGCGAGGAGATCCGCGAACCGGCGTGCGTGCGCGCAGCAGCGCTCGACGATCGCGACGATGCCGTCACGACCGAGCGCCGCCAACGCGGCGTAGACCGGCACGCCGCGCGCGCGTCGTGAGAACTCGGGGTTCCAGTCGACCGGATCACGATCGGTCCCCGGCGCGGCCTGCACGAGGTACGACGCGGTTGCCGTCATCGCGGCCCGGTGCGCATCGGGATGCCGGCAGATCACGATGCCGCAGTCGTACGGAACATTGAGCCATTTGTGCGCATCGGTCGACCACGAGTCGGCGTCGGCGAGACGCGCCAGCTCCGGCCTGGAGCGACCTGCGGCCGCCCACAAGCCGATGGCGCCGTCGACGTGCAACCAGGCGCCGTGCGCGTGCGCTACGGCCGCGAGCTCGCCGATGGGATCGAGCGCGCCGGTATTGATGTTTCCGGCCTGACAGCACACGATCGTGGGCCGACCAGGCGTGGCTGCGAGCACCCGCTCGAGATCGGCCGGCACCATCGCACCGTTGGCATCGACGGCCACGTACTCCTGCGAACGGGTACCGAGACCAAGGAACCGGGCGGCACGCGGAATCGTGACGTGAACTTCGTCGCCGACCACGAGGCGGATCGGAGGCGAGCCCGCGAGACCGTCGGTCTCGACGTCGTGGCCGACGGCTGCGAGAACGTGGTGGCGCGCCGCCGCGAGCGCGGTCGTGTTGGCCATCTGCCCGCCGGTGACGAATCCGAACGACGATTCCGTCGGGAGCCCGAGCAGCTCGATGACCCAGCGGCCCGCGACCTCCTCGATCACCGACGTCGCCGGGCTCGGCGCGAACAGCCCGGTGTTCTGGTCCCATGCCGTCACGAGCCAGTCCGCACCGATCGCGGCCGGGGTTGCGCCGCCGATCACGAAGCCGAAGAAGCGCCCCGATCCCATGCCCATCAGGCCGCCGGATTCGACGACGTCGGCCAACCGGTTCAACACCGTGGCCGGATCACTCGAGTGCTCGGGCACCGGTCCGCCGAGCGCGGCCCGCAGCTGCGCGGGCGTCGCGGTCGGCGTCACCGTTTCGTCGCGCACACGCGCGCGGTACGCGATCCCACGGTCGGCCGCGGCGCGCAGCAGCTCGGCCTCGCCGCTCAGGTCGGCGTCACCCTCGCTCATACGCTCAGCGTACGGCCGCGGCGCCGTTACGACCTCGTGACGGTGGCGTCGATCTCCACGAGCTGCGTCGCGTAGCCGAGACACGGCACACCGAGCAGCGTCGCAGGGGGAACACTCCCGTCGAACCAGCCGGTCACGCCGTCCCAGGCGTCGAGGAGGTTCTGGTGCTCGCCGACCACGTACACCGTGAACTGGTGGATGTCGCCGGTCGCGAAGCCATGATGTTCGACGAGCGTGACCAAGTTGCGCAGGCACTGGCGCGCCTGCGCGCCTGCGTCGCCCGCACCCACGAGATTCCCGTCGACATCGAGCGGCACCTGTCCCGCGACGAACAGGCGGTCACCGACGCGGTCGGCGTAGCGATAGCCGGGTGTGGGCGCGAGGCCCGCCACGGCGTCGGGCTCGTTCCCGCCGCTCATCGGCTCAGGCGCCGCTCATCGTCATCTCGGAGACGAGCAGGGTGACACCGGCGGCGCTTCCACCGAGCGCGGTGACATCGGAGCCGATCTCCGCGATGTCGAGCAGCATGCGCGGCAGTGTCGACGCGATCGTCACCTCGCGAACGGGCTCCGCGAGCACACCGTCGCGCACCATGAGCCCCTCGGCGCCGACCGAGAAGTCGCCGCTGATCGGGTTCGTGCCCGAGTGCAGTCCGCTCACCGACTGCACGTAGAGCCCGTCGGGAACCGCAGCAAGGATCTCGTCGTGCCCGCGCGCTCCCGGCTTCAGCTGCAGCGCGCGCACTCCGACTCCCGGCGTCGATCGGTAGCCGGCGCGCGTCGCCGAACCCGTCGTTGCGGTGCCGGCGCGGCGCGCCGTCGCGCTGTTGTGCAGGAACCCCTGCAGGACGCCCGCGGAGACGAGCGGGTTCCGCCGGCACGGCATGCCCTCGGAGTCGTGCGTCGTCGCGCCGGGCATCAGCGGATCGGTCGGGTCGTCGGCGAGGTCGACGATCGGCGCCGCGACCGTTTCACCGACCCGATCGAGGAACAACGAACGGCCTTTCAGCATCGACTCGCCGTTGAACGCGGCCGAGAGCACACCCAGGAACGCGGCGGTGACGAGCGGGTCGAGCACGACCGGCAGGCGGCGGCCCTTGGGCTGACGCGCGCCGAGCAGCCGCAATGCGCGATCGGTCGCCATCGCGACGATCTGGTCGGCGTCGAGATCCGCGAACGTGCGGCCGACGCTGAAGCCGTAGCCCGTCTGCGTCTGGCCGTCGGCCTCCGCGAGCGCGACGGCGCTCGCGGAGCACACCGTGCGCCGGGTCGCGGCCTCGACACCCGCCGAGCTCGCGATCGCAGCTTCGACGAGACCGTCTCCGTAGCTCGTCGACTCGACCTCGCGGATCCGCGGGTCCGAGCCCGACACGCGCGCGTCGAGATCGATCGTGTACTTCACCTTGTCGTCGGTCGTGACCGCGAGCAGCTCCTCGCGCCAGAGATCGAGGTCGGGCACGGCGACGTTCGCGGCGTCGCTGACGCTGGGAAGACCACTCCACTCGTCGGGCTCCGCGAAGGTCGCGTTGTCGCGCGCTTCGGCGATGGTCTCCGCGATCACGTCGGCGTCGAACGTCCCGGCCCACGCGAAACCCTGCCGGTGATCCGCGATGACCCGCACGCCGACGCCCTGCACTCCGGCGACCGCGAGCGAATCGATCTCGCCGCGGAACACCTCGATGTCGGTCTCGCGCGTCCGCACGACGTAGGCCTCGATCTGCTCTCCGGGCCCGGCCGCGCCCGCGACGCCGCGAGCGAGCGACAACAGATCGACGTCGCTCATGCCGCGGTCCCGCCGACCGTGATGCCGGTGACCCGGAGCGTCGGCTGGCCCGACGAGACCGGAACGCCCTGACCGTTCTTCCCGCAGATGCCGGTCCACGTGTCGAAGTCGTTACCGACGACGTCGATGCGATGCAGCGTCTCGGGCCCGTTGCCGATGAGCTGCGCCGCGCGAATCGGGTGCGTGACCTCGCCGTGCTCGATCAGATACGCCTCGGTGATGCCGAACACGAAGTCGCCGGTGGCCGTGTTGACCTGCCCACCGCCGAGCTGCACGCAGTAGATGCCGTGCTCGGTGTCGCGCACGATGTCGTCGGGATCGGTGTCGCCGGGCGTGAGGTACGTGTTGGTCATCCGCACCATGGGCATGTGCTGGTACGTCTCCCGCCGGCCGTTCCCGCTCGACGCGCGCCCCGCCTTGCGGGCGCGGAGGTAGTCCCACATGTAGTCGTTGAGCACACCGTTCTCGATGAGCACGTTGCTCTGCGCGGGACGACCTTCGTCGTCGACCGCGAACGTTCCCCACTCACGGTCGTAGCTGCCGTCATCGATCAGGGTCACGAGCGGCGACGCGACCTGGGTTCCGACCTTGCCGTCGAACACCGACGCGGCCCGCTGCACGAGGTCGGCCTCGAGACCGTGCCCGCACGCCTCGTGGAAGAGCACGGCGCCCGCGCCACGCGCGAGCACCACCGGGAGGGTTCCGCTCGGCGCGGGCCGGGCGTCGAGCATCGTGATCGCCCGCCGCGCCGAGGTGCGTGCGATCTCCTCGACATCGAACTCGTCGAAGTACTCGAAGCCGAGCGTGCGTCCGGGAGACTCGTAGCCGGTCTGCATGCCGGTGTCACCGGCGGCCACGGTCTGCACACCGAAGCGGGTGCGGACCTGGTCGTCGTCGGTGAGGAGACCGTCGGAGTTGGCGACGAGGATGCGCCGCCGCGAGTCGGCGTACGACGCGGTGACCGAGCGGATCGATCCGCCCTCGGCGCGGGCCGACGCGTCGGCGACCCGCAGGAGCTCGACCTTCCGGGCCTTCGGCACCGACTCGGGCTGCACCGCGATGTCGTGGGGGTTGGAAGGCGTTCGGGTCAACGCGACCTCGCGGACACCTCCGCCTCCCGACCGCGCGGCTGCCGCCGCCGCTTCCGCCGCCTCGGCGAGGCCGCCCTCGGCCAGATCGGCCGTGTGCGCGAACCCGGTCGTGTCGCCGCGCACCACTCGAATGCCGGCACCTCTCGACCGTCCGGTGGTGAGCTCTTCGACCCGGCCGTCGTCGAAGCGGCCGCTGCTCCCGCGGCGATCCTCGACGAAGACCTCCGCGAAATCACCGCCGCTTCGCAGCGCGGTGCGCAGGGTGCGCTCGAGGACTGGAGCTTCGATCAACGGTGCTGTCATGCGCGTCGCTTTCGCCCAAATTCCCACAAATGTTGCCGGTGCACCCGGGGTGCCTATCGTACGCAGATGGTTCTGACGCCCGGGATGGCCGCGAGCGTGACCCGGGTCGTTGAACAGATCGACACCGCGATTGCATTCCGGAGCGGCGACGTGCCCGTGATCGCCACTCCGCGGGTGGTCGGCCTGGCCGAGGAGGCCACGGTGATCGCGGTCGCGGATGCCCTCCCCCCTGGTCAGACGACCGTCGGCTCGGCGGTGCGGCTGACCCACCTCGCCCCGAGCCCGATCGGCGCGACCGTGACGGCCGATGTCGTCCTCGAATCGATCGAGGGGCGCCGTCTGGTCTTTCGCGTCTCGGTGACCGACGGCCGCGGCCTCGTCGCGGCCGGCTACATCACCCGGGTCATGGTGGAACGGGAACGCTTCATCGAGCGCGCCCGCGACGGTTCCTGAGCCCGTTCACGCGAGGTTGCTCGAGCGCGGGTAGGCGTCGGCGGGATCGGTGAGCACGTTGACGACCGACGGGCCCGGGGTCGCGAACGCACGCGTGAGCGCAGGCCGGATCTCGCCGGGCTCGCGCACGAGCTCGCCGTGGCCGCCGAGTGCCTCCATCACGAGGTCGTAGCGCGTCTCGGGTTGCAGGTCGGCGACGACGTCGTATCCGAACAACGCCTGCATCGGATGCTTCTCGAGCCCCCAGATGCCGTTGTTGCCGATGATCACCGTGACGTCGACGCGGTGCCGCACCAACGTGTCGAAGTCGCCGAGGGAGAAGCCCGCGGCGCCGTCGCCGAGGAGGAGCACGATCTGGCGACCGGGGCGCCCGCGCGACGCGCCGAGCGCGTAGCCGGGACCGGTGCCCAGGCAGCCGTACGGGCCCGGGTCGAGAAACGAGCCCGGAACGAACGTGTCGATGTACTTCCCCGCGTACGACACGAAGTCGCCACCGTCGCCGATGACGACCGAGTCGCGATCGAGCAGCGCGCGCAGCTCGCCGTAGATGCGCGACGGCGCGATCGGCGTGGCGTCCGACTCGAGCCGCGCCCGTTCGGCATCGCGCCCGCCTTGCTCCTCGGCGCGGAGCTGCTCGATCCACCGCTCGTGCTCGGCGCGCACGTCCGGCGCAACTCCCGCCGCCGCGAGCGCGCCGAGGGTCGCGCGCAGGTCGGCACCGATGTCGTCGGTGGGCGCGGCGTGCGTACCGATCTCCTCGGGTGCATCGGCGAGGTGCACAACGCGGGCGTCGCCGAAGTTGCCGAACCCGAGGCGGAAGTCGAGCGGCGTGCCCACGACGAGAACGAGGTCGGCGCCACGCAGTGCGGCACTCCGGGCGCGCGAGAACGCGAGCCGGTGATCGGCCGGCAGGAGCCCGCGGCCGAGTCCGTTCGCGAACACCGGCACGTTCGCGGCCTCCGCGAACGCGCGCAGCTCCTCGTGACCACCGGCCCAGTAGACGTCGCCGCCCGCGACCACGACCGGTCGCGTCGCGGCGCCGAGAATGCCGGCAATCCGCGCGACCGCCGCGGGGTCAGGATCGGCGCCGAGCGTGTCGCGCGGGTCGAACGCCGGGATGTCGGCGGTCGCAGGCCCGAACGCGTCGAGCGGAAGGTCGACGAAGGTCGGCCCACGGTGCGGAGTGCGCGCCGCGAGCAGCGCCTCGTGCACCGCTGTCACGATTCCCGCACCCGGCGTCGCGGTGACGGCCGTCTTCGTCACGGTCTCGACGATCGGGATGTGATCGAGCTCCTGCAGTGAGCCCCTTCCCCACCGGCCTTGCGGCGCGCGGCCACCGATCACGAGCATGGGCGAGCCCGCGAGGCGGGCGGACGCGAGCGCGCTGACCCCGTTGGTGACGCCCGGACCGGCCGTCAGTGCCGCGCAACCGGGCCGGCCGGTGACCTTCGCGAACCCTTCGGCGGCGAAGGCCGCGGTCTGCTCGTGCCGGGTGTCGACCAGCGCGATGTCGGTCTGGACGCAACCGTCGTACAGCACGAACAGGTGGCCGCCGGAGAGTGTGAACACCGTCTCGACGCCGTGCGCGCGCAGCACCTCTGCCGCGAGCCGACCGCCGTGCTGGTCCGTTCTCATGGTCGCATGCTTGCTCGTCGCGACATGGAGCGTCGCCCCCTCGTCTGAAGCTGACCGCGCGCCTGCTCCGGTACGGCCTACGACACTGCGGCCGGGAGCCCTGCGAGGAAGCGTTCGAGCACATCGATCCAACGGTCGGGCGCCTCGAACTGCGGCGAGTGCCCGGCTTCGGGGATGACCTCGAGCTCGGCGCCCGGGATCGCGGCGGCCATCGCGTACGAAACCTCAACGAACGGCAGATCGAGCTCGCCCACCATCACGAGCGTCGGGCACGTCACTTCCCGCAAGATCGGGAGATCGTCAGGTTGGTGGGCGATCTCGACGGCGAGCGTGCTCCACATCACGACCGACGTGTCGGCCCACTTGCGGTCCTGGAACTCGCGATAGCCGGGCCGGTCGACCAGCATGCGGAGATAGGCATCGGTGTCGAGGGTGCCGGCCGAGTCGAGGAGCGCCTTGAGCGCGTCCTTGCCCTCCGTGAGCCCGACGTAGGCGCCGATCTCCACCAGCTCGGGTACCAGCGCGGGAATCGGTCCTGCGCTCGTGTCCATCAGCACCAGCGCCTCGATGCGTTCCGGCTGCTCGAGCGGCACGCGGCGCACGACCATTCCACCCATCGAGTGCCCGAGGACGCGGAAGCGGTCGAGGCCGGCCGCGTCGGCGACGGCCCACGTGTCGGCCCGCATGCGCGCCAACGAGTACGAGCCCGCGTCGGTCGGGTGATCGCTGCTGCCGTGCCCGCGATGATCGAAGGTCACGACGGTGTGCCGCTCCGCCAGTCGTTCGACGTGGTCCGCGAAGTCCTCCTTCGCGCCGCCGTGGCCGTGGACGAGGAGCAGGCCGGGGCCCGAACCACTGACTTCCACGTCGAGCTCGACACCGTCGTCGGTCCGTACCCGCATTGCGTCCCCCCCGTGGTCGATGCACCATCGTCGCCGCTGCGGGTCGCGGCGCGCCACCTTCGGCTCGTTGCGGGATCGGCGCAGTTCGATGCCGGGGGTTCCGTAGGCTGTCGAACGCCATGTCCCAACCGCCTCCGCCCGAACCGCAGCCGAGCCCGGCGCCGGCGCCGGCGCCCGAGCGGTCGGGTCGGTGGAAGGTCGTGGCGCGGATCGTCTTCAGCGTCGGAGTGCTCACGCTGCTCGTGTTGAAGACCCCGCACCCCAACGACGTCATCCCCCATCACGACCACTGGCGCACCGCGTTGCTGCTCGGCGCGGCGTTGCTGCTGATCTTCGGCGGCATCGTGCTCCAGGCCTGGCGCTGGCAGCAGGTGCTGCGCATCTTCGACTACCGAGTCGGCCTCGGAACGCTCACGGCGTACACGCTGGCCGGCCAGTTCGTGGGCAACGTGCTGCCGTCGACGATCGGCGGTGACGTCGTCCGGGTCAGCCGGCTCGGAGCCACCATCCACTCGAACGAGACCGCGTTCGGGTCGGTCGCGATCGAGCGTCTCACCGGTTTCGTCGCGCTCCCCGCCCTCGTGATCGTCGGGTTCATCGCGCGGCCGTCGCTGCTGAAGCACGCCCACGCGTTCCTGGCGCTCGGCATCGCTGCGATCACCGTCGGCGCGCTCGTCGCGATCTTGACGGCCGCCGCCCACCCCCGCCTCGCGGGGCGCTTCGCCGGCAACGACAACTGGATGCGCTTCATCGGTGTGGTGCACGTCGGCGTCGACCGGTTGCGCCGCCAACCGCGCGAGGCGCTCGGCGTGGTCGGCACGTCGGTCGCGTACCAGGTGTCGGTGATCATCGCCGTGCTCTGCATCGTGCGGACGCTCGAGCTCCCGCTCCCGAACGCCGCGGTCATCGCGTTCGTGCCCGCCGTCGCGATGGCCCAGGCCGTCCCGATCTCCCTCGGCGGCCTCGGTGTCCGCGAAGGCGCGTTCGTGCTGTTCTTCCATTCGTTCGGCGTGACGAACGCGAAGGCCATCGCGGTCGGTCTGCTCTGGTACGCGTGCGTGCTCATCTCGAGCATGCTCGGCGCGCCCGCGTTCGCGGTCGGGAAGCGGCAACCGTCGCGCGTCGCCGAGCAAACCAACTCATGACGAGCGCCGAGACGACCACGCGATCCGCGCGCCGCGGACGAACCGGCCGCCGCCTGAGTGACGGCTCGGTCATCTGCTGGTGGCTCGAGATCCTGATGTGCCTCGTCTTCTACTTCGTGTACTCGTTGGCCCGGAACGCCAACAAGAGCGACCCGTCGAAGGCGTTCCGCAACGCGGGTACGATCATCAACCTCGAGCACCACCTCGGCATCTTCCACGAGGCGACGATCGAAGGCTGGGCGCTGCACGCGAAGGCCGTCGTGATCGCCGCGAACTACTACTACGGATCACTGCACTTCGCCGTGACGATCGGCGTCGCGTTCGTGCTGTTCCGAAAGTGGTCGGACGAGTACCCACGCTGGCGCAACACGCTGGCCGTGTCGACCGGCCTCGCGCTCGTCGGTTTCATCAGTTTCCCGCTGATGCCGCCGCGGCTCCTGCCATCGCACTACGGCTTCGTCGACACGCTCGACAAGTACCCGACCTT
Source organism: Acidimicrobiia bacterium (assembly GCA_038240075.1). GTDB lineage: Bacteria > Actinomycetota > Acidimicrobiia > IMCC26256 > PALSA-610 > DATBAK01. The sequence goes on from JBBSEC010000004.1 coordinate 67,913, forward strand.
CTGGTCGTTCGACTCCGGCGCGGTCAGCAGGATCTCGAACCAGTTCGCGGCGATGCCGAGCGTCCACTGCTGCTGGGCGTTGTGGTGCGCGTGCATCCTCGTCCCCCACCTCAAACATCCCGTCGCCAAGGCCGCCGCGGCCCTGTATCCCGTGCTCACGGTGACCGTGATCGTGATCACGGCCAACCACTTCTTCCTCGACGCCGTCGGCGGGTTCGCGACGCTCGGGATCGGCTACCTCGTCGCGCAGCGCTTCACCCGCGCGGGACGCAAGGGCGACCAACTCGACGCGCGTTCCCCCTCACCAGCATGAGCACCGACATGGGAGTCGACGCCGACCTCGATCACGTCGCGCTCGCCGCGGCCGACACGGCCCCGGCGATGCGCTTCCTCACCGGGACGCTGGCCGGCACGGTGCGGTCGGGCGGCCAGGCCTTCGGGTTCCGACCCGTGCAGGTGCTCGTCGGCGACATCACTGGTGGCATGAAGGTCGAGCTGCTCGAACCGTGGGACACGGAGCACAACGACTTCCTCGCGCGTTTCGTTGCGCGCACCGGCTCCGGTCCGCACCACATGACGTTCAAGGTGAAGAATCTCGACATCGCGCTCGACGCCGCGCGCGCCGCGGGCTTCACGCCCGTCGGCATCGAACGCTCCGATCCGCGTTGGCAGGAGGCGTTCCTGCATCCGAGCGAGGCACACGGCACCGTCGTGCAGTTGGCGCAGACGACCGAGGGCACCGACCGCGCGACCTGGCTCGCGTACGTCGCCGCGAACGGCGCGGAAGGCAGCCCGAGATGGTGGGTCGACCCCGAGCCGCCGGCCGGACCCGCCGCGTACCTTCGCCGCGTCGTCCTCGGCGCGCCCGAACCCGCCGCGCTGCTGCCGTTGTACCGCGGGCTGCTCGGCGGAGTGGAGGTCGCGCACGCCGACGGCACCGACCTCGCGTGGCCGGGCGGTGGCCGGGTGCGGATCGAACTCCGGCCGGATGTTCCGCCCGGCGTCGACCGACTCGAGGTCGAAGGGCTCGCCGCCCCGACCAACGTCGTGGGCACCTGGTTCACACCGACGAAGGGTTGACGTCCCCGTCAACGCCGGCGGCGGACGAGGGTGGCAAGGCGGTCGATGAGCGCGCCGAGAACCGCGGCGACCGCGAGCGCGTAGATCAACCTCACCTTGCTGTGCACGACGATGAAGCTCACCTTCACCTCGCCGCGGTTGGCGACACCGAACCAGACGAGCACGATGAGGAGCACGACGAACGCGATCAGCCGCGCCGTCGGCCTGCCCCCGTCGTGGAGATCGTGGAGCTCGCTGTCGTCGGGCATGACCTCACGCTACGCCGACGCGCGCGGCGGCGTGCGTCTGTGGGAGCGATGCGATCAGCGCCGTTGCGACCGCACGAGCCGGACCACGGCGTCGCGCACCGCCGCGTCGGCGAGCGAGAGGCGCACTCCTCGCGCCGTGACGAGCGCGAGGCGACGCGGCGGCATGTCGGCGATCGCGACCGCACACACACCGGGCTCGCGCGGCGGGACCGCGGTCTCGGGAATGATCGACACTCCCGCGCCGGCGGCGACGAGGTCGCCGATGAGCCGCACACCCTCGACCTCGAGCGGCACCGAGAACGAGAGCCCCTGGTCGCGCGCCGCGGTCTCGACCTCGGAACGCAACGGGTTGCCGAGGGGCGGCAGGATCATCGGGTGGGCCGCAAGCTCGGAGAGCGGCACCGGACCGGCCGTCGCGGCGAGCTCGAACGAGCTCGGGACGAGGCCGACGAGATCCTCGTCGAGCAGGTGCTCGACGACGAGACGGGAGTCGATCACCGGTTCGGTGATCACGGCCTGCGAGAGCTCCCGGCCCGCGACCTCCGCGGCGAGCCGTTCCGACGCACCTTCGGTGACCCGCAGCGAGAGGGCCGGGGCCTGGAGGCGGAGGTCGGCCACGACCGCGGGCACGAGCCAGCGGCTGATCGTGCCGACGGCTCCGAGGGTTGCGTGGCCGGTCTGGAGGCCCTGGAGCATCGAGAGATCGGCGCGGAGGGCGTCGAGCTCGCGGCGGACGTGGCGCGCCCGCTCGAGCACGAGGTCACCGAACTCGGTCGGCACCGCGCCGCGGCGACCCCTCGTGAAGAGGACGACCCCGAGCTCCTCCTCGAGCTGGCGGATCTGGTCGGAGACGTTCGACTGCACCGTGTGCAGGCGATCGGCCGCTCCGGTGAACGACCCGGTCTCCTGCACCGCCAGCAGGGTCTCGAGGTGCCGAAGATGCATGTTTATCCCTAGCGCCCTTCCTACCGCTGGCGGGACAAGCCCACCTGCATCTGTGTCCGTCCGGGCGGGCGGGCGCCCCAGGCCGGAGCCCCCGCTATGGCATGTAGGGTGTGCATGTGAAAATCGCCACAAGCGATGTATAGCATCCCTTTCAACTGTTTGACAGATCAAGCCCTCACCGCTTGACTAAGTCCCACTGGATGACTCGGAGGGTCGGCGTCCCCCCCGCCGGCTCTCCGATCTCCGGTCCCCCACCAGCCAGCAGTTTGATCCGAAACCGCTGCCGGGAAGGAAATTCGACATGGCAACCGACACGGTCACGTCCCTGATCTTCACCGGTGTTCTCGAATGGACCGTCGACGCGGCCTGCGGAGGTCAGACCGAGCTCTTCTTCGCCCCGGCCGGCGAGCGTCCGGAGGCCCGCGTCGTGCGCGAGGCCGCGGCCCGCTCCGTCTGCGCCGAGTGCCCCGTGCTCCTCGAGTGCCGCGACTGGGCCCGGGAGCACCGTGAGTACGGCTTCTGGGGTGGCGAGTCGGAAGAAGAGCGTGCGGCCGCCGGCTACCGGGTCGACATGCCGGTCGGGCGGGTTGCGCGCTACCCCCGCGGCAACGGCACCCCGGTCGAGCCCCGCATCACGCGCATCGCGTAGCTGTACCTCTGGTCGCACTCGCTGCGACTCGGCACGGCGCCTGTCACTGTTCGCCGCGCCCGCTCGCCGCTCCTGACGCCTCAGCCGACGGGCGCCTGCGTGCGGGAACTACCTTTCGCCGGGTGAGCGATCAACCCACCCCTGACGGCGTCGACCTCGAAGCGTTGCGCGGGTGGTTCTCGCGCGAGGTCGAAGGTGCCGGCGACGGAGCGCTCTGGGCCGAGCTGATCGCCGGGGGCCGCTCCAACCTCACCTACGTCGTCGGCGACGGCGCGAGCGTGTGGGTGCTGCGCCGGCCGCCACTCGGTCACGTGTTGCCGACCGCGCACGACATGGCCCGCGAGTACACGGTCCTGCGCGCGCTCGCCGACACCGACGTTCCCGTTCCCCGCGCGCTCGCGTTCTGCGACGACGCGGACGTCAACGGCGCTCCGTTCTACGTGATGTCGAAGGTCGACGGCGTGATCCTGCGCACTCCCGCCGACATGGCCGAGCTCACGACCGCGCAGGCGCGGGGGTGCTCCGAAGCGCTCGTCGACGTTCTGGCCGCGATCCACGCCGTCGACTACAACGCGGTCGGCCTCGGCGACTTCGGTCATCCCGACGGCTTTCTGGCCCGGCAAGTGCGGCGCTGGGGCGAGCAGTGGGAACGGTCGAAGGCGACGGAGCTTCCGGCAATCGACGAGCTCGCGCGCCGGCTGCGCGCCGCGCTTCCCGAGTCGCCCCCGCCGACGATCGTGCACGGCGACTACCGGCTCGACAACACGATGCTCGCGCCCGGCGATCCCGGTCGCGTCGTCGCGGTGCTCGATTGGGAGATGTCGACGCTGGGCGATCCGCTCGCCGATCTCGGGCTCTTCCTGCTCTATTGGGGGCAAGCCGACGCGCAGGTGATCGCAACCGGCGCGGGGATCGACCCGGCGCGAGGATTCCTCAGCCGCGAGGCGGTGATCGACCGGTACGCGTCGGCGACGGGCACCGCGCTCGACTCGCTCGACTGGTACGAGGCGTTCGCGGCCTACAAGCTCGCGATCATCGTCGCCGGCATTCACGCCCGCTATCTCATGGGCAAGACCCTCGGTGAAGGGTTCGACAGCATGGGCGCGATGATCGCCCGGCTCGCCGAATCGGCGCTCGAACGCACGTCGCACTCGTCGATCGCCGCGCTCCGAGGCTGAGGACGGGAGACGCACATGGGTGTGATGGACGGCATCAAGGTCGTCGAGGTCGCGGAACACGGGTTCGTGCCGTCGGCCGCGGCCATCCTCGCCGATTGGGGCGCCGACGTCGTGAAGGTCGAGCGCGCGACGGGCGATCCGTTGCGGGCGATCATGGGTGCGGGGTTCGTCGCCGATACCGGCGACTTCAACTTCCTGTTCGAGCAGTTCAATCGCAACAAGCGCGGGGTCTCCCTCGATCTCCGCAGCGACGGTGGCCGCGCCGCGCTCGATCGGCTCATCGAGTGGGCCGACGTCTTCATCACGAACTTCCTGCCGTCCGCGCGTACGAAGTTGCGCATCGAGCCCGAAGACATCTGGGCCGTGAACCCACGAGCGGTCTACGCGCGCGGTCACGGCCAGGGTCAGCGCGGTCCCGACGCCGACCTCGGCGGCTTCGACTCCGTCTCCTACTGGTCGCGCGGCGGTATCGGCCACATGCTCACTCCGCCCCAGGGGCCGTTCATCATGCAGCGCGGCGCGATGGGTGACGCTCCTTCCGGTGCGTTCCTCGCGGGTGGGATCGGTACCGCGCTGTTCCAACGCGAGCGCACGGGCAAGGGCGTGCTCGTCGACGTCGGATTGCTCGGCGCGGCGGTCTGGACACTCGCCGTCGATCTCGTACCGACGTCGATCCTCGGACGCGACCCCGACAAGTTCGGAACGACGGTGCTGTCGAGCCCGCTCGTCGGCCCGTACGCGACCGCCGATGCGCGCTGGATCGTGCTCAACATGCTCGACGCCGATCGGCACTGGGATCCGGCGTGCCGCGCCCTCGGCCTCGAGCGTCTCATCGACGATCCCGACTACGCGACGACCGCGGCGCGCGCCGAGAACCGCGTTGCGCTGCGCGACATCTTCGTCGACACGATCAGGAAGCAGACACTGGCTGATCTGAAGGCCGCGTTGAGCGCGCACGACACCGTCTACTCGGCACTGGCCGCGCCGACCGAGGTGATCGCCGACCCCCAGGTGGAGGCGAACGGCTACATGCCCGCGCACCCGCAGCACGAGCGGGCCCGGGTGGCCTCCGGGCCGGTGCAGTTCGACATGGAGACGACGGTGGTGCGCCGCGGGGCACCGAAGGTCGGCGAGCACACCGACGAGGTGCTCGCCGAGGTCGGATTCACACCGGCCGAGATCGAGATCTTGCGCGAGTCCCACGCGATCGCCTGAAAGCAAGCCTCGTGTCAACCGAACCGGCCGGTCGCCCGTTGACCTGAGGATGGGAACATTGGGGGCCGACGGCAGGTCGCACGACGACGGCTTCGAGGAAGCGTTCGACGCGTTGTTCGCCGCGGCCCGCCGGATCGCGATGCGCCTGGTGGGCGACGGTGCCGAGGCCGACGACGTCGCCGCCGAGGCGCTCGCCCGTGCGTACGCGCGCTGGCCGAAGGTGCGTGACCTCGACTACCGCGACGCCTGGGTGATGCGGGTGACGGCGAACGTCGCCCTCGACGTGCTCCGCCGCGCGCGTCGTCCGCTGCCCCTGCCGGCGGTCTCCGATTTCGATCCCGCCGACGCGGCGGTCACCCGCATTGCACTCGCGCAGGCACTGCGTCGCCTGCCCCGGCGACAACGCGACGTCGTGGTGCTGCGGTATCTCGCCGACCTCAGTGAAGCCGACGTGGCCGAGTCGCTCGGCGTCTCGGCCGGAACCGTGAAGCAGCACGCGCACCGTGCCGTCGACGCCTTGCGTCGCGCGCTGGGGCCGGGCTTTCTCACCGGACAGGAGTCATCGTGAACGACGACGGCACGAACATCGATCCCGTCGAGATGACGGAGCTCTCGCCGACGCGCGCCGAGCTCATCGCGCGGGTGCGCGCCCGCGGTCGCCAAATCCGCGCCCGCCGGCGTCTCGCCGTCACCGGCCTGACCGCCCTCGTGGTGCTCGCCATCGCCGCGCCTGCGATCGCGATCGGCGCGCGATCGTCGTCACACGGGGTCACCCCCGCGACCGTCGCGCACCGCAAGGGCGACTTCCGAGTTGCTGTCGTCGTGAACTCGTCGTCACCGCCGTGCGCGCCGGGAACGCTGCCGTTCAACCGGCCGGTTGCCCCGACGCAGCACACCGCGTCGGTGTGTCTCAAGGTAGGCGCTGAGATCATGAGCGCGGCCGACGTGCACGGCGCGTCGGTGTACTACGACGACACACTCGGTTGGACGGTCAACGTGAAGGTCAGTCGAGCGGCCGTGGACCGCCTCGCGGCGCAAGCGACCAACCGTCAGGCCGCGATCATCGTGAACGGCCGCGTCGTGAGCGCACCCGTGGTCAATCCCGGAATCACCGGAACGACCGTCACGATCTCACCGCTGGCAACCCGCGATCGGGCGATCGCGCTCGCGACCGACATTCTCGGGCGCGCACCGTCGCACGTCGACGCAGCACCGGTCACGCTGTCGACGAGCATCGAGTTGCCCAGCGACACGATCGTGGCGGGTTCCGATCTCAAGGGGACGCTCGTCGTCGACAACGCCACCGGAAA
>JBBSEC010000005.1:0-73685 GCA_038240075.1 Acidimicrobiia bacterium
CGCCGCCCCCCAAAACACCCCCCCCGGCTCCGCGGCTCCGCCCGCGCCCCCCCCCCCGCCCGCCCGCCCGGGGGCGGGGCGGGCGCGGCGGGGGGGCCCCCCCGCCCCCCCCCCGACCAGCACATCGGCGTCGCTCATCACTGCGCGCGCAAGCGTCGGCTGCGCGTTGTCGCCAAGCGAGCGCTCGTACCGCGCCGGCGCGGCGACGTCGAGGACGATCGCGGCGTAGTCGCGCGCGAGCGCGTGAACGACCCGCAACACCTCGGGCGGCCGCAGCCGCGTCCATCCCGACGGCGCGGGGAACCCCGACACGACATCGAAATCGGGTCGCAGCGACACCGCGTCGGCGAGCACGCCGGTGCGGTACTCGACGGCGTCGACCGCATTGCAGATGTTCGGCTCGAGCGGCAACCCAAGGCGAGGCGCTACACCCGGAGCCACATCGTCGACGTCCACGAGCACCGACCGCCGACCGAGCGCGCGCAACGCGTCGGCGAGGCCGATTGCGATCTCCGTCGAACCGGCGCCGGTCGGACCGCCGACGACGATCCGGCGTCCGCCTCGGGCCTCGACTGTGTCGTGATCGGCCGCCGGTCTGGGGTCGCTGGCTCGGGGCAGGACCGTGATCGCCTCGACGATCTCGCGTGGTGCCGCGTCACTCGCGACGAGCCCGTCGACGCCAACCGCAACGAGGAGCGCGTGACTTTCGGGCTCGGTGCGGTCCCAGACCCCGAGCACGGTGCGACCGTTGTGATGCAGCGCGTCGACGAGGGCGGGCGTGAGCGCGGGCCACCGGTGCCCCGTCACGAGGGTCGTGTACTCCTCGTCGAGCGCGAGCTCCGGATCGACGAGGAGCTGGCGGAGACGCGCGCCACCGTGATCGCTGCAGTGACGGTGCAGCGCCTCGACCCACGAGTCAGCCGAGAAGACGAGGGCGATCTCCGGTTCAGCCATCGCCGGCCCCGGCGTCGAACCAGTGCACGGCGGCCACGGGTGCGGCACCGGTCGATCGCACCACGAGGAGGTCGGCGGCATGCAGCGCGGCGACGAGCCGCTGCGCACCCGCGACGTCGACTGTCACCGTGATCGAGACCTGACCGTCGCTGCCCCGCAGCGGGCCACTCCCGATCGCGTGCACGGCGACGACATCCGCGGCAACAAGCACGTAGCCGGTCGCGGCACCGTCGTGCGCGGCCGCGAGCACGTCGATCCGGTCGCCGGCCGCGACCTCCCCGCCGACCGCGAGCGACGCGTCAACGGGGAAGCTCACGGATCGCGCGGCGCGCCCGGTCGATGCGGGACCGACACCGCTGCGTTCGAGCAGATCGCCCGCGCGTAACGACGCGAGCACGATCGACCCGATCATCGCGTCGCGGTCGTCGGCGGCAACGAGGTTGCCCAACGATCTCGCGTCGGCGTGGACGCGTGTCGTGCCGACCATGTCGGCGCGCAGTCGCGTTCCCGGAACGACGTCGCGGGTCACGACGACAACCGGCACCGTGTTGTCGGCCCTGCGGAGCACCGAGAGGCTCAAGAGCAGGCCGAGCACGCCGGCGACGACCATCACGACGTGCCCGGTGGAGAACCGGCTGCCGACCGATCGCCGGGCGCTCACCCGCTCAGGCGCGACGACGACCGTGGCTTCCGGTTCGCGGTGAGTTTGTGTCATGATGCGTCAGCTTGCCCAGCCGGGGTCGCAAACGGAGCCCGCGCCGATGAGAATGTTCTCACAAACTGGCGTTATGCCGCAAACCGGTCGATAAGCCGCGAACTACCCAGGACAATTGGCGGCTCCCGCCGGGAGAGGACGCCGGGACGTCTCAGGCTGTGGGAGTGCGCCTATGACCACGACAGAACGAGCGGCGGCCGTAGGATCTGCGCGATGACCACGAACGAGCCGGCGCCCGACTTCCCCGAGGTGCTCACGACGGCGATGGCAGCGGAGCTGCTGCACGTGCACGTCGAGTACCTCCGGCGCATGGTGCGTGAAGGCCGTATCCCCGCCCACCGCTTCCCCGAAGGCCGCGAGATCCGTTTCCTCCGCGACGAGCTGATCACCTGGGTGCGCAGCCAGCCCGGGCACGACCAGTCGCCCTCGGCCACGAGCCGCAAGACCCAGTGACCTCGCCCGATCTGAACGGGCGCACGATCATCGTCACGGGCGGCAACTCGGGCATCGGGAAGGAAGCCGCGGCCGAGCTCACCGCCATGGGCGCGACCGTGGTCGTCGCGGCCCGCAGCCGCGCGAAGGGCGAAGCCGCGGTGTCGGAGATCAAGCAGCGCACCGCGCGCGGCGCCGTCGAGCTCGCCGACCTCGATCTCGCGTCGGCCGCGTCGATCCACGCGTTCGCCGACGGCTTCCTCGCGACGCACGACCGCCTCGACGTGCTGCTCAACAACGCGGGCGGCACGCTCCGCAAGCGACAGGAAACCGCCGACGGCTTCGAGATGACCTTCGGCGTCAACCACCTCGGCCACTTCCTGCTCACATCCCTGCTGCGCGACCGGCTCGTTGCGAGCGCGCCGGCGCGCGTCGTCACCGTCGCGTCCGACGCCCACCGCTACGCACGCCGCGGCCTCGACTTCGACGACCTCATGGCCACGAAGCGCTACCGCTACTTCTTGCAGTACGCGCGTTCGAAGCTCGCGAACATCCTCTTCACGCGCGAGCTCGCGCGCCGTCTCGTCGATACCGGTGTGACCGCGAACGTGCTGCACCCGGGCTTCGTCGCCAGCAACTTCGCCAGGGAAGGCGACACCGGCAAGCTCGGCAACCTCGCGATGATCATCGGTCGGCCGCTCGCGATCAGTGCCGTCGAAGGGGCTCAAACATCAGTATTTCTGGCGTCGTCGCCGACCGTCGACGGCGTGACCGGTCAGTACTTCGTGAAGTCGAGCTTCGCCAAGACCTCGGCCGCGGCCGCGAACGACGAGTCGGCCCAGCGGCTCTGGACCGTGAGCGAGCAGCTCCTCGGAGGGCTACCCCGCAGCGGGTGACACCGAGGCGACGGCCGAGAGCGCGATCACGGTCTCGATTCCGATCGGCGTCGCGATCACCACCATGTCGGTACCGACATTCAAGCCGCCGACCAAGGCCTCGGCATCCGTCACCGTCGCAATGGCAACCGGAGCGCCCGACGCTTCGAGCTCGAGCAGGCGAGCCCGGAACGTCGACGTGCGAGAACCCGAGCGCCCGCCTGCACGCGCCCGCTCGACGACCCGCAAGGTCAGCGGCACCGAGTCAACGACGTGCACGTCGACGCGACGACCGCCGCCGGGGAACAACTCGTCGAGCACCGCGATGCGGTCGGACGCGACCTCGACGATCTCGCCGACCGCGCGATGACCCGCGACCGTGATCGCGACGCGATCACCGCGGTGCATGTGATCGCGCGCGACGTCGAGCAGCGTGCGCGAGTGCCGCCACTGCTCAACGGCATCGTCGGTTGCAGCCTCTTGCTCGGTTCGCCATTCCTCGCGCATCGCGGCGCCGGTCGCGCCGAGATCAGGAGGTGTGTCGTCGTTGGCGCGTTCTTCGGGAGACGGGTCTTCAGACACCGAGACGGGCGGCGGCTTCGCGCCGGTACCGACTCGTCGAGTGCTCGGGGTCCTTGTCGAAGCGGGGAATCACTTCTTCGCCGAACAGCTTCACCGTGCGCGCCAGCAGCTCGTGCGGGAACACGCTGCCCGACGGGCCCATGATGAGCTGGTCGCAGCCGACGTCCTCCCACTTCTGCAGCGCTTCCGCGCAGTCGTCGGGCGTGCCGACGATGCTCGCACCCGACGCGAAGCCCTTCTCGATCTGGTCGAGGGTCGGGTCGGGGATCTCTTCGGGCCAGTCGGGGATGCCCGGGGGCTTCGGGAACGTGTCGAGGTAGTGGAACACGAGGCTCTGCTGACGACCGTTGCCCGACCGCGTGAGCAGCTCACGCGCTTCGTCGCGATCCTCGAGACACATGAAGCTCGTGGTGACCGCGACGTTGTCGTTCACGAAGTCGCCGACGGGCTCGGCGTTCTTGATGTTCTTCTTGTAGAGCTCGATCAGCGGCGCCATCTTCGCGGGCGAGCCGCCGGTGAAGCAGAGCACGCCGAGGCCCATCTTCGCGGCCTTCTCGAACGTGCCCGGGTTCCCGGCCGCGACCCACATCGGCGGGTGCGGCTTCACGTAGGGCTTGGGCAGCACGTTGCGCTCGGGCATGTTGAAGAACCGGCCGTCGAACTGGTACGTGCCCTCGCGCCACATCTTCTTGAACTCGACGATCACCTCGTCGTACATGTCTTTGGTGAGCTCGGGATCGGTGATGCCGAAGCCGGCCTGCTCGGTGGTCGACGAGCCGCGACCGGTGCCGAACTCGAAGCGTCCGTTGCTCAGGTGGTCGAGCATCGCGACGCGCTCGGCGACGCGCGCCGGATGGTTCACGGGCGGCGTCACGTTGATGATGCCGGAGCCGACGTGGATGTGCTCGGTGCGGGCGAGCACGTGCGGTGCGAGCACCTCGTTGGCCGAGATGTGCGAGTACTCCTTGAGGAAGTGGTGCTCGGTGAGCCACGCGTACTTCCAGTTGTGCTGGTCGCCGACGACGCAGAGGTCGGCCTCGCTCATCAGGCGCGTGTGCTCCGCCTGCGGGTCGCTCGCGCTCATCGACGCGGGGATGTATCCCCCACAGAACAGTCCGAACTCCATCCACGCTCCCTGCGTCGCTCAGAAAATGACGGCCAGAATTAGAACGTGTTTCATTTTACGGGAGAGATCGGGAGATGTCCACCCGTACCGCCTCACCGGCCGAGCTTGGCGCGGATCTCGGTCAGCGCCTCGTACGGGAGCGCATCACGGCCCCGGGCGCTTCCGGCGAGCGGCACCGCGCGGTCGGTACCGACGGCGACGTCGATCGAGCGCAGCAGTGCGCGCAACGCCTGCGACGAGCACAACTGCGCCTGCTGCAGTTTGCCGACGAGCCGCGTGCCGTCGACGAGCAGGGCGATGCGCTCCTCGTCGTCGAGACCGGGCCCGTCGGGCGCGCGGCGTTCGAGCGCGATCTCGAGCCGCGCGAACAGGTTGGTGAGCGCGTCGCCGAGACGGCTGGCGGCCGCGTCGTGCACCGGGTCGACGTGCGCATCGGTTCCGTTGGCCGCGGCTCCGACCAACGGCTGCGGCGCCTCGTGAACCTCGAACGGAACCTCGACCGGCTCGGCCACCGGTTCGACAACGGGTTCGGGAACGGGCGGCTCGACGACGGGTGCCGGAATCGGCTCGGCCCACGACTCCTCGGGCACGTCGACCGGACGCGGCGCGGCCGCCTGCTCCGCGAGGTGTGACCACGGCTGCCGTTGCGCTTCCTTCGCCTCCGCGACCGGCATCGGTGCGGGCACGTACGCGACCGTCGGCAGCGGCGCGAGCACGGTGTCGGGCGGCACCAGCACGTGCCACTGCGCCATGCCGTCGGCGACGGTGAGCCATACGAGCAGCCGGGACCGCCGGCCGGCCTGCACCGCGACCCGGAGCCCGAACGGGAGGTGACCAGGATCACGGTCGCGCAGCGCCTCCGCGACCTGCGCGAGCTCGTCGGCCCGCTTCCCGACGGGTGTGTCGACCACGAAGTGGTAGCCCTCTGGCTGCACCGATCCCCACACGATCACGCGGCTGTCGGCGCCGATGGCCGCGTCGATCACCTCTCCGAGCACGACGACGACGGCGTCGCTCGCGGTCTCGTCGACGAACGCCGCCTCGAGCTCCCCGATGCCGACGGCCGACGGCCGCAGCGTCGTCTGCGCGGCGGCGTTCAACACTTCCGATACCGGCGGCCCGGGAACGTGCGGAGCTTCTGACTCTTCGTCCGGCGCCGACGCCAGGTCGGGAACGAGCGCGCGCAGTGAACCTTCGTCACGGTGCAACCCCGAGGCCAGCGACGCCAACGACGCGCCCGCGATCGTCACGCCCGACGTCGTCGCGAGCGTGACGTCGGGCGCGAGATCGATACCTTCGGCGAGGCGCGCACGCGCGCCGACGCGGTCGGCCGCGCCGGTGAGGAGCCGACCGAGATCGCGGTCGGCCCGCTGCGCGCGCTTCGCGTGATAGTGGACGAAGCGTTCGAGGTTCTCGAGCGCGCCGGCGACGCCCTCGAGCTCGGGCGGCGCGCTGATGCCGGTGACCGGAGCGGGCTCGGTGCCGGCCTCGATGTCGCGCAGTGCCATCGGCAGCCGCTCCGCCTGGAGCCGGTTCGCCGCGCGCGAGAGCTCGAACAGCGGACGTTGCAACGCCCGCACGCCGACGAGCGCGATCACCACGACGATCGCGACGGCGATCGCCACCGAGACCCACAACAGGCTCAACCAGCCGGTGACGTTGGTCGACGACCGCTGGCCGCCGTTGCGGAAACCCCAGACCGCGATCGTCGCGATGATGCCGAGCGCGACCAGGCAGGCCGCGCAGGCCGCGGCCACGGCGAGCACTCTCGGCCGTACCGCGCCGCGCATCGCACCTCTCCTCCGCCGCGGCCCGATGTCACGGGCCACGGATGCCGCCCCTGACAAGGCCGTTCCCGGTCACCAGGATACCGGGGAATACCGCACCGCGGTTCCCCGGCGACCGAGAGTGGTCACACGGCCCGCAACGGCGACCAGCGGCGGGACCGCCCGGCTACGGTCCGCCCGATGCGAGGAATCGTCCATGTCGGGGGCGGCGAGGTCGTCGTCACCGACGATCTGCAGGTCCGGGGCCCAGGGCCGACCGAGGTCACCGTGCGGCTGGTGGCCGCGGGCGTCTGCCACAGCGACCTCTCGGTGCTCGACGGCACGATCCCCTATCCGACGCCGGTCGTCTGCGGTCACGAGGGCGCGGGGGTCGTCGAGGAGGTCGGCGCCGAGGTGCGCGGCGTGGCGCCGGGCGACCATGTCGTCGTCTCGACGATCGCCAACTGCGGGCGCTGCCCCGCGTGCGCCGCGGGCTTCCCCACTCGGTGCCGGCAGTCGATCGGCAACATCTCGAAGCCGTTCACGTTTCGCGGCGAACCGGCCTACAACTTCGCGGCGACGTCGTCGTTCGCCGAGCGCATCGTCGTCGAGGCCGTGCAGGCGGTGCCGATCGCGCCCGAGGTGCCGTTCAACTCCGCGTGCCTCATCGCGTGCGGCGTGATCACCGGCATCGGCGCGGTGCTCAACCGGGCGCGCGTGAAGACGGGTGAGACCGCGGTCGTGTTCGGTGTCGGCGGGGTGGGCCTCAACGTCGTGCAGGCATTGCGACTCGTCGGCGCGTCGCGCATCGTCGCGGTCGACACCAACCCCGCGAAGGAAGCGCTCGCGCGCACCTTCGGCGCAACCGACTTCGTGGTCGGCGGACCCGACACGGCCGATGAAGTGCGCGCGATGTTTCCGGCCCCCGGTATCCACTTCGCGGGCGGCGTCGATTGGGCGTTCGAGTGCACCGGTGTTCCCGCAGTGCTCGGCACCGCGATCGAGACCCTCGACTGGGGTGGCACCGCGGTCGCGGTCGGAGTGCCCGCACCGGGCAAGGAGATCTCGACGGTGATCACGCGGCTCACGCAGATCGACCGCGGCGTCATCGGCTGCCGTTACGGAACCGCGCGTCCGCACGCCGACTTCCCGATGATCGCGTCGCTCTACCTCGACGGGCGCCTGCTGCTCGATGAGCTGGTGTCGCAGACCGCGCCGCTCGCCGAGTTCCCCACCATCGTCGACGCCATGCACGCCGGCCGCGTCGCGCGCGGCGTGCTGACCTTCAGCGAGTAGCCGGGCCGACCTGCGCCTCGCGCTGACGCGTGGTGCGGTGCACGGGATCGCGGTCGAACTCGGGCAGCACCTCGCGTCCGAACAGCTCGATGGTCTCGACCGCGATGTCGCGCGGCATCGTGCTCGACAACAGGCCGAACACGACCTGATCCGCGCCCGCGTCCTGAAATGCCTGCACCGACGGGATCACGTCGTCGGGTGTGCCGTACATCGACCCCGCGACCCCGATGCGCCCCGCGATGTCGGCACGCGTCGGCTCGGGAATCAGCGCGGGCCACTCGGGAATGCCGTCGGGGCGCGGGAACGTGTCGAGGTACCTGAACAACAGGCTGTTCTGGTAGCTCATCGTGAGCGTCGGCCCGATGTCGAGCACGCGCTCGCGATCCTCGAGGCAGAGCAGCTGCGTCGTGACCATCACGTTGTCGTTCACGTATCCGCCGACGGGATCGGCCGTCTTGATCGCCTCTTTGTACGAGTCGATCAGCGGCTTCAACGCCTCGGGGCCGGCCATCGTGAAGCACAACACGCCGAGCCCCATCTTCCCGGCCTTCTCGAACGTGCTCGGCGACCCCGCCGCGACCCACATCGGGGGGTGAGGCTTCGTGTACGGCTTCGGCAGCACGTTGCGCGCGGGCATTGCGAAGAAGCGACCGTCGTGCGAGTACTCCGCATCCGCCCACATGTGCCGGAACTCGCCGACGACCTCGTCGAACATCTCCTTGGTCAGGTCGGGATCGTCGATGCCGAACCCCGCCTGCTCCGTCGTCGACGAGCCGCGACCCATGCCGAACTCGAAGCGGCCGTGGCTCAGGTGATCGAGCATCGCAACCTGCTCCGCGATGCGCGCCGGGTGGTTGACGGGCGGCGTGACATTGAAGATGCCCGAGCCGATGTGGATGTTGCTCGTACGCGCTGCGAGGTACCCGAGAAACACTTCGTTCGCCGACAGATGCGAGTACTCCGTCAAGAAGTGGTGTTGCGTACACCACGTGTACTTGAACCCGCAGCAATCGGCGGCGACCACCACCTCGACCTCGTCCATGAGGCGCTCGTGCTCGGCGCCGGGGTTGCCGTCGCTCAGCTGGTGGGGCACGTAGAGACTGTTGAACAGGCCGAACTCCATCGGCCGGGGACACTACGCGACGCTGCTTGCTCACCTATATTCGACGGCGTGAGGGGGCGGATCGCAGTGACGCTGTGCGCGGCGATCGCAGTCACCTCTCTCGCCGTGGCACAGACGGGACACGCCGACGGCGGTGGCGCGGCGATCGTGGCGCGGCGGTCGTTCACGAGCCCCTTCGAGTCGTGGGCCGACTTCGCCGGCATGTACATCACACCGCAAACCGCGTCGACCAAGCACGCGCTCGTGACGTCGCCGCGTCACCAGGGTGAGAAGGCCCATTGCGGATGGCTGACCGGTCCCGGAACCGTGGCCGACGTCGACGGTCCCAACCATCGCGGCTATCCGACCGTGCAGTTGTGGCGACTCCCCGGCGGCGGTTTCGCGACGCCGGCCGTCGTCGACCTCTGGGTGTGGGCCGACGTGTCGATGGGCTTTGGCCAGTGGGTCAGCCTCGCGACCCTCTCGGCCGACGCGTCCGACGGCTGGACGCGCGTCGTCACGGTGAACCTCGATCCCGGCGGCTGGATCGACGTGTTCCACGTGCCCAACCAGGGTCAACATCTCCCTGACATCGAGACGCACCGTCGGTTCCCGCTGCGGAAGTGGGTGCACCTGAAGATCACGATCGATTTCGATCCGGATCACGGCTTCATCGAGGTGTTGCAGAACGGCGAGCTGGTGGCCCGAGCCAAGGTGAACGGGGGTCACGGGGTTCTCGAGCAGGCTCACTTCGGCATGTACGCGATCCCGTCGCTCACCACCGGCAAGGTCTGCAACGACGACCTGAGGATCACCGCCGCTCGGACGTGAGCGCGACGCGCACGGAGAGCTTCCTGATCCCGGTGTGCTTGTTGCTGCGGGTCCACTCGGGTGCGCCCTCGAGCTCAATGGTCTCGAAGCGCTCGATCACCTCGCCGAGCACGACGCGCAGCTCGAGCCGGGCGAGGCTGGAGCCGAGGCAGTGGTGCACACCGTTGCCGAACCCGAGGTGGGGGTTCGGGTCGCGCGCCGCGTCGAAGCGCATCGACTCGGCAAAGACCCGTTCGTCGCGGTTCGCCGACGCCTCCCAGAACACGACCTTGTCGCCGGCGGCGATGGGTTGGTTCCCGAGCACGGTGTCGGTCGTCGCCGTGCGGCGGTTGTACGCGGCGGGGCTCGTCCAGCGCACGATCTCCTCGGTCGCGCGCTCGAGCGCGACCCGGCCGGAACGCACGGCCGCGAGCTGATCGGGATGGCTCACGAACGCGAGCAGGCCACCGGCGACCGCGTTGCGGGTGGTGTCGGCACCGGCCGCGAAGAGCAGGCTGAAGAAGAGCTGCAACTCCTCGTCGGTGAGGGACGGCGGGTCTTCACCGGGCAGCGTCGCGTGCACGACGACCGACAGCATGTCGTCCTTGGGCTCGCGTCGCTTGCGGGCAATGAGCTCGGCGCCGTACTCGTACATCTTCAGACCCGACTGCGCGACGTGCTCGTTGCTCTCGAACGCCTCTCGACCGCGGAAGTCGAACGAGGTCTCGACCCATTCGAACAGCGCGTGACGGTCGGTTTCGGGAACGCCGAGCAGGAGACAGATCGCCTGCATCGGCAGCTCGCCCGCGACACCCGCGACGAAGTCGCCGCCGCCCGTCGCCGCGAACGCGTCGAGCAGCCGCCGTGTCCGAGCCCGCAGATCGTCTTCGAGCCGGCCGATCGTGCGCGGGGTGAGGCCGCGGCTGACGAGCGCCCGCACGCGCTGGTGGCGCGGGTCGTCCATCATGTTGAGGACCTTCCCCGCGATCGGCGAGTCGGGAAGGATCGTGCCGCCGTAGGGCCGCGCGCCACCCGTCTCCGACGAGTAGGTGCGCGCGTCGCGCATCACCGTCACCGCCTCCGCGTGCGTCGCGACCGACCAGAACCCTTCGTGATCGGGTGAGTGCACGGTCGGCTCGTGCCAATACACGGGCGCAACTGCACGATGACGCACGAACACATCGTGCGGAAACCCGTCGGCGAAGAGATCGAGATCGGTGAGATCGATGCCGCGCAGTTCGTCACCGGACGGGTCGCCGCTCACGAACGGGACGCGCTCCCCCGCGCCGCGGTGAGACGCTCCGCGCGCAGGCGGTCGACTTCCGGCATCGGAAGCGGATCGAGGGTCTCGCCGACCGCCCACGAAAGGAGGAGGTCGGCGAGCGCGGGGTTCCGCACGAGCACGGGACCGTGCATGTAGGTGCCGACGACGCGGCCGGAGATCGCGCCTTCGGTTCCCGAGCCGTCGCCGTTGCCGATGCCCAGCTCGAGCCGGCCGAGGGCATCGAGATCCGGGCCCAGCCAGGTGCCGCCGCCGTGGTTCTCGAACCCGGTCAGGGCCGGGAGCCCGAGCTCGGTCCGTGGTTCCGAGCAGACCTCGCCGACGGCGCGCGCGCCGGCGTGACGCGCGCTGCGGCAGTCGAGGACACCGAAGCCCTCGACCGTCTCACCGGTTCCCGTCTCGAACGACGTGCCGAGCAGTTGGAAGCCCGCGCACACACCGAGCACGACCGCGCCCTTGGCGACCGCGCCGTGCAGCGCGGTGCGGAGCTGCGCGTCGGCCGCGACCGACGACTGCGCGCCGTCTTCGCCGCCGCCGAGGAGATACACGTCCGCGTCGGCGGGCACCGCTCCGCGATCGAGATCGAGCACGCGCGCGGTGATGCCCCTCCGGCGGAGCCGTTCGGCGAGCACGATCGCGTTCCCGCGGTCGCCGTAGGTGCCGAGCAAGCCCGGCCGGATGAGCGCGATCGCGATCTCAGGTGACATGGCCGAACCGGCGTCGGAGATCCTGGAACGCGCTGTAGTTCGCGATGACGTCGACGACGGGCCAGCGCAGGCCGTCGAGTACCGCGTCGACGTCGGCGCCCCATTCGTGCGCAATCCCCGCGTAGTCGAGCCGCACCGCGAGGTCGGACGCGCGGTCGCCGGTGCAGATGACGGGGCGGTCGCCGAGCTCTTCGAACGGCACATCCCAGATCCACGACGGATCGTGACCGTCGGGATCACGCGCGTTGAGCACCAGCACCACCGGTGCGGGCGGCGGCGGGATGAAGCGCAGCGTCTCCTGCCAGCTCGCCGGATTCTTGGCGAGCAGAAGCCTCACCGCCGACGTGCCGATCGTGACGGTGCGGTACCGGCCCGCGACACCTTGGACACCGACGGCGGCCGCGACCGCGGCCTTCGGCTCGACGCCGAATCGTTGCGCTGTCATCGTGGCGATCGCGACGTTGGCGCGGTTGCGCTCGCCCGGAAGCGCGGGGTCGACCTCGAGCTCGGTGCCGTCGGCGAAGACGAGCCGGTTGCCGACGAGTCGGACGTCGGGCTGCGGACGCGCGAAGTCGCAGCCCGTGCACGCCCAACCATCTTCTTCACTCCGCGCGAAGTCGACGACCGACTGGCACGCCGGGCACGCGATCGCGTCTTCCGTCCACGGCTGCCCGACCGCGACCCACGTGATGACGTCGGCCGGCTGCGCGGCCCAGACGACGAGCGGATCATCGGCGTTGGCGACGACCGCGATCTTCGGGTGCGCGGCGACGCACTCCCGCCACCGCTGCGCGATCATGCGCGTCTCGTTGAGCCGGCTGAGCTGATCACGCGAGAGATTGAGGAACGCGACCGTTTCCGGCGTGAGCATCTCGAACGCCCACGGAATGAAGTTCTCGTCGACCTCGATCGCGCCGAGCGGCGCGTCGCGCTGCTCGAGCAACGCGGCGACGACGCCGTCGGCAACGTTCGCGCCGGTGCGGTTCGTCACCACCTCGCCGCGCGTCGCGAGCGCGGCGGCGAGCATCGCAGTCGTGGTGGTCTTGCCGTTGGTGCCACTCACCAGCGCGAAGCGTCGGCCCGCCGCGAGGAGCCGGGCGGCGTCGGGCGCGACGGCGAGACACGTCTTGCCACTGATGACCCACCCCTCGCCCCGGCCGAGCCGGCGGGACGCGAGCCCGGCGAGGCGACCCGCGGCGACCCCGGCCGACAGCCGGAGGCGCGCGATCGGCTGCCGCGTCGTTGCGTTGGCCACGCATGCTCCTGGGTACTGGGCGGTCGGTACTCGGCGATCTGGGCGATCTGATCGGGTTCGGTGACGTTATCGGTGACGTGAGCGGTCACCGATTTCGATCAGAACGCCGTAGATCCGGGACGAACGGGGAACAATGCGAGCCGTGGCCGGCATCGTGAGCTTCGTCCTGCTCGGCCTCGTGATCGTGCTGGTGACGCTGCGGCCGAGCGGCCGAGCGGAAGTGGTCGTGGCGTTGCCCGCGGCGCTGATCGTGGTGATCGCCCGGCTGGCGCCGTGGGCGGCCGTGCGGCACGAGCTGCGCTTCCTGGCCCCGACGCTCGTGTTCCTCGCCGCGGTGTTCGTGATCGCCGAGGTCGCCGCGGCCGCCGGGGTGTTCGACGCCGCGGGCCGGGTCGTCGGCCGCCTGTCGGGCAGCTCACCCAGGCGCCTGGTGCTCGTGGTCGCGGTGGCGGCGGCGGTCACGACGACGGTGTTGAGCCTCGACGCCACGGCCGTGCTGCTCACGCCGGTCGTGCTGCGCGTCGCGCGCTCGCGCCGCGTCGATTCCGACGCCGCGCTGCTCACGACGACACAGCTGGCCAACGGCGGCTCGCTGCTGCTCCCGGTGTCGAACCTCACGAACCTCATCGTCTTCCCGCTGACCGGTCTGACGTTCGCCGGGTTCGCCGTGCGCATGGTGCTTCCGCTCGCGGCGGCGGTCGGCGTCATCACCGCGGTCCTCGCGCTGCGCGTGCGCGGCGACGCGCCCGTGGTGCACGATCGCCCGAGCGCGCCGCAAACAGTGATCGAATCGAACACGTACGAGGTTGCGGACGCGACCCTCGACGGGTTCGGCCGCGCGGTCTCGCTCGGCCTGGTCGCGCTCCTCGTCGCGTTCTTCGTCGGCTCTCTCGTCGACATCGCACCCTCGGCGATCGCCGCCGCGGGCGCGACGGTGCTCGCGATCGCGGCGCTGGTTCAACGGCGCACGACCCCGACCGCGCTGGTGCGCGCCGCGTCACCCGGGTTCATCGTCTTCGTCGGCGCGCTCGGCGTCGTGGTCACCGCGGCGACGCGGCACGGCCTCGCGCACGCCGTCGGCAACGCGCTCCCTGCGGGCAGCGGGTTCGACTCGCTTCTCGGTGTCGCCGTCGTCGCTGCGCTCCTCGCGAACGCAGTGAACAACCTGCCCGCGACGCTCGTGTTGCTGAGCGCGCTGCCGGCCGGCGCGGCCGCGCCGCTGCTCGCCGCGCTCATCGGCGTCAACGTCGGACCCAACCTCACCTACACCGGCTCGCTCGCAACGCTGTTGTGGCGCAAGAGCGTCCGCGCGGAGGGCGCCGAGCCGTCGCGGCGCGCGTTCTTCACCGCGGCGGTGCTCACCACACCGCTCGCGCTGTTCACCGCGGTCTGCGGCCTCTGGATCGTGCTCCGCCTCCTCGGCCCCGGCTAACCCGAGCGCGCGGACGTACTGATCGATCTCGGTGACGTTCCGCGTCACCCAACTCGATCAGTACGCAGGAGCCGGCGCGAAAGCCCTGGTCAGTGGACGGCGTTGGCGTGCGTGGGGTCGGCGTACGCGGTCTCGAGCGCGCCGGGTCGCTCCGCGCGCAGGAGTCCGATCTCGTTGCCGCTCGGGTCACGAAACACGTGCACAGGCCCGTCGGGAGTGCCGACCGTCTCGCCGTTGAGTTCGAACCCTGATCCTGCGAGCCGTGCGGTCTCCACATCGAGATCGTCGACGGTCCAGATCGGCAGGCAGCTCGGCGCGGGCCGGTGCTCGGCCAGCAGCACCAGCGGACCCGCACCGACGCGCACCGCGGCGACCTCGGTGTCGAAGGCCTTGAACCGCCACACGAGGTTCGCGTCGAGTGCGCGCTCGTAGAACTCGACATCGCGAGCGACGTCGTCGGTTCCGACGTAGAGGTACGCAAGCACCCGGTCGTGCATCGCGTTCAAGGTAGCGGTCGTATGCTGCGGGAGTGCCGAAGGACCGCGCGTTCCTCACGATGTACCGCGAGCGGATCGCGACGGTGCCGCTCTTCTCGGGGCTCTCCGATCGCGAGGTGCGCAGCCTCGCCCAACGCGCCGAACAGGTCTCGCTGCCCGAAGGCATGACCGTTGTCCAGGAAGGCACGAGCGGCAACGAGTTCTTCGTGCTCCTGAAGGGCGGCGCGAAGGTCACGAAGCGCGGACGCTCCGTCGGCAAGCTCGGACCGGGCGACTCGTTCGGCGAACTCGCGCTGATCGCGGGCACGCCCCGCGCCGCCACCATCACGATCACCGAGCCGAGCGAGCTGATGGTGCTCGCGCGCCGCGACTTCATCGCCCTGCTCGACGACTTCCCCCAGATGACCCGGAAGCTGCTGACCGGGCTCGCCGCGTGGATCGCCGAGCGCGAGGGCTAGACGTCGCAGGGGTAGACGTCGCGCGCTCCGTACCGACCCCCACACGGAGCGCACTATTCTCGTCGGAGCACACGAGTGGGGAGCCGCCCGATGGACGACGTCGAACCGACCGCAGCACCCGAGATCCCCGTGGCGGTCGCCGAGCTCGAGCTCACACCGCCGGCGCCCCCGCACCGACGCCGCCCCCTCGTCGCGGTGACCGCGTTCGTTGCGCTCGCCGCGCTGATCTCGGGCGTCACGATCGCGGTGTCGTCGACGACGCCGAAGCAGAGCGTCGCCGCGATGCTGAAGGCGGCACCGGCGAACACGCGCGACGCGGGCAGCGCCTCCATGACCATGCACATCACGATGACCCTCGACGGCCGGACCCAGCTCGTCAGTGCCATCACGGGCGCCACCGACTTCAAGACCGGGAACGAGACGCTGACGCTGTCGGGCCCGGGCGTCGACGGAGAGATCCGTATCGTCAACCACGTCGAGTACGTGTCGAACCCGATGTTCGAGCTCCCCAACGGCGCGCACTGGCTGCGGATCACCAAGGCCGACCTCGGTATGACCGCCGCCGCCGGGGTCGGTTCGAACGACCCGAGCTCCGGCCTCGACTTCCTCAGCGGGCGCGCCGGCAACCCGACGGCCGTCGGCACCGCGACGATCGACGGCGAGAAGACCACTCATTACAAGCTCACGATCGACTTCACCACGATCACGTCGTTGCTCGGCAAGTCGAGCAGCAAGCTCGGAGTGCCCGAGATGCAGCAGGGCCTCGACGCGCTGAAGGGCATGCTCGACCTTCACCACATCCCCGCCGAGGCGTGGCTCGACTCGGCGCACCGAGTGCGGCGCTTCGACTACACGCTGGCCCTCAGCGCCGACGGCACGAACCTGGTCGAGCGCGCGTCATCCGAGTTCTCCAACTTCGGCGAGGCGGTCCACGTTTCCGCGCCGAGCGCCGACGACGTCGTGCCGTTCGCCGACGCTCCCGATGCCTTCCAGAATCTGATGGGTATCCGCTCGACCCCGGCCTGAGCCTGCCGCCCGGGAACTGGGCGGTCGGCACCGACCGTCTCAGTGTCCATGCTGACGAAGCGCATCGGATTCATGGTCGTCGCGGCCGCCATCGTGCTGGGCGCGTGCTCGCAGGGTGGCGACAAGAAGTCGGGTTCCGCCCTCAGCGGGAAGGCGAGCGGGAGCGCGACCGGCACCACGGGTGTGCTCGCGATCGCGAAGGTGCCGAAGGGGCAACCGCTCGACGCCTCACGGCAGATCGTCTCCACGGCGCACCTGCAGGTGCGGGTCGGCGACGTGGTGGCGGCGTCGTCGCGCGCGCAGGCGATCGTCGACGGCGCCGGCGGGTACCTCTTCTCGCAGGACGCGAACCTGCAGGGCCACACCGACGAGACCCTGGTGTTCAAGGTCCCGCCCGCGCAGTTCTCGGGTGTCCTCGATCGCCTCGGCTCGCTCGGCACGCCGCTCGAGAAGCAGATCGGCACCGACGACGTCACCAATCAGGTCGTCGATCTCGAGGGCCGGCTCCACACTGCGACCGCGAGCGCCGCGCGTCTGCGCGCGCTGTTCACGAGCGCCACGAACGTGCCCGACATCGTGTCGATCGAGAACGATCTCGCGACGCGCGAGGCGGAGGTCGAGTCCCTCCAGGGTCAGCTGCGGTTGGTGAAGAGCCAGGTGCAGCTCGCGACCGTCACCCTCGCGCTGACGACGAAGGCACCGCACCACAAGACCACGACACCCACGTTTACCAGCGCACTGTCGGGCGGCTGGGCGGCGTTCGCCAATACCGCGAAGGTCACCGCGGCGGTCGTCGGCGCCACGCTGCCGTTCCTCACGTTCGCCGCCGCCGTCGCCGCAGTGGTCGTGGCCGTACGGCGTCGGCGCCGCCGACCGGCTCGCCTTGACGCTCAGAGTTCCGTGGTGTGACCTACCGCGGTGATCGACGCGGCCGTCGTGCAGGGCTTCTGCGCGGGTGAGCCCGAGGCGGTTCGGGCCGTCTACCGCGATTACGGGCCGACCGTCTTCGCCGTCGCGCACCGGATGCTGGGCAACCGGCAGCTCGCGGAGGATGCCACCCAGCAGACGTTCGTGCAGGCCTGGAAGGCCGCGTCGCGCTTCGACGCGGGGCGTGAGCTCGGGCCGTGGCTCACGACCATCGCGCGGCGCGTCGCGATCGACATCTACCGCCGAGAGTCGCGTCGGACGACCGCGCCCCTCGAAGCCGTCGCGCCGGACGACCCTGCCATCGTGACCCTCCCTCCCGGCGTCGACCAGGTGTCCGATGCCTGGGAGGTGCGCCGCGCCATCGACGAGCTTCCTCCCGACGAGCGCGAGGTCGTGCGGCTCCAGCATCTCGAGGGCCACACCCACGTGGAGATCGCGGAACGGCTCGGGTTACCCCTCGGAACCGTGAAATCACGCTCGCATCGGGCCCATGCACGGCTCGCGACGCGCCTCGCCCACCTGAG
This sequence comes from Acidimicrobiia bacterium, assembly GCA_038240075.1. Lineage (GTDB taxonomy): Bacteria > Actinomycetota > Acidimicrobiia > IMCC26256 > PALSA-610 > DATBAK01. The sequence goes on from JBBSEC010000005.1 coordinate 17,767, forward strand.
AGGCGACGCCGGATGAAACCGCGGAGCCTCCGTATGCGTAACGATGGTCAGGACCCACGATGACCACCGACGACGACCGCATCGCCTACCTCGAGGGCGAGGACCGCGAGGACCTCGACCCTGACGATCAGCGCGCGCTCGACGCCACCCGGGCCCTGCTCGCCGATCCGAGCCTCTGGGAAGAGCCCCCCGCAGGCCTGGAAGCCGATGTCGTTGCCGCGATCACCGCCCAGGTGGGCTCGGCAACCATCCAGGCGAACCAGGAGCGCCGGGTGCTCGACCGCCGCCGCGTCCTCGCGGTCGCGGCGGCCGTGCTCCTCGTGCTCGCGGTGGGAACGGCCGCGCTGCGCCCGTGGCAGAACCGGGGTTCGTCGGCCCAGCACTTCGCGATGGCGCTGAACGGCACCCCGCTCGCGGCCCATGCGACGGGCACCGCGTCGCTCACCAGGACCGACTCCGGGTGGCACGTCGCGCTGCACGCGACGGGGCTCACGCGCCTCGACCACGGTCGCTACTACCAGGCGTGGCTGAAGAACGCGGCCGGGACGCTGGTCCCGATCGGCACCTTCAACAACGGCCCCAACGTGACGTTGTGGGCGGGTGTGTCGCCCGTCGACTTCCCGACGCTGACCGTCACGATCGAAGCCGCCGACGGCAATCAGGCGTCGTCGGGACGCCGGGTACTGCTCGGCACGATCACCCGCTGAACGCACCCCGCGGAAGAAACCGCGAACCGCGGCGGGTCCCACCGGCGTATTTGGACTCGGTCGGACATCGACCGAGAAACCAGCCTCGACACACGTGGAAAAGGACCCATCATGCGCAAGCTCGTTCTCCGGTCGGCGCTCGCACTCGCGATCGCAGCGACTGCCGGCCTCGGCGCCAACGCCGCCCTGGCTTCACCGGCCAAGGTGCCCTCGACAACCTTCAGTCTCTTCCCCAACGCGGTCAACATCCCCTGCCTGGCGAAGACCCCGGGCAAGACCCCGACCGCGAAGGCGACGGTCACACGCGGGAGCCTCAACGACACGCTCACGTTGAAGCTCGCAGGCTTCAAGCCCGGCCTCGCCTTCGACATGTTCACGGTGCAGAACACCAACCAGTCGGCCACCGGCACGCCCGTGACGATTCCGAACTTCGGGATGGCGTGGTACCAGTCGGACATCGAGATCGGCAGCAAGGGCACGGGCTCGGTCACGATCAAGACGATCCTGCTCGACCAGATCTTCGGCTTCGACCCGGCCGTCGGGCTCGCACCGACGAACACCTTCCATGTCGGCTTCTGGTTCAACAACCCCACGAACGCGGCTGGATGCGGATTCACCGGAACGACGCCGTTCAACGGCGAGCACACCGCCGGGCCGCTGGCCTTCATCACCCGGCCCAACGCGGCCACGAACCTCGGTCCGCTGTGCACCGACCCGCACAAGGTCGGCACCACGTTCGTCTGCAACCCCTGATCGAACGCACTGATCGAAACCATTGATCAAGCACAGGGCGGGAGAGGGCAATGTCGCCCTCTCCCGCCTTGTTGCGCGTACGGTCACCTTCTGGGCTCGTGCGGTGTCTCTAGGGCTGTGTGGGAACGACGATGACCACGGACAGCCAGATCGGGACGGCGGTCGAGACGACGCTCACCAACCTCTACCCGCGATTGCTGCGGTTCGCCGCCGTCGTCGGGAACGTCGACGAGGAGCCGTGCGATCTCGTGCAGGAGGCCGTGCTCAAGACGCTGCGCGCGCATCCCACGCTCGACGTCGACGATGCGGGTGCGTACCTGCGCCAGGCGATCCTCAGCGTCGCGAAGAACCGGTCACGCTCACTGGCGCGGCGGCGGATGGCACTGCCGCGGATGGTCACGGCCGCCAGCGCCACCGATTCATTCCCGTCGGATCTCGACGACCTCATGCGGCTCGCGCCCGAAGCGCGCGCCGTGCTCTACCTCACCGTCGTCGAGCAGCACACCCACGCCGAAGCCGCCGCGATCCTGGGATGCAGCGAGCGCGCGGCGCGGAAGCGTTCGTCGCGCGGCCTTCACCGCCTGCGCGCGCAACTGACCGAGGAGGCCGGCAATGAGTGAACCAGTCGAGCTCCGCGAGCGCCTCGAGCGGCTGGCGAACCGCGGCGAGGATCGCGGACCGGAGTGGCTCATCGCGTCGGTGAACCGGGCCCTGACGGAACCAGCTCCGTCGCTCGAGCCCGCGCGTCGACCGCTTCGTCGCCCACTGATCACGGTCGCGTTCGCATTCGCCGCCGTGGTCGCGGTGGTCGCGGCGGTGGTCGCGTTCGGTCCTGGAGGCCACTTTTCGCCGTCGCCCGCGACGACCGCGACGTCGAGCACCACGCCGGTGAGCGCGCTCGACGGCCAGCCCGCGTTCTTCTCCTCCAACGACGGGTGGCTGTGTCAATCGCCCCTCGAGCGCACCACCGACGGCGGTCTCACCTGGCAGCGCATCGGCGTCGGCACGCCGGGCCTCACGGAGAACGGGGAGGCCTGCGCGTTCGCGCCGGGCGGGCACGCGTGGGTCGCGATGTCCCCGCAACCACCCGACCTCGAGCTGCGTGTCGTCCGGGTCGTCGCCGGTCTTCACCGAGCCTTCGCGGCGGCACCGCTGCCCGGCGCGGGCGCGGGCGCGGCCGTGGTGTCGCTCTCCTTCGCCGACGCCCTCCACGGCTGGGCGCTCACGTCGGTTTCCAGCGGGCTCGCGCCGTCCTCGACGGTGTACGCAACGACCGACGGCGGCGGGCACTGGCAACGGATCGCGACGAAGGTTCCGGTCGAGGGCCACCTGCGCTTCACCTCGCCGACTGACGGCTGGGGGCTTTCCCTGACCCAGCTCGAGCACACGACCGACGGCGGTCGGACCTGGCGAACGGTGCCGATCGCGGCGACGCCGGTCCTTCCCGAGAACGTGACCCGACAACTGTGGTCGGTGTCGGTGTTCGGCAACCGCATGGTGGTTGCCGGTCTCGACCCGAACCGCACCGGCGTCGAAGACTTCTTCGTCGAGGTCAGCAACGACGGCGGGGCGCACTGGTCGCTCCAGCTCGTGGCGGCGAACGATGTCGCGCCACCGTTCGCGAAGCCGTGGCAGTTCGTCGCCGTCGACGCCGACCACTGGCGCTACATCGACGGCCGGTCGTTCGCGAGCACCGACGACGCCGGCAAGACGTGGCGCGTACAGCCGAACGGTGGCGGTGAGCCGTCGATCAGCTTCGTCTCGCCCGACGACGCCTGGGTCGTGCGGTGCACGAACAGCGTCTGCTCCTCCGCGGTCACCCACGACGACGGGAAGACCTGGACGGTCACAGTGCCCTAAACCCCTGGTTCTGATGGTGCGGCGCGCCCGATTCGGGCGCGTGTGACCATCAGAACGGGGGGCCGGCCGGTACGGTGCGCGGCATGGCGGGATCACTGGGACGCGGCGGGGCTGCGCTCGTGGGGTATCTGCTCGGCTCGATCCCGTCGGCCGACATCGCCAGCAGGATCGCGACGCGCGGCGAGTTCGATCTCCGCAGCGTCGGGAGCGGCAATCCGGGCGCGACGAACGCGGCCGCGCAACTCGGCAAGTCCTGGGGCGCGCTCGTGCTCGCGGCCGACCTCGCGAAGGGCACGGCCGCGGGCTTCGCGGGCCGCGCTGTCGGCGGCGACGCCGGCGGGTACATCGCGGCCACCGCCGCGGTCGCGGGCCATATCGCGCCGCCGTGGAGCGGCTTCAGGGGTGGCAAGGGTGTCGCGACCTCGGCGGGCGCGTGCCTCGCGGTGTTCCCCGCGTACTTTCCGATGAACGCCGCGGTCACCGCCCTCGGCGCGAGCCAGGCGCGCAACGCCGAGCGCGCCGTGCAGCTCGCCGCGGTCGCGTGGGTCGGCGCGGGGTTCGCATGGTGGCGCTACCAACTGCCCAACGGGTGGGGGCCACCACCGACGCGCGGGTTGCCGGCGTTCTCGGTCGCCAGCTGCGCGCTGATCCTCGGCGCGTTCGCGCGCGCCCGGCGCGCCGGGGTCGCGAACGGCGGCGCGAGCGACGGCTCGTGACGACGGACGAACGGCATCCCGAAGAACGGCGGGCCGAAGCCGAGATCGGTGCGCTGCACGACGAGATCGTCGAAACCGAGGAGGCCGTCGAGGGCCGCACGTCGGAGCTGCTCGACCGCCATCGCCGGACGGGTGTCGCCGTCCGCCTCCTCCAGGCCGTCATGCGCGAGCAGGGCGAAGAACAGGTTGGGCTGGCCGCATCGGGCGCGGCGTTCTGGCTCATCATCTCGTCGTTCCCCACCGCGATCGCGGCGGTCAGCATCTTCGGCCTCGTTGTGAGCCCCCACGATGTCGCCAAGGATCTCGCCGGCCTCGCGAACGCCGGGCCGTCGTCGCTCGGATCGATCGTGACCGACCAGTTGACGCGGGTCGCGGCGGGCGACCACGTCGGCCTCTCGACCGGTCTCGTCGTCTCGCTCGTGTTGGCCCTCTGGAGCGCGTCGGCCGGCATCTACAACCTCGAGCGCGCGATCCGCACCGCCTACGGGCTCCGTCCCGAGCGGTACGTCGACGCGCGCGGGCGCGCCTTCATCGGCGCGTTCGCAACGGTCGTCGCGCTCGGGCTCCTTGCGTTGATCTCCGCCACCCTGTCGGGCGTCCTCGCGCACGTGCACCTGCCGGCGCTCGTTGCGACCGCGGTCGGCATCCCGACCCTGTTGGTCTTCGTCACCGCGCTGATCGCAGGTCTGTACCGGTTCTCGATCGCGCGCCCGGCCGGCTTCCGGGCGATCCTTCCCGGCGCACTCGCGTCGGCGTGCGGCCTCGCGCTCGTGGCCGTCGGGTTCAGCACGTACCTGCACTTCTCTACCCGGTTCACGGCTGTGTACGGCGCGCTGGCCGGGGCCGTCATCGCGATGATCGGCACCTACCTCGCGGTCTACGTCGTGCTGCTCGGCGCGGTGCTCAACGTGCAGCTCACCGGCCGCGTCGCGCACGAGCTCGACGACGAGGACGACGGCCCGCTTCCGTAGCTCGCCCGCCTACCGGACCCGGCGCGCGACCGCGAGGTAGCGACCCTCGCCGTCGTCGATCTCGATCGGTTCCCATCCCGTGGACGAGAACGCCGCGGCGACGTTGTCGGGAGCGCGAATGTCGTCGACACGCAGCTCGTGGCCGTGGCGTTCGGCCAATACCGCGCGCCCGACGGGATGGAACAACGCGAGGTGTCCGCCGGCACGGGTGACGGCCGCGAAGCGTCGCAGACCGTCGAGCGGATCGTCGAGATGGGTGACGAGACCGGCCGCGAGCACACCGTCGAACGCGTCGGGGCGAAACGGCGACCGGTTCGCGTCGCCCAGCACGAACGCGGCGACGGCGCCGTGCCCGGCACCGTCGGCCGCGTGCAACATCTCCGGCGTCGCATCGAGAGAACCGTGCCCCGATCGGCAGGTGCAGCGCGCGCACCGCGAGCGCGAACGCGGGACCGTCGTCGGGGAAGCGCGCGTCCCACGTTGCCGCACGCGGTCCGAAGACCTCGCGCCGACTCGTCACCGAACCAGAGCCTACGACCGCGCGCGACGGTACGGCCGCTCCTACGATGACACCGTGAGCATCCCGGTCGATCTCGCAGCGCTCCGCGCGCAGATCCAGAGGTTCGGCTCGAACGCGATCCTCGTGACGACCTCGGACGACGGTCCGCCGCACGTCTCGTCGGTCGTCGTGACGTTCGCCGGAGACGACCTCGCGATGGGTGCTGGTCGGCGGACGCGCGCGAACGTCGCGCAGCATCCCGATGTCGCGCTCGTCTGGACGGCCGAGATCGATCCCGACTACTGCCTCATCGTCGACGCGGTCGTCGACGAACCACCGGGCGAGAGCCTGATCGTGCGCCCCACCGCCGCGGTGCTGCATCGCCTCGCGAGCGCGCCGGGCGAGATCCCGCAGTGCCGGCCGCTCGAACCCTGAGCTTCACACCTGGGCGACCGCACACGCGAGCTCGACGAGCCGCTCGGGCGGCACCTCCTGCACGTTGGCGTGCAGCGCGACCGTGGTTCCCCACCCTGGGAACGCGGCGATGAACGCGCTCGATCCGGGGATGTTGCCGGCGTGCCCGTAGGCCGACCAGGAGCCGTCCGCCGACTGTTCGCCGTAACCGACGACACCGAGGCCGTGGCCGACGCCCTCGGCATCGGCCACGGCCGTGCTCCCGAGGAATCGCGCCCGCATCCGAGGCGACAACCAGTCGCCGAGATAGAGCGCCTCGGCCCACGAGAGCAGGTCGGTGAGCGTTGAGGTCATGCCGCCCGCGGCATACGCCGAAGAGATCAACGCGGCGTTGGGGAAGTCGCGCACGTCGAGCGTGCGCGGCGACGACGGTCCCGCGTTCCCGATGGACTCGAGGTCGAACCAGCCGTTCATCAGGTCGTCGGTGACGCGGTCGTCGTACGTCGTGTCGGCGAGCGCAAGCGGCGTCGTGATCCGATTCGCGAGCACCGTCGCGAAGTCGGCACCGGAGATGCATTCCGTGATGAGTCCGAGCAGGTTGTAATCGGTGTTCGAATAGCGGTAGCTCTCACCGGGTCGTGCGTACGGCGGAATCGACGCCATGAGATCGACGAGCTCCACGGGCGTGAACCGGCGGTCGAGATCGGCGAGCAGCAACGCGAAGAACTCGGACTGCGCGTCGAAGATCATGTCGGCAGTGCCGGCGGTGTGGTCGAGCAGTGCGCGGATCGTGATCGCCGACGCGTACGGGTAGCTCGGCACCCATGGTTCGATGGTCGCCTCGAGCGTCAGCTCACCCCGGTCGACGAGATCGAGCACGAGCGCACTCGTGAACGTCTTCGTGACGCTGGCAATCCGAAACCTGCGCGACACCGACATGGGCGTGCTCGGGTCGCGGCCGTCGATCCCCCACGCCGCCAGCACCGGCGGCCGACCGGCACTCCGCACGCCGGCGCTCGCCCCCGGCACACCGAGCTCGGCGCAGAACGGCTCGAGCAGGTCGACGATCTGGTCGGTGAGCATGGCGGCACCGTAAATGATCAGGGAACCTTGCACGAGGGTTCTTGATGATCGCTAGAGCGGAGGCAGGCCGATCGGGTTGGGGTACCGGATCAGGCCGGACCGCGAGACCGCCTCGGCCGCGGGACTCAGGATCGCGACGATGCGATCGACCTCGGCGGCGCTCGTGTCGTTCCACAGGTCGGCGGCCAACCGGTCGGTGGTGGCTTCGACCTCGAGGCGCAGTGCCCGCCCGTCGGCGGTCAGGTCGCCGGTGCCGTCGACCAGACCGCGCGCGACAACGCCCGACCGCGTCGGCCCAGTCGTCGCCGTTCCAGCCGCGCGTCACCTGCAGATCGTTCGGGTCGTGGCCGCGCTCGAGCGCGATCAACACGTGGGCCTCGATGCCGTCGAGCCCCGCCGCGGTGAGCGCGGCGACATGCCCGTCGCCACGGTGCTCCCGCAGCGTCGTGCACAACTGCCAGAGCGCGAGAACCGGATCGCCGGGCAAGGGCAACGCGCGGTTCGCGGCGAACAACGGTCGTCCCGCGCCGGCAACCCGCTCGGTCGCGCGCGCCAGCCCGTCGTTCACAGCGGCCGCAACCGCGGCGATCGAAGGGAGCAACCGCACGAGCGTCGCCGCCGCCGCTTCGGCCCGGGCATCGACGAGCGTTTCGGGAGTCTCGTGCGACCAGACGTCGGGCACCCAACGCGCGACGAACGCCGGCGCGAAGTTGAAGAACGTCGCTTCCACCACGGGAGCACTGACCGCGCCCATCGGTGCGCCACGGAAACCGAAGTAGCTCATCCAGAAGCCCGACATGCCCGCGGCGCGGCCGGCGGCGTCGGTCTCCTCGCCGAAGTAGCTGACCGCGTGCAGCGTCTCGAATCGAGACCAGAGCGTGCGCGCGACGTGCATGTGGACCTCTCTCAGAGCGCGGCCGCGATGGCCATACCCAGCGCGGCCGCGGCCGCGCCCGCGAGCAGACTTCCGGCGGCATAACGGATCGCGTCGGCGCCTTCGCCCTCTTCGAGGAGCCGGATGGTCTCGAAGGTGAAGGTGGAGAAGGTCGTGTACGCACCGCAGAAACCGGTGCCGAGCCAGACCTTCGGGGTGTTCGGGAACGCGTGATAGAGCGCCGCGCCCGTGATGATGCCCAGCAGCAGCGAGCCGGTCACGTTGATGATGAAGGTGCCCCACGGAACGTCGCCTGCGGTTCGGTCCGAGACGATGCCGTCGAGGAGGTAGCGCGCCGGTGCTCCGATCGCTCCCGCGACGGCGAGCCCGATCCCGATCTCGGGAGTCACGAAGCAACGACCGTGTCGTTACGACCGAGCCGTGCGAGCACGATCCCGGCCCACACCGCCGCGAGCCCCACGACCAGGCTCGCCAGCGCGTAGACGATGCCGATGGCGGCGTGCCCGTCCTTGATCAGCAGTTCGGTCTCGACGGCGAAGGTCGAGAACGTGGTGAACGCGCCGAGAAACCCGGTCGCGAAGAACGGCTGCACGTACCGCGTCGGCGGGAAGCGGTCGATCACGAGCACCAGCAGGAATCCGAGCGCGAAGCTGCCCGAGACGTTGGTGGCGAAGGTCGCCCACGGGAACGTGTCCTTCGCCACATGGATGATCTGCGCGACTTCGTAACGCGCCGGCGCACCGAGGGCGCCACCCGCGGCAATGGCGAGCAGCACGCCGGGCCGCGCGCGCGTGCGATCGCGCCGCGCGAGATCGGGGTCGATGGGAACGTCCCGTTCGTCTCCAGTGTCTGCAACTTCGCTCACGCACGCTCCTACCGACGAGCACCGACAACATCAGGTAGGAGCCATCAGCCTTGCGGCGATCAATGGCGAGCTCCATCGCCGCCGCCGACCGTAGCAACCGCGCCTGGTCACTTCAACGAATGGCAGCGGCCCGCCCCCGCGGGCAACCTGGGGCCATGGCGACGAAGGCAGACGAGCCGGCCGGCGGCGTCGGTGCCACCGCACTCGGTGCCGCGGAGATGCGCGCCGAAGAGCAGATGCGCGCCGATCGTCTCTTCGACGACCCGTACGCCGCCGCGTTCGTCGCCGCCGCCCCACCGCTGTTCCCCGAGATGGAGTCGATTGCCGACGACCCTGCGATCGCCGCGCTCAGGGCCGCGTTCAGCACCGACATCGTCGTCCGCACCCGCATCTACGACGAGTTCCTGCTCGACGCCGTCACCGCGGGTTGTCGACAGATCGTCCTCGTCGCGGCCGGTCTCGACGCGCGGGCGTTCCGGCTGGACTGGCCCGCGGGCGTTCGCGTCTTCGAGCTCGATCTCGCCGCAGTGCTCGCGTTCAAAGATGCGGTGCTGCGCGATCTGCAGGCCCGACCGCGTTGTGACCGCGTCGGCGTCGGTGTCGATCTGCGCGAGGATTGGCCCACGGATCTGCTCGCCGCGGCATTCGAATCCGGGGCACGCACCGCGTGGACCGCTGAAGGCCTGTTGCCGTACCTGTCGAACGACGACGCTGTCCGGCTGCTGACATCGATCGGCGAGCTGTCGGCGCCCGGCAGTCAGTTGGCGTTCGAGCACGACGAGTTCGCTGCTCGCTCCACGCTCACGCAGGCGCGCGCCGCGGAGGCGCTGCACGAGGTCACGTCGATGTGGAAGGGCGGCCTGAGTGACGACGCACCGACATGGCTCCGTCATCACCATTGGCAGGTGCAGACCCATGACCGCGCGACGCTCGCGCGCGCTTACGGGCGGCCGACGTCGGATGACTCGACGGTCGGGTTCTTGACCGCGACCCGCCTCGCCTGAGCGGCAACAACCGCCGCCCCACTGATCGACCGAGTCATCGGGGCTGCTCGAACCGCGCCGCGTCGGCGCCGGCATGGCGGGCGACGTGCGGCAACGCGAGGATGAGCTCCAGCGGCTCGCCCGCTTCTTCACCGAGCGAGCGACGGGCCCAGGTCGCGAGCGCGACCTCGTGCGCGACGTACGCCTCCGCGATCGCGCGCTCGTCGTCGTCGGATGCGAGGTCGACGAGCTCGTGGTACTTGGCCAGGAATTCGGTCGTCACGGGCAGGAGCGCGCGAAGAAACTCGTCCCAGACGAACGCGGTGGTCCCGTCGACCATCGCCGCGGCCAAGGAGACCGAGGCCGCGGAGTCACCGCGATCGAGGGCCCGGCGCTCGAAGAGCGGCTCGGCCAACTGCTTGGTCGCCCGCTCGAGCAGCGTCAGCTCTTCGAGATGACGGCGGTGCTCCGGGTCGCTCTCGCGCTGCGCGAGCAGCCCGAAGAGCGCCTCCCCCAGCACCTCGCCCTGATACGACTCGACCCACAGCTCGTCAGCGCGCATCCGACGATGGTAACGGCCGCGCCGAATGTGTCCGCTGTCTGATGAGGTGTCTGATGGAGGCGGCGGCGGGATTCGAACCCGCGTACAGCGCTTTGCAGGCGCCTGCCTGAGCCACTCGGCTACGCCGCCTGGAAACCCAAGAGCGTAGAGCATGGGCGACGGCGGCCCGGCCGTCGGAGCCGGCCAGAAGTGCTTCGGTCCGGTGCCCGGATTGCCGATGAGACCGGGATCGCCATGGCTGACTCCGTCGTTTCGCTCCGCAGTGTGTCGCGCTCGTTCGGCGATGTCGTCGCGCTCGATCAGTTCAATCTCGAAGTCCCGCAGGGCACGATCGCGATGCTGCTCGGCCCGAACGGAGCCGGGAAGACGACCGCGGTCCGTCTCGTCACCGGCGCCATGCCGGCGGACGGCGGCGAACTGCGCATCTTCGGTGTCGACCCCGTGACCGACGGCCAATCGGTGCGGCGCCGCTGCGGCGTCGTGCCCGCGCGCCCCGCGCTCTACGACCGGCTCTCCGGCTACGAGAACCTGCGCTATGCCGCGCTCCTGTGGGACGTCGACGATGTCGAAGGCGCGATCCACACCGCGGCCACCCGCTTTGCGATCGTCGACGCGCTGAAGCAGCGCGTCGGCGGGTACTCGACCGGGATGAAGGCGCGCCTCGCGCTCGCCCGGGCGACGCTGCACGAGCCCGATCTGCTGCTCCTCGACGAGCCGACCGCGGGCCTCGACCCCGAATCGGCACGCGCGGTGCTCGCGCTCATCGGTGAGATGGCACACGACGGCCGCACCGTGCTCATGTGCACACACCTGCTGCTCGAGGCCGAAGGCCTGGCCGACCACGTCGTGGTCATGGACCACGGTCACACCCTCGCGTCGGGCTCGCCCCACGATCTCGTGCGCAGCCTCTGGAACTCCGTCACCGTCGCGCTCGACGCCGAAGATCCCACCCAGCTCGATCGCGTGAGCACCATGCCCGGTGTCGTCTCCTACGAGCGCGTCAACAGCGCGGTCGTCGGCCTCGACGACGCGGACCGGATTCCCGACATCGTGGCCGCACTCGTCGACATCGGGGTGAGGCTGACGAAGGTCGAGCCGCGCACCCCCACCCTCGAGGAGCTGTACTTCGCGGTCCGCCGCGGCACGCACGAGGTTCCGCCCATGCCGGCTGCTCCCCCGGCACCCGGCACACCACCCAGTCGGGAGCCGGTGCCGTCGTGACGAGCTTCTCCATCCGCCGCGCGTGGATCATCGCCCGCACCGACCTCCAGCAGCTCAAGAGCAGCCGCGACTTCTGGCTGCCCCTCGGCATCATCGCGACGCTGTTCTTCGTCATCCTGCCCGCGGGGCTGTTCCTCAGCCTCACCCACATCAAGGATGTCGGGGTCGTGACCCAGATCGGCAACCTGATGGGCTCACTTCCCAAGTCGATCCAGCACAAGACCGCGAACCGCGCACCGAACGTGCAGGCCGCGTACGCGATGGCCGTCTACCTGTTCGCGCCGCTCGCGATCATCGTGCCGCTCACCGTCTCGTCGGCCGTCGGATCGCAGACGATCATCGGCGAACGCGAACGCGGCAGCGGCGAGTTCCTCGCGCACTCGCCTGCCTCGGAGCGCGAGATCTTCGTCGGTAAGCTCCTCGCCAGTCTGCTGCCCGGATACCTGACAGCCGGCGTCGGGTTCCTGCTGTACTCGCTGCTCGTCAACCTAATCGTCGGACCCCAAGTCGGCGGCTGGTTCTTTCCAACGGCCAACTGGTGGATCCTCGTCCTTTGGGTGGTACCCCCCTTCCTCGCCCTCGTCGTCGGTGTGATCCTGCGCATCTCTTCGCGCGTCACGAGCGCGGCAGCCGCGCAGCAGGCGTCGGCACTCGTCACCCTGCCGTTGGTGATCCTGGCGTACGGCCTGTCGACGGGCTCGCTCTCGCGGGCGCGGATGTTCGGCGGACTGGTCGGCCTGGGCGCGTGGGTCTGCGCGGTGATCGTGCTCTACACCGGCGCACGCGCGCTGCGACGCGAACGGCTGCTCGGACTCGGCACCTAGCCTTCGCGACGCTGCTCGCGAGCACGTTCCTCGCGGCCGCGTGCTCGGCGCCGGCGTCGGTCTCCACGAAGCCCGGTGCAACCACGTCGTCGACGTCGGTCCCGACCCCACTCCGAGTGTCGGCGACGAAGATCGCGCCGACTACGATCCCGAGCACGACGACGACGTTGCCGCCGCTCGCCGCACCCGCAACGCCGTACCGCGTCGGGTCGCGCACGTTCGACTGGCTCGACCCGTCGCGCATGACACCGGCGCACGGCAAGTACCACAGCCGGCACGGACGCGAGATCGTCACCGTGATCTGGTATCCCGCTCAGGGCGCGCCGAGCCCGGCGGTCCACAACGGCGCGACCTCCGCGCACGACGGCGGGCCGTTCCCGGTCGTGCTCTTCGCTCACGGTTACGGCGGCGTGCCGGCCGACTACCGGGCCGACATCGTCAAATGGGCCTCGCGCGGCTACGTCGTCGTCGCCCCGGAGTTCCCGTTGGGGAACCGTCGCACGGCCGGCGGCCCCGTCTACACCGATCTCGCCAATCAACCCGGCGATCTCAGCTTCGTGCTCACGCAGGTTCTGGGCGCGAACGCCGACCCTCGTTCGTGGCTCCACGGAGCGATCGACCGGCGTCGCGTTGGAGCCGTCGGACACTCCTTGGGTGCGTGGACGGTGCTCGCAGTCGTCAGCAACACGTGCTGTCGCGATCGTCGCATCACGGCCGCGATCATCATGGCGGGAGAGCTGAGCACCTCGTTCAAGGGCGCTTCTATTACTCGGGCGCGCCACCACTCCTGTTCATCCACGCGGTCGACGACCCGACGGTTCCGTACGCCGCAGGCGAGCGCGCATATCGCTCCGCGCCGAACCCGAAGTATCTCTTCACGTTGAAGGTCGGCGACCACGAGACGCGGTACCTCGGTTCCCGGTACCCCGAGGGCACGGCCGCGGTGCAGGTGACCGACGAGTTCCTCGATCGCTACCTGCGCGACCTCGCTTTCGTCGCGATCACCAATCCGAACCGCTCCCTCGCGACCCTCGTCAGCCAGCCCTGAGCGGCGTGGATCGAGCGCGGTCGGCATCCGGGGCCGGCTCGGTACCATGCCGCGTGCGCCGCGCGGGTTTCCGACACGGGATCGTCCTCGTCGCGGCGCTGATGCTTTTCGCGAGCGCATGCCACGACGGCTCGCGCGGCGCGACGGCCACGTCGGGACCGAACCACACACCGACGTCGGTCGGCTCGAGCGCGACGACCACGACGACCACCGCCGCCCTCGGACCCGCGATCATCCTGAGCGCGCAGGGGCGCGAGCTCGACGCGTATTCGACCGAGCGACCGTTCGCGACGCAGACGGTCGTCCCGTCGCCGGCCGCCGATCGCGACGGCGTCGACGTGAGCGGGCAGATCTGCTTCGACCCGACGAACCCGCGTCAGTTCGTTGCCGTCGATCGCACCGCGGCCGCCGACGGTCAGCTCGGGTGGGGCGTGTTCACGTTGTCGGGACAGACGCTCGGCAAGCTCTCCGCGCGTGAGACGGCCCGGCTCGTTCCGACGTTCCAGCCGTCGAGTGACGCGCCGAGCCCGTTCGGTTGCGGCTTCCTCCCCGACGGTCGCCTGCTCACGACCGACGTCGGGAACCGGTCGAGTGGCCCGGGCGACGGCCAGCTCATCGAGTGGTTCCCGCCGTTCGATCGCGACACCGTCGTGTCGTGCAAGGTCGACGTCGCGCTGGCCGGCCCCGAGGGCGTGCTCGTCGACGGCGACCATGTGCTGGTCGCGGAGTCACGCGGTGCCGGTGTCACCAGCTTCATCAGCTCGACGTTGCCGACGTCGAATCGCGCGACGGGAGGCTGCGCGGGGCACGACACCGACGGCACCGCCCTCGCGATCGGTGTCGTGCGCTCGGCCTGGCTCCAAAACGCGGCCGCGGCGAGATTGACGCGACCCGCGGCGATCGTGCGCGCCCGCAGCGGTGCGTTCTACGTGTCGAGCCCCAGTACCGGTGTGATCGCGGAGGTCGATGCGGCCGGACGCCTCGTGCGCCGCGTTCTCAGTCCGCCCTCGGGGGCCGCCACCGCACGGCACCCGTTCGCGACCGGTTCGCCGATGGGGCTCGGCGTCGCGCCGAACGGCACCCTCTATTACGCAGACACCGGCCTGGTCGTGCAGGGCACCGCGCTCGTCGCGGGGATCCGCACCGGCACGATCCGGCGCATCAGCTTCGCCGCCGGAAAGGCGCAACCACCCGAGGTCGTCGACACGGGACTCCAAGCGCCCGACGGCATCGGGATCTGGATCCCGAGCGCGTAACCCGCGGCAGCGCGTCAGCGGGTGGTGCCGGTCCGGACCAGCCGCAGCGGGACGACGACCCCGTCGTCCTGGCCGTCGCGGGGGGCGTGACCGTCGACGCCGTCGCGCAGGATGTCGATGATGTCGTCGGCCGCGACCGCGCTCGTCCAGTACCAGCCCATCGCGGTGTCGCAGCCGAGGCTCCGCAGCCGCGTCGCCTGCTCGACCCGCTCCACGCCTTCGGCCGTCACCTTCATGCCCAGCGCGTGCGCCATCGTGATGACCGCCTGCACGATCGCGACATCCGACTCGAGCATGTCCATGCTCTCGACGAACGCGCGATCGAGCTTGACGACGTCGACCGGAAGGCGCTTGAGGTAACTGAGCGACGAGTACCCGGTGCCGAAGTCGTCGATCGCGACGCGAACACCGAGCAGTCGCAACTTCTGCAGCGTGTCGATGGTGCGCTCGATGTCGGTCAACGCGGTGCGTTCCGTGATCTCGACCTGGAGGCCGCGGGGATCGACCGACGCCTCGCGCAGCGCCGCGGTGATCTCGTCGACGGCCGAAGGTTGACGGATGAAGCGCGGCGACAGGTTGACCGAGACGGCCACCCGGTCACGTCCGCGGCGAACCTGGGCCCAACGCTGCGCACCGCGGCACGCTTCGCGCAGCACCGCGCGGTCGATCGCAAGAATGAGGTTCGATTCCTCGGCATACGGAATGAAGTCGTCGGGCTCGATCAGACCACGCGTCGGATGCTGCCACCGCACCAGGGCTTCGGCCGCGACCACGTCGCCCGTCGTCAGTGAGAACTCGGGCTGGAACCGGACGACGAGCTCGTCGTTGTCGAGCGCGCGCCGCAGCTCGCTCTCGAGCTCGAGCCGTTCGACGAGCGCGGGCGCGGCGTGCATGTCGAACAGCTCCCAACGCGAACGTCCGCCGTCCTTCGCCGCGTACATCGCGAGGTCGGCGTGCCGCAGCAACTCACTCGCGGAGTCGGCCCCCGACGACATCGCGATTCCTACGCTCGCGGAGAGAACGATGTCGCGTCCCTCGAACGCGATGGGGACGCGGAGGTTCTCGGTGATGCGCTGCGTGATCGCGATCGCGGCACCGACCGTCCCGATGTCGTCGAGCAGCACCGTGAACTCGTCACCGCCGAACCGCGCGACGACATCCTGGGGGCGAACGCTCGCACGGAGCCGATGGGCCACGTCGAAGAGCAGCCGGTCGCCGGCGTCGTGGCCGAGGTTGTCGTTCACCAGCTTGAAGCGGTCGACGTCGAGGAACAGGACGGCCAGGGTGCCGCCGGTGTCGGTGCTGCGTGCGATCGCCTCCTCGAGCCGGACGAGGAAGCTCGAGCGGTTCGGGAGCGTGGTGAGCTGGTCGTGGTGGGCGCGGTGCGCCAGCTCGGCTTCGACGCGCTTGCGCTCGGTGACATCGCGCATGTTGCAGACCATGCCGCCGACGCTCGGATCGTCGAGACGGTTGGTGACGCCGACGTCGAACCACCGCACGGTTCCGTTCGCGTGACGCACGCGCAGCTCGATCCAGGCCACTTCGCCCTCGCCACCGCCGGCTACGGATGCGAGCAACGACCGGGCGCGCTCCAGATCGGCCTCGTCGATGAAGTCACTCGAGAGCTTGGCGATCGAGCCCGGGTCGTAGCCGAGCGCGCGACCGATCGACGGGCTCACGTAGCGCACGGTGCCTTCGAGATCGATCACCATGATGACGTCGGAGCCGTGTTGCACCAGCGCGCGGAAGCGCCGCTCACTGTGCCGCACCGACAACTCCACCCGTTCCTTCGCCGACGTCGTCCAGCCGAGGAGGGCGATGATCATCGCCGCGCCGACACCTTCGAGCACCGCCAGCCCGTGACCCTGCGGCTGCGGGAGCAGCGACGGCAACGCGCCGGTTGCGACGAGGATCTCACCGACCACGATCGACACAACCGTGACCACGCCCGCGGGGCGCGCCGCGCGCGACCCAACGACACGGATCAGATCGGCGGCGCCGAACACGAAACCGAGCGCGAGCGTCGCACCCCAACCACCCACATAGATACACAGCGCGACGCCGACCTGCATAACGCTCACGCGCGCCCACAGCTCGAGCGTGCTCTGCGGGTTCGGCCACGCGGCGGCGGCCGCGGTCGTCGCGAGCTGAGCGACAGCGAGCGACCCGATCAGGGCCCAGAGCGGAAGGTGCGCGACCCACCCATGCTCACGGCCGATCACGTAGAGCGGCACGACGAGAACCGTCGCCAACTGCGCGGGGTTCCACACCTGGCTCCGCACCGCGCCGGCGGAGCGGCCTTCAGAGGGGTCGTCGGAGCGGTCCTCGGAGCGGTCGTGGAGGGCGCGTGCGTCGGTGCCTGGCACGGTCCCTCATCGACCGGTTCGACCCCCGTCTTGACCCCCCGGAGCAGGTCGAACGGCGGCGGGTAACGTGTCAGGCTCTCAGCCGGCACCGACTTCTTCAGGAGACCCGTGAACGCTCGCATCGTGGCCGTCGGCGCCGCCGCGCCGGCGCTCCGACTCCCTGCGGCCGACGTCGCCACCGCGTGGGGTCGATCCGGTGGCCGGGGCCGGGCGGCGCTCTGCGCTCCCGACGAGGACACGCTGACGCTCGCATGGGAAGCAGGATCCCGGGCGCTCGAAGCGGCGGGGCTCGACCCCACCGTCGTCGACGGGCTCTGGTGGGGCACGACCCGACCTCCCTTCGCCGAAGGCCCGAGCCACGCCTTCCTCGCGTCGGCGCTCGGGCTCGTCCCCGAGTCGGGCGGCGCCCTGCTCGCGGGATCCACACACTCGGGCATCGATGCGCTCGCCGCCGCCACCGACGCGGTCATGGCCGGCAGCGCGCGCGTTGCACTCGTGATCGCGTCCGACGCGCTCCGACCCGGAATCGGCACCGGCGCGGAATCGCGTTGCGGAGCCGGCGCGGCCGCGATGGTGATCGCCGCCGAGGGCGGTGCCGGCACGATCGGCGCGCGCATCACCCGCCACCGCCCCGTCGTCGACCGCTACCGCGGCGACGCCGAGAGCGAGACGCGCGACCTCTACGACGGCCGACTGTTCCGTGAGGAGATCTTCCTGCCCTTGACGACGGCCGTCGCGGAGCCATTGGCCACGCTCGAGCCGCGGGCCTGGTCGCTCCCCGACCCCGACGGCCGCCTCGGATCCGCGCTGGCCAAGAAGGCGGGGGCCGGCATCCCCGCGTCGGCCGCGGTCTACGCCGAGGTGGGCGACACCGGAGCCGCGGCCGCGCTGCTCGGCGCGATCGGCAGCCTCGACGCCGCCGGGACCATCGGCATCGTCGCCTACGGCGGCGGGCGCGCCACTGCGGTCGCCGTGCACGCCGAACGCCCCGTTCCCGGCGCGACGTCGGTGGCACGCGTGCTGAGCGCCGGACGCGATGTCAGCTACACCGACGCGCTGCGCGCGCGGGGTCAGCTCGTTGCCGCGGGTGAGACCATCCCCATGGGCGTGCCGCCCGAGAGCGCGATGTTCGTGCGCGGCGCCGAAGAGATGCTCGGATTGCTCGGCGGCCGCTGCGTCGACTGCGGCACGATCAGCACACCGCCGTCGATCCACCCGCACTGCGTCGCGTGCGGCGGGCCGAAGCTCGAGCCGGTCGCGCTCGCGCGTCACGGAACCGTGCACACCTACGTCATCAATTACACGATGCCCGCCCCGTTCGTGGCGCCCCTTCCGCTCGCCGTTCTCGACATGGACGACGGCGCGCGCCTGATGCTCCAGGTCATCGGCGACGGCGCCGACGTGTCGATCGGGCGCGAGGTGCGGTTGGTGCTCCGCCGCTATGCATACGAGCGTGGAGTTCCGGTCTACGGGTTCAAGGCGAAGCCGATCGCACTGGAAGAGGAAACGTCATGAGCTGGACGTCATGAGCTGGAACAGGGTCGCCGTTGTCGGCGCCGGCCTGATCAAGATGGGCGAGCTGTTCGACCAGAGCTACGAGCAGATGGCCGCGGGCGCGTTCGCGGCCGCGGTCGCGAGCGTCGACAAGGGATTCGAGCCCGACCTCGTCGACGCCGCGTTCGTCGCAACCCAACGGGGCACGCTCTGGGGCCAGGAAGGCATCGGCGGCAACACGGTGCCGAGCGCGATCGGCCTGTCGGGCATCCCGTGCACGCGGATCGAGAACGCGTGCCCGTCGGGCTCCGACGCGTTCCGCGTCGGCGCGATGGCCGTGGCGAGCGGCGTGCACGATGTCGTCCTCGTGATCGGCGTCGAGAAGATGCGCGACAAGTCGACCGAAGAGGGGCTGCTCTCGCGCGCGGCGGCCGGCCATCCGATCTTCACGCGCGGCGAAACCGCGCCCGTTCTGTTCGCGCCGTTCGCGACGCGGCACATGGCCGAGTACGGCACGACGCGCGAGATGCTCGCGTCGGTCGCGGTGAAGAACCACTACAACGGCGCGCGCGACCCGTACGCCCACTTCCAGAACGAGATCACGATCGAAGACGTGCTCGCCTCGGTGCCGGTGTGCCACCCCCTCCACCTGCTCGACTGCTGCCCGCAGACCGACGGAGCCGCGGCCGTGCTCCTGGTGCCGGCCGAGCGGGCCGAGGAGTTCACCGACCGGCCGGTCTGGGTCGCGGGGTTCGGTGTCGCGACCGACCACCCGTACCTGCACGAGAAGTCGTCGTTCACCGAGATCAAGGCCACGCGGCTCGCAGCCGAACGCGCCTACGCCATGGCCGGTGTCGGGCCCGCCGACATCGACTGCGCCGAAGTGCACGACTGCTTCACGATCACGGAGATCCTCGACATCGAAGACCTCGGCTTCGTCGAGAAGGGCCGCGGCGGCATGGCGAGCCTCGAAGGCGAGACCGCGCTCGACGGTCGGATCCCGGTCAACACATCGGGGGGTCTGCTCGCCAAGGGTCATCCGATCGGCGCGACGGGCGTCGCGCAGATCACCGAGTGCTGGTGGCAACTGCGCGGTGACGCCGGTGAACGGCAGATCGAGACGCGCAACGGCTTCGCGCTGCAGCACAACGCCGGCGGACGCGGTTCGGGCGTCGCGGTCGTCAACATCCTGACGAACCAGCGATGACGAGGGTCGAACGGAGTCGACGATGATCCGTATCGAACGCGGCGACGATCATGTCGCGCGGATCGTCCTCGACCGGCCCGAGGCCAAGAACGCGCTGACCGCGCAGATGCGCGACGACCTCGTCGCCTCCGTGCGCTCGTGCCGGACCGATCCCGATGTGCGCGCGGTCCTGATCACCGGAGTCGGTGACGCGTTCTGCGCGGGCATGGACCTCTCCGCGTCGACCGTCGCGCAGGCCGGACGCGAAGGATTCGAGGTGCGCTCCACGTCGGAGGCGCTGCGCTCCGGTGTGCAGGCGTTCATCCGCGAGCTCTGGGAGCTCGACAAGCCGACGGTCGCCGCGGTC
Organism: Acidimicrobiia bacterium; assembly: GCA_038240075.1. GTDB lineage: Bacteria > Actinomycetota > Acidimicrobiia > IMCC26256 > PALSA-610 > DATBAK01. The sequence continues at coordinate 37,837 of JBBSEC010000005.1, forward strand.
AACGGCGTGGCGGTCGGGCCCGGTGCCCACCTCGCGCTCGCGTGCGACTTCGTGCTCGTCGCTCCGACGACGCGTTTTCTCTGGTCGTTCCACCGCTGGGGGCTCGTCGCCGATGCGGGTGGCGCGTACCTGCTGCCCCGCCTCGTCGGGCTCCCGCGCGCGAAGGCGATGCTCATGCTCGGCGAAGGTGCCGTCGGACAGGCCGCCGTCGACCTCGGACTCGCGTACAAGTGCTGCGAGGGCGACACGCTCGCCGCCGAGGCGATCGCGCTCGCGCAGCGGCTCGCCGACGGGCCCACGCGCGCGCTCGGCCTCACGAAGCGGCTGCTCAACGCCAGCTTCGAGACCGACCTCGCGGCCTCGTTGGAGCTCGAAGGCCACTTCCAGGCGTTGGCCACCACCACCAGCGACCTGCGGGAAGGCATGACCGCCTTTCGTGAGAAGCGCGACACGCGCTTCACCGGAACGTGACCCGCATCCCGATCCTCTACTCGAGGGGCTACGGGCTCGCGCTCGCGGCGATGGGGCTTCCCAAGCGCTCGGCCGCCGTCGAGATCGACGACGCGCTCGTGCGCGTGCGGTTGGGGTGGGCGTTCCACACGTCGTTCAACCGCAACCGGATCGAGTCGTCCGAGCACACCCCCGATGTCCTGATGACTGCGGGCGCGCACGGTTGGCGCGGCCGCTGGCTCGTCAACGGCGCGTCGGGTCCGATCGTCACGATCCGGCTCCGCGAGCCGGTCTCGGCGTTCGCGCTCGGCTTCCCGATCCGCCTGCGCGAGATCGCCGTCAGCGTCGCTGACCCCGACGCCCTCATCGCCGCGCTGTCGTAGTCGTCCGCTCCCATTTGCCGCGCTCGCGGGGGCTCTGGTCGAATGCCGCACAGGTCACGCACCGCCATCTGGAGGCTGAAGTGGGTTTGTTCGACGGAAAGGTCGCGATCGTCACCGGCGCGGGCCGCGGGATCGGGCGCGCGCACGCGGTGATGCTCGCGTCGGAGGGCGCGGCCGTCGTCGTGAACGACCTCGGAGGCGACGCCCTCGGAGACGGCGCCGACATCACCCCGGCCCAGCAGGTGGTCGACGAGATCACGGCGGCAGGCGGCCGCGCGATCGTGAACGGCGCGAGCGTCTCGTCGTGGAGCGGCGCCGAGGCGATGATCCAGCAGGCCGTCGACACCTACGGTCGCCTCGATGTCCTCGTCAACAACGCGGGCATCCTCCGCGACAAGATGAGCTTCAACATGGACGAGGCGGAGTGGGACGCAGTCATCGACGTGCACCTCAAGGGCCACTTCGCGCCGTCGCGCTTCGCGGCGAGCTACTGGCGCGCGCAGTCGAAGGCCGGCAGCGAGGTGAACGCGAAGATCGTCAACACTGCGTCGGAGTCGGGGCTCTACGGCAACGCGGGGCAGGCAAACTACGCCGCCGCGAAAGCCGGCATCGCCGCGATGACGATCGTGATGGCGCGCGAGCTCGAGCGCATCGGCGTGCGGGTGAACGCGGTCACACCGGTGGCACGGACCCGGCTCACCGACACGGTCGCGACCGGCGGGTTCATGGACAAGAAGGAAGGTGAGTTCGACCGCTTCGCTCCGGAGAACATCTCGGCCGTCGTGGGTTGGCTCGCGTCCGACCTCTCCGACGGTGTGACCGGCCAGATCGTGAAGGTCATGGGCGGTCAGGTGCAGCTGCTCACCGGCTGGCGGCCGGTGACCCAGGCCGATGCCGACACCGAGTGGACGATCGCGTCGATCGACGCCATCTCCGACGACCTGTTCGCCAAGACCGGCAAGTCGGTGCCCGTGTTCATGCCTCCGGTCGAGGCCTGACGAGACCGACGGCGACGGACGCACCGGTGCCAACTCCGAGCGAGCTCGTCCGAGAGTCGTTTCTCTCGGGGGCCGCGGAGGCGCGCGGTCTCATCGCGTCACGCGAGGTTGCGGCGCGCTGGCGCGACCCGGCGGCGCTCTCACAGCTCGAGGTCGGCGCGGTTGCCGGCCACCTCGCACGCGCCGCGTTCGTCGTCGTCGCCTACCTCGACGCGTCGGTTCCGGATCCGGGCGCTGCTCGCGCCGACGCAGCCGAGCTCCTCACTGCGGACCAGTACTTCGAGCAGATCCTCGCCGCGGCCGGTGACTCCGACGACACGCACGCCGCGATCCGCGCGCGTGCCGCCGCTGAAGCGGCCGCGGGTCAGGATGCACTCGTCGAACGGCTCGATGCGACGCTCGCGGAGCTCGACGCGCGCTTCGCATCGGAACCCGCGGACCGTACGGTGCGGGTGGCCGGTGGCATCGTGCTCCCCCTCGACGAGTACCTCGTGACGCGGATGGTGGAGCTTGTCGTCCACTCCGACGACCTCGCGGCGAGCGCGGGTCTCGAGACGCCGGAGTTCGACGCGTTGACGATGGCGTGCGTGATCGGATGCATGCTCGCGATGGTGCGGGCCCGCCACGGCGATCTCGCGGTCATGCGCGGCTTCGCCCGACGCGAACGCGACGCGATCAACGCACTCCGCGCATTTTGACTTTTTCCTCGTCCGAGCCCATCCGGTACGCGAGGACACCGAAGAGACCGATGGCGCCCGCGAGCGGGCACCACAACGCGGCCGCGCCCCACTGGCCGTAGAGCGGCGCCGCGACCGCCGCGGAGGTCGCCGCGATCACCAGGCCCGTCGCCTCGTAGAGCCCCTGGCCGGCTGCAACCAGCTCGGGAGGACTCGAGTTCGCCACCGCGGCCTGCCCCGCGGGTGTGCTCCCGGAGTCGAAGATCGAGTGCACGAACGCAATGCACGCGAGCACGATCGGCGCAGTGAAGAAGCCGTACGCGACGACGAACGGCATCGTGCAGACCGCGCAGATCGACCCGACGCGCAACGGCCCGAACCGGTCGGCGAGCCGGCCGCCGATCGGCGCGAGCAAGGCGATCGGCGCCGCGAAGATCGTCAACGAGAGCGCCACGAAGAGGCGGGTCGCACCGCGGTCTTCGAGGAAGCGGGCCCACAGCGAGTCGTACACGCCGATCGGGACGTAGAGCGTCGCGCCGAGCAGCAGCCCGGCACGGATCCCGCGACTGCGCAGCAAGATGCGCAGCGCGCGCCGGGGCGTCTCGCCATCGACCGCGGGAACGCGCATCCGGAACACGGTCGGGAGGCAGCCGGCCAGCAACGCGGCGAGCAGGAAGAACGGCGCGCGCAGCCCGAACCCGTCGGCGATGACCGCGCCGATCGGAGGGCCGAGCAGGAAGCCGCCGACCGTAAAGCTCGACAAGCGACCGAGCGCTGCGCCGACGTTGTCGGGATTGCGTTCGATCACGACCCGGCGCGCGGCCGGGACGAACGCGCCCTCGCCGAGACCGAGCACGATGCGCGCGCCGACCAGCTCGACGAGGTGATGCGCGAGCGCCAGCCACAAGAGCCCGCCGACCGACACGAGCACCCCACCGATGAGCATCGCCCGCCCGTACCCGCGATCGGCGTAGCGAGACAACGCAACCTGCGCGGCGAACCCAGCGAGGAACGAAGCGGCGACCGCGACGCCGAGCCCCCACGACGCGAAGTGCAGCGCGTGCTGGTAGTCGGGCAGGAGGGCGAAGATCGCACCGAAGCCGATCGTGACGGTCGCGGAGACGATGAGCAACGAGAAGGGCACGTCGATCGCCCGTGTTCGCTGCTTCCCGAGTTGCACTGGTCCCCCAAATCCGACCCGATCACGCTACCCGGGCCACCCGCAGCGCCGTGTGCGATTGCGCGTAGGCTCCCGAAAACCGACGGAGGAGACGAGCGATGGCCATCGAGCTCGAGCCGGTACCCACCACGACGCTCGGCGTCGACGACATCCGGCTCGGCGAGCTCGAGACCTGGCTGCGGCCCGACCGCGAAGGTGTGTTCGCGAAGTTGCGCGCCGAGGCACCGATCTCGTTCCACGCCGAGCCGGTCCCGCCGCCGGAGGTGCCGTTCCCGCAGGGCCCCGGGTTCTGGGCGCTCACCCGCCACGCCGACGTGATGCAGGTGAGCCGCGATCCCGACACGTTCCACTCTGCTCCGAGCACCAACATCGGCGACATCCCGCCCGAGATCGCCGAGTGGCTCGGCAGCATGATCAACATGGACTCGCCGCGGCACACGAAGTTGCGTCTCATCGTCAACCGCGGCTTCACGCCGCGGCGCGTCGCCGACATCGAAGAGTCGGTACGGACGCAGGCGCGCGAGATCGTCGACCGCGTCGCGCCCCTCGGTGAGTGCGACTTCGTGAGCGAGATCGCGGCGAAGCTCCCGCTGCAGATCATCTGCGACATGCTCGGCATCCCGCGCGACGACAACAACCGCATCTTCGAGCTCACGAACAAGATCCTCGGCGTCGGCGACCCCGAGTACGTCATGTCGCTCGAAGAGCTGATGGGCGCGGGCATGGAGCTGTTCCAGTACGGGCTCAACGTGGCCGAGGACCGGCTTCAGAATCCGCGCGACGACATCACGAGCGCGCTGATGCACGCCGAGGTCGACGACGAGACCGGGACCCACAAGCTCACCGCGAGCGAGCTGGGCTCCTTCTTCCTGCTGCTCGTCGTCGCGGGCAACGAGACGACCCGCAACGCGATCAGCCACGGCCTGCTCGCGCTCACGGACCACCCTGATCAGCGACGCGTGTGGCTCGACGACTTCGACACGGTGTCGCCGACGGCGGTCGAGGAGATCGTGCGCTGGGCGACCCCGGTGATCCACTTCCGCCGTACCGCAGTCGTCGACACGGTCGTCGGCAACCAGGAGATCAAGGCCGGCGAGAAGGTCGTGATGTTCTACAACTCGGCCAACCGCGACGAGCGCGCCTTCCCGAACCCGTTCCGGTTCGACGTGACCCGCACGCCCAACGAGCACGTCGGCTTCGGCGCCGGCGGCCCCCACTTCTGCCTCGGCGCCAACCTCGCGCGCCGCGAGATCAAGGTGATGTTCGAGGAGCTCTTCCGCCGGCTCCCCGACATCGAGGTCAGCGGCGAGCCCGCGATGCTCCAGTCGTCGTTCATCCACGGCATCAAGCGCATGCCCTGCACGTTCACCGGAATCCGCCCCTGAGCGAGCCCGGTGCCCCTCGGCCGAGTGCGCGAGAAGCGGTAAGTCTGCTCGGCGGGGTTACCGTGCGTGGGTGATGCAACTCGACTGGCGCCACTGCCGCGCCGTCGTCGCCCGTGCCGCGGGCATGGCGGTGCTGACGACGGCGCTGCTCGGGTCGCTGGTGATGGGCGGATCTCGTGAGGCACGTCGCGTTCCGCTGGTCGGGCTTTCGTCGGCGTCGGCGTCGGTGACCGGTATCCACAAGATCCAACACGTCATCGTATTGATGCAGGAGAACCGGTCGTTCGACAGCTATTTCGGAACCTATCCGGGCGCGGACGGGATCGCGATGTCGAACGGTGTACCGACCGCGTGCGTGCCGGACCCGAACACCGGGGGTTGTGACCGGCCGTACCTCAACCACGCCGACGATCAGGGCGGCGGACCGCACTCGAAGCTCAACGCGATCAGCGACATCGATTCCGGGAAGATGGACGGCTTCGTTGCGACGGACGAAACCGCACAGAAGAACTGTGTCGATCCCGCGAATGCGGCGTGTGCGACTCTTCCGATCGACGTGATGGGATATCACAATGGCACCGACATCCCGAATTACTGGAGTTACGCGCGAAACTTCGTGCTGCAAGATCGCCTGTTCGAGCCGAACGCGTCCTGGAGCCTCCCAGAGCACCTCTTCCAGGTTTCGGAATGGTCGGCGATCTGCACGACGCGCAATACCCCGAGCTCCTGCACAAACTCGATCACGATGAAAGCGCCGTATCCGCCCAACGACTGGACGTCGTTACCAGCCGGTGCACCGAACGCACCGATCTACGCGTGGACTGACCTCACGTACCTTCTCCACAAGAACAACGTGTCGTGGCGGTACTACGTGACGACCGGAACCGAGCCCGACTGCGAGAACGATGCGGCGCTGAGCTGCATTCCGACGAAGCAGAGCTATCGGACCGCGGGCATCTGGAATCCATTGCCGTATTTCGATACCGTCGTCAATGACGGTCAGGTCGGCAACATCCAATCGGTCGCGAACTACTACGCCGCCGCGAAGAGCGGAACGTTGCCGGCGGTATCGTGGGTTGTTCCGTCCGGCCCCGAGAGCGACCATCCAGCCTCGTCGGTGAGCGCCGGGCAGTCGTTCGTGACCAGCGTCGTCAACGCGGCGATGAACAGTCCCGACTGGAGCTCCACCGCTGTCTTCCTCGGCTGGGACGACTGGGGAGGCTTCTACGACCATGTCGTCCCGCCCGTCGTCGACCTGAACGGCTACGGCCTGCGTGTCCCGGGCATCGTCATCAGCCCTTACGCCAAGAAGGGCTACATCGACCATCAGACGTTGAGCTTCGACGCAGACGTGAAGTTCATCGAAGACGACTTCCTCAACAGTCAACGACTCGACCCGAAAACCGACGGGCGACCCGATCCACGTCCCGACGTCCGCGAGAACGCGGCGATCCTCGGGAACCTCGCTTCCGACTTCGACTTCACCCAGACGCCGAGGCCCCCGCTCATCCTGCCCGTGCATCCGACCACGACGTTCACCAGCGTTGCGCCCTTCGGGCCGCTCACACCCTCAGCCACGCCGGGCAGCGGTCAAGCGCTCTTGCAATGGGCCCCGCCGATCACCGACGGCGGGTCGCCGGTCACGGGCTATCGGGTGTTCCCGTTCGCAGGCGCAACCGCGCTTGCGGCACGCACGTTCACGGGCACGGCGAGAACCGCGACCATCAGCGGCCTCACGAACCGGCAGAGCTACACGTTCAAGATCGCGGCGATCAACGCCAAGGGCGTCGGCCTCGAATCGGTCAAGACCTCACCGGTCACGGTCGGCGCTCCGATCGCGCCGACGGGGGTCACCGCCACCGCGGGTGTCGGGCAAGCGACACTGCACTGGCAAGCGCCGACCGTCAACAACGGCTCGCCTGTCACCGGATACCGGGTGACGCCATACCTCGGACTCGTCGCGCAACCCGTCCACACGTTCGGGAGCGCGTCAACCACCGAGACCGTCGCCGGCCTCGCCAAGGGCAGGACCTACACCTTCACGGTCGCGGCGCAGAACGCGAACGGGACCGGCCCCCCGTCTGCCGCGTCGGCACCCACCACGATCGCGACGGCCAAGACGGGCCTCGATCGGCACACGCAGTTCTGACCCTGGGCCGTTCGGCCCGGTTGACTTTCCGCGCTCGGCGCGCCACACTGCCTGTACACAGTCAGTGGTCGGGCGACCACGCTATGCACGGGCGGCGTGCGGGTTGGGAGCAATTCTGATGAAGGTCCAGAAGGTCGGCGCGACGCGTCGCGGAGTTCGACGGGTCGTGGCTTCGGGGGCGATCGTCGCCCTGTCGGGCGCCGCGGTCATCGCGGTGGGCTCAGGTGCCAACGTCGGCGCCACGAGCAACTACACGCGGACGTGCTTCCAGGAGCTCGGGCAGCGTCACATCGCGCAGCTCAACGCCCCGCTGGTCGACATCACGCTGACCCCGACCGGACGCGGTTGCTGGCTGGTGGGCGCCGACGGCGGCGTCTTCGCCTTCGGTGACGCCCACTACTACGGCTCGGCCGCCGGCCTGGGTCTCGTCAGCAGCGTCGCGGGCATCGAACCGACCCCCGACGACCAGGGCTACTGGCTCTACGCCTCCGATGGTGGCGTCTTCAACTTCGGCGACGCCGGCTACTTCGGCTCCGCGGGCGGCAGCGTCCGCGTCAACCCGATCGTCGGGATGCGGGTCACTCCGGGCGGCGACGGCTACTCGCTCACCGACTCCGTCGGCCGGGTCTACCGCTTCTTCGACACCGCGCCGTCGGCCGACAGCCTCGCCCGGGCGGCGAAGGTCGGACGCAAGGTCGAGAGCAAGGCGGAGCGCAAGGCTGCACGCAAGGCCGGCCGGAAGGCCACCCGCGTGAAGCTCCACGTGAAGCACTGACCCGATCGCGGCGGGTCCTCCGCCACTCAGCGGGCGATGGGCATCTGGAGCTCGGTGCCGTTGCGGGCGTCGCCGGGATCGTGGAACTCGAGGAAGAGCTCGCGGCTGCGACCGGCGAGCCGGAAGCCGCCGTCTTCGATCCAGGTCACGATCGCGATATAGGTGTCCTCGACCGACTCCATCGAGCCTTGGTGCACGAGCGACGCGACCTCGACCACCGGGAGATCGACGACGTGCACGGACTCGCTGTCGTCGACGCGCTGATCACCGATGTCGAATCCGGCGTGGAGCACGACACTGCCCTCGTCGTCGGGCTGCTCGTACCACGCGACCGACATGCGTGGCCGCGCGCCGGCCGCGCCGAGATGCGCCAACACTTCGGGTAGGAGCCGGCCGAAGACCGGGGCAAGGTTCTCGTGACCGAATCCCGGCGCGACGCCGACGGCCTCGGCGATGCGTAACGGAGCCGTCGTCTTCAACACGATGTCGTAGTTCGCCATTGGGTTGCTCCTCTCGATCGCCCGGAGATGGGCTTCGACCCGCTGGAGGCGCGCCTGGTCGTCGGCGAGTACCCCGTCGTCGGGTCGACCCGCGCGGGGCGCAGCAACCCGAGCTCGTCGTAGTGCCGCAACCGGCGGGGCGAGACGTGGCCGAGGCGGGCGAAATCTCCGATGCTCAACATGACGTCACCATCGATACGCCTTCACGCAGTGTCAAGGTCGAGGGAAAAGTACCGTGACGCCCGAGGAGCGGCGATGAGCGGGACCGAACGAGGCACGGAGACCATCGAGCGCGCGCTCGATACCTACGTGGCGCGGGACGCGGCCGAGGTTGCCGACGTTGCGCGCCTCCGCGCGTTGCTGCAGCGCGAAGACGTCTGCGACCGTTCGACGCCCGTGCACGTCACCGGATCGGCCCTCGTCGTGTTCCCGCCGACTCGAACCGTGCTGTTGCGGTGGCACCCGCGCATGCGGATGTGGATGCAGGTCGGAGGCCACTTCGACGCCGGCGAGACCGATCCGTGGCTCGTGGCGATGCGCGAGGCACGCGAAGAGACCGGCCTCACGGATCTGCACGCCGCGGGCGCGACGGCCGAGCCGCCCGTGCAGATCGTGATCGTGCCGGTTCCCGCACACGGCGACGAGCCCGCGCACGAGCACGCCGACTTCCGGTACGTGTTCGTCACCGACACACCCACCGCGATCACGGCGGAGTCGCCCGACGCGCGACTCCGGTGGGTCGACCTCACGCAGGCCATCGACGAGACCGTCGAGGAGAACCTGCGCGTGTTCCTCTCCAGAGTCGAGGAGTCGGCCGCGATCCTCTGAGTCAGTCCCGGCGTTCGGCGCGCACGAGGGCCACGCGGCCGAGATCGAGCACGCAGCGACCATCGTGGAAACCGCCGTCGGCGAGCGCCTGCAAATGCTCGGCGACCGTGAGCTGGTGGGCCTTCGGTTCCTCACCGGCGACGTTGACGATGTCGGCGACGAGCGCAACTCCGCCGGGTCGCAGGCGCGTCAACGCCGACCGGTACAGACCGGGGATCAGATCGGCGCGCCGGAGCTCGTGAACGGCCTGCAACGTGACGATCGCGTCGTGGCCGCCGGTGATCGTGTGCTCCCAACCCGGCACGCGATAGTCGACCTCGATCAGGTCGGCCCGCGCCTTCCATTGCGAGAGGCGCACGGCCGCGATCGCGTGCATCGGTGCGGAGACGTCGAGCGCGGTGTAGCGCGCGACCGCGACACGCGAGCAGATCTGCTCCGCCAGGTATCCGGGCCCGGAACCGAGCTCCAGAATCCGAAGCGTGCCGTCGGGTGTCGCGTCGGCGAGCGCGGCGAGCTCCGCGAGGAACGCGTCGAACATCGCGCCGCGATGAGGAGCGTCGTTCGCGGTCGCGGCCCATTCGGCGACGTACTCGGCGCTGTTCCACCGATGATCGGTCGGCACGTCGTCCGACCCGTACTCGAGCACGTCAGGAAGCGCCGTCGAGGATCTCGGTGAACCCCGACGGCTCGTGCGGACCGAGCACCAATTGCTCGAAGACGCCGACACCGACGCGCTCGCCCATCGTCGCGCGCACGATCTGCTGGATGTGGAGGCGGAACGGGTCGACGCCCACGTCGTCCTCGACCTTCCAGCGATCCGCATTGACGACGAGGTCGCCCTTCCAGTGGCCGTGGCCGAGCTCGGGATGCAGGTAGCCGAGCCCCCGCATCTGGAACGTCGCGAGCGGTTCGAGCGTGACGACCCGCTCCTCACCGCGGTGCGGAACGAGGTGGATCGTGGCGCCCTCCGCGCGTCGCGTCCCGCGCTTCCACCGCACGTCGGCGCGAACCGAAGCCATCGTCTCCATCACGACATCGGGCCCGAACACCGGGTCGGTCGGCGACGCCAGCACGGGCATGACGAGCCCTTCGGAGTGCCACTGCCGCCCGTCGGCCAGCTCGTTGGTGTCGAAGTGCACGCACACGTCGTCGAAGTTGATCGGCGCCCAGAGCCAGAAGAACTGCGGCCCGAACCCGCCCGGTCCCGGCGGCGCGGCGCCGACCGGCCGCACGCCCCACGACCGGTCGCGGCAACCGACGATCTCGGCGGGCGTGATCGCGTGCGCCTCCCCGTCGATGCCGAGCGTGCCCTCCCACGCTCCCCATTGCGTCAGGCGGGTGTAGTCGAACACCGCGGTCGCGCCGTCGTCGAGCCTGAAGCGCGGCTCCTCGACCACGGGCGAGCGGGCGCCGAACACGAGGTCGGCGGTGAGCCCCGAGTCGTTCGGCTCGACGCGCACGCGCAGCCGGCGAAACGGCTCCTCGATCGTGATCGAGATCGGCCCCACCTTCGTCTCGGTCGGATCGAGCGGCGCGCGTCGCGACGCGATCACGCCGATCTCCTCGCCGTCGCGCAAGACGGCGAACGCCGCGTCCATCACCTTGCGGTTCGGGTACAAGCCGAGTGCCGCGCCGAAGTAGAGCGAGCCGTCGCGCGAGTAGCCGTTGAAGAAGTACCGGTCGTAGTGATTCAGACTGCTCTGCGCGGTGTGCGCGACCGGCTCGGAGGTCTGGTGCAACGGATAGTCGTCGAAGGGCGTCAGCATGCCCGGATGCTACGAACTCGCAGGCCACCGCGGTCGTTTTCACTCGGGAGGGCGACGGCCATTAGGGTCGCAGGCTGACGTCGGCGTCAGGTTCGAAGAGAGCAACCCGAGCATGCGGAGAGCGAGATGAAGCTGGCGTGGAGTCCCGGCGACGAGGCGTTTCGCGCCGAGCTCATCGAGTTTCTCGACGCCAACACGCCGCCCGAGGCCACCGGCTACGACTTCCTCGGTGAGGTGTCGGCGGGCGACGAGATCTTTCCCGCGTGGCTGCGGGCCTGGCAGGCGACCCTCTTCGACAAGGGGTGGATGATCCCCGGTTACCCGCCCGAGCTCGGCGGCCGGGACTGCACGCCGGTGCAGACGCTGATCTATCTCGAAGAGCTCTCGAAGCGCCGGATCCCGCGCGCAACCCACTTCCCGGGATACGCGATCGTGGCGCCGAGCCTCCTCGAGTACGGCAACGAGGAGCAGCGCACCCTCGTTCCCGCCGCGATCCGGGGCGACACGATCTGGTGTATCGGCATGAGCGAGCCCAACGCGGGATCCGACCTCGCGGGGCTCCAGACGCGCGCCGAGGTGTACGCCGACGAGTTCGTGATCAACGGCCAGAAGGTGTGGACGAGCTACGCGACCGTCGCGAGCAAGTGCTTCTGCTACGTGCGCACCGACCCGGCCGCGCCGAAGCACCGCGGCATCTCGCTCCTCATCGTCGACATGGACACACCCGGCATCGAAGTACGACCGCTGCGCCACATCAACGGCAAGGCCGAGTTCGCCGAGGTGTTCTTCACCGATGTTGTCGTGCCGCGTGCGAACCTCGTCGGTGAGCTCAACGGCGGCTGGACCATCACGCAGGGCTCCCTCGCGCACGAACGTGCCGGTCTCTGGGTCGACGGCGTCGCGCGGCTCGAGCAGACCGTGCTCGGCCTCGTCGCGCTGGCGAAGCGGACGGGCCGCGATCTCGATCCCGTTGCGCGCCGGCGCATCGCGGCGATCTACGAGATGACCGCGAGCCTGCGCGCGCTCGGCTACAAGGGCTTCTCCTCGTTCGCGCAGGGATCGTCGGCCCCCGAGCACTCGTTCATGAAGATGGCGACGTCGGAAACCGGCAAGGCCGTGTTCGAGCTGGGCATGGAGCTCTGCGGGCCGTTCGGCGCGGTGACCGATCCCGAGCTCGGAGAAGAATCGGGACGCTGGGTCAACATGTTCTTCATGAGCTTCGCCAACACGATTGCCGGTGGGAGCTCAGAGATCCAGCGCAACATCATCGCCCAGCGCATCCTCGGACTCCCCCGGAAGTAACCATGGACTTCTCGCTCACCCCAGACCAGGAGCTGTTGCGCGACACCGCGCGCGCACTGCTCACCAACGAGTGCCCGACGTCACTCCTGCGCGCACACATGACCGACCGCGCGGTGGCGGAGCCACTCTGGCGTCACCTCCGCGACTTCGCCGCGCTCGGCACCGGCGAGGCAACCAACCTCTGTGTCTTCCTGGAGCAGACCGGGTACGTCGCCGCGCCGGGCCCGTTCTTCGCGTCGGCCGCGCTGTGCGCGCCGCTCCTCGCCGCGGTGGGCCATCCCGCCGCCGAAGCCGTCGCCGCGGGCGAATCGGTCGGCACGGTCGCCGTGGCGGGCAGTTCGGGCGAGTGGCTGCCCAACGCCGAACCGGTCAAGTTCTTCGTGCTCGACGCCGACCTCGCCGACTGCATCGCGGTCGTCGAGCCCGGTCCGTCGGTGCGCGTGATCACGAAGCCGGCGGCGGCGGCGCAGCGCGAGATCGGCACCGTCGATTCGACGCGCCGCGCCTTCCGGCTCGAAGTCGCGGCACACGAAGGTGACTCCGCTCCGATCGCGCCCGAGGCGTGGCGGGCGTGGCGCGATCGGGCGCACGCCGCGCTCGCAGCCGAGATGGTCGGGACCGCACGGCGGATGTTCGACATGGCGCTCGACTACGCGAAGGAGCGCAAGCAGTTCGGCACACCGATCGGCGCGTTCCAGGCGATCCAGCACAAGCTCGCCGACCTCGCGCTCGCACTCGAACGCGCAACCGCCGCGGTGCAGTACGCGTCGATGACCGTCGACGACGGCGACGATCCCCTCGAGCGAACCCGCGCCTGTCACGTCGCCAAGGCCGCGGCCGGCGACGCCGCACGCCGGTGCCTGAAGGACGGCATCCAGATCCACGGCGGCATCGGCTACACGTGGGAGCACGACCTCCATCTCTTCATCCGGCGCGCGACCGCATCGGAGTTCCTGCTCGGCCCGACGTCGTGGCACCACGACCGCCTCGCCGACCTCCTCTTCGCCTGACGCGCGGGCACCGGGCGGGCGGACGCGGATTCGCCGAACGTGTGATCATGCCTGCATGAAGCTCGGACTCTTCGCCGTCAACATGGGCGAGTCGTGGCGGCCGGAAGCGTTGGTGCGCACCGCCCGTGCCGCGGAAGCAGCCGGCTTCGACTCAGTGTGGGCCGGTGAGCACGTGATCCTCCCCGACCCGCAGGTTCCACCGTCGCCGATGGCGCCGCAGGATCCTGCGCTCGACCCGCTCGTCGCGCTCACGTGGGCCGCCGCGCACACGACCACCCTGCTGCTCGCGACCGGGATCGTGATCCTGCCGCAGCGCAACCCGGTGGTGCTCGCGAAGCAGGTTGCGAGTCTCGATGTGCTCAGCCACGGCCGGCTGCTCCTCGGAGTGGGTGTCGGGTACCTCGAGCCGGAGTTCCGGGCGATCGGTGCCGACTTCGAACATCGGGGTGCGGTCACCGACGAGTACCTCGATGCGATGCATCACCTCTGGTACGACGAGCACCCCGAGTTCCACGGCCGCTTCGCCGACTTCGCCGGCGTCGACGCGCAGCCCCGGCCCGTGCAACAACCGGTCCCGATCGTGATCGGCGGGCACACCGCGCGCGCCTACCGACGCGCCGTCGCACGCGGCCAGGGTTGGTACGGCTTCTCGCAGACTCCGGAGACCGCGGCCGCGTCACTCGATGGTCTGCGCGCTGCGGCGTCGGACGTCGAACGCCCTTCCGAGCTCGGACCGCTCGAGATCACGATCACACCTCGAGGCCGCCTGACGGCCGAGACCGCCGCCGCGTTCGCCGCGCTCGGCGTGCACCGGATCGTTCCGTTCCCTCCGCCCGCCGCCGACGGCGTCGACCAGACGATCGACACCGCGCTGCTCGCGATCGCCGGCTTGCAATAGCTCACGTTCAGGTGCTGCCGATGTGTCGGCCGTCGGGGGTTCCCTGCTCAGCCCGCCAGCAGCTCGGCGATGATCCCTTCGGGGTTCGTGCGCCACCCCATTCGCTGCCAGCCCGGCAACGCCGCGCCGACGTCGAAGATGCGGCCGTAGTGGATCTCGGTGAGCGCCTTCCACAGCGCCCAACCCCGGCCGCGCTCCCACGCCGCGTCGTCGACGCCGAGTGCATCGCGAAACGCTCGGCGACTCGTTCCCGAGAACAGCGTCCACGCGATCGCCAGGTCGCACGCCGGATCTCCGATCGCGCTGCAGCCGAAGTCGATGACCCCCGACAACGCGCCGTCGGTGACGAGCAGGTTCGACGCGACGACATCGCCATGGACCCACACGTCCGGGCCGTCGAAGGCCGCGTCGAGCGCGGTCTCCCACACCGCGATGACCGCGTCACCGTCGATCTCGGAACACAGTGCACCCGAACCCGGTGCACCCGAACCCGGTGCACCCGAACCCGGTGCACCCGGACCCAGTGCGGCGACGGCCGCGCGCGTCTCGTCATTCCAGGTCGTGAGCGGCCCGCCACGGAAGAAACTCTGGGCACCGGCACGCGGCCCGTCGGTCGCATTCGCGCGGTACAAGGCCTGGAGAAACCCACCGAGATCAGCCGCGAAACGGTCGACGTCGCCGATCCGGTCGAGCGTCGCGGGCTCGCCACCCAGCCAGCGGTAGACCGACCAGGGACGCGGAAACTCCGGCGACGACGTGCCCTTCGCGAGGGGCTGCGGGATCGGGAGCGGCAGTTGCGGAGCGAGCACGGGGAGCCACCGGTGTTCCTTGTCGACCTGCACTGCGTAGGCATCGCCGCTCGGCAACCGCACCGACATCTCTGAACCCAGGCGGAACGTTGTGTTGTCCCACCCATCGAGCTCGACACGCGTCACGGGGAGTGCGCGCCACTCGGGAAACTGCGCCGCCAGCAACCGCTCGACGAGCTCGGGAGTGATCTCCGACTTGTCCACGACTCAGACGGCGTGGTCGGCGACGACGCGGCCGTCGAGGATCTCGATCGTGCGCGTGAACCGGAGTGCGTCGATCAACCCGCGGTCGTGGGTCACGAGCAGCAGGGTGCCCTCGAAGCTCCCGAGCGCCTGTTCGAGCTGGTCGATCGCGGGCAGGTCGAGATGGTTCGTGGGCTCGTCGAGCACGAGGCAGTTGACGCCCGTCGCGCTCAGCAACGCGAGCTCCGCGCGTGTGCGCTCGCCCGGTGACAGTGTCGCCGGCGTGCGCTCGACGTGACCGGAGCCGAGCCCGAACTTCGCCAGCAGCGACCGGCTCTCGGCGACGAGCATCCCGCTCGCGGCACCGAACGCGTCGAGCAGCGTCGCGTCGCCCAGGAAGCGCCCGCGCGCCTGCTCCAACGTGCCGACGACGACGCCCGGGCCGACGCGACGCGTCCCCGACGCGAGCGGGAGGTCGCCGAGCAGTGCGCGCAGCAACGTGGTCTTTCCGCTGCCGTTGGGTCCGAGGATCGCGACCCGTTCGGCCCAGCCGATCTCGAGGTCGATCGGTCCGAGCACGAAGTCGCCGCGCTCGACGACCGCGTCTTCGAACCGCGCGACAACGCTGCCGCTGCGGGGCGCGGCCGCGATCTCCATCCGCAGCTCCCAGCCCTCCCACGGCTTCTCGACGACATCGAGCCGTTCGATTGCCCGCTCCGTGATCTTCGCCTTCGCGGCGACGTGCTCGCTCGAGTTGGTCTTGAAGTGACGGATGTGCTTGTCGTTCTCGTTGCTCTTGCGCACCTTGCTCACGCCCTGCAACGACCATTCGCGTTGCGTCTGCGCCCGCTGCGCCAACGTCGAGCGCTTCGACGAGTAGTCGGCGTAGGCCTCCTCGGCGTGTCGCCGCGCGACGGCGCGTTCCTCGAGGTACGCGCTCCAGCCACCGTTGAACTGCCGCGCGGTGTGATCGTGATCATCGAGCTCGAGGACCGCCGTGATCGTGCGGTCGAGGAACGCGCGGTCGTGCGACACGATCACCGCCGCGCCCGGGAGCCCGACGACGAACTCCTCGAGCCGGCTCAACCCCACGAAGTCGAGGTCGTTCGTCGGTTCGTCGAGCAAGAACACGTCGAAGCGCGACAACAGGATCGCCGCGAGCGACGCGCGCGCCGCTTCGCCACCCGAGAGCGCGCCGGTCGACAGGTTCAGCAGGCGCTCGGGTATTCCGAGCTCGGCACACACCACGCCGACGCGCCCGTCGAAGTCGGGCCCACCGAGCGCGAGGAAGCGATCGAGTGCATGCGTGTACGTGTCGTCGGCGTCGGGGCCGCCGACCGCGAGCTGGTCGGCCGCGGCCTCGAGCGCCGTCTCCGCAGCCGCGACACCCGTGCGCCGCGACAAGAACACGTGGAGCGTCTCGTCGGGCCGGCGGTCGGGCTCCTGCGGCAGATAACCAACGGTCGCGCTGGGAGGGATGCACGTGACCGATCCCGCGTCGGGCGACTCCTGCCCCGCCAGGATGCGCAGCAGCGTCGTCTTACCGGTGCCGTTCGGCGCGACGACTCCGATGCGATCACCGGGCGCGACGGTGAGCGACACGTGCTCGAGCACGGAGCTCGGGCCGAACGACTTGGTGACGTCGCGGGCGACGAGCGACGCGACCCCGGAGGAATTGGACGAAACGTGAGTCATGACAGACCTGCGCGGTGAGAGAAGAGGCACAGAGGCGGGGTTCGAGCAGCCGCTACCAACGCAAGGGCGCCGCACGATGGCGCAGCGCACGCGGATGCGACCGTGAAGACCGAGACTCAGCGTGCCACGAAGGAGAGGATACCGGATCTAACCGATCTTGCGCTCCTGATTGCTCCACGCCTGCCCGCGCAGGAGTCGCTTCAACACCTTGCCGTTGGGGTGGCGGGGAAGCTCCGCGACCTGCTCCCACGACGCGGGGACCTTGTAGTCGGCGAGCCGCGCGCGACACCACGCGTCGAGCTCGGCGTCGGTCACCGGCGTCCGCACCTCGATCACCGCGTGCAGGCGCTCGCCGAGACGATCGTCGGGAACACCGAACACCGCGCAGTCGACGACCGCAGGATTGGTGAAGAGCACGTCTTCGATCTCGCGCGGGTAGATGTTGACTCCGCCGCGGATCACCATGTCGTTCGCGCGGTCGGTCAGGTAGAGGTAGCCGTCGGCGTCGAGGTGGCCGACGTCGCCGACGGTGAACGCGTCGTCGCGCCACACCGAGGCCGTCTTCTCCTCGTCGTCGTGATAGTGGAAGCGCGCGCCCCCCGCGGGGCGGATGTAGACGAGGCCCGTCTCACCGGCCGGCAGCACGTGGGCATCGTCGTCGAGCACGCGCACCTCGACTCCCGGCCACGGCAGGCCGACGCTACCGGGGCGCTCCCGCCACTCGGCGGGCGAGATGCGCGTCGCGCCGCCTTCGCTCGCTCCGTAGAGCTCCCAGACCTCGGCCGGCGCGAGCGCGTCGAGGATGCGCTCCTTCACCGGTACCGGGCACGGCGCGCCGCCGTGCACGATCACGCGCAACGACGAGAGGTCGAAGGCCGCCCGTTCGCTCTCCGGAACCTCGAGGATGCGGATGAAATGGGCGGGCGTCATGAACGAGATCGTCACGCGCTCCGACGCGATGAGGCGCAACCACTCGCGAGCGTCCCACGCGCCCGTCGAACCCGGCTGCATGATCACCGAACGCGCTCCAACGAAGAGTGCCGACATCACGTAGCCGCCCGGCCCTGCGTGATACGCCGGACCCGAGAGGATGTAGACGTCGTCGCCGGTCCAGCCCCACAAGGCGACCTGCCCCTGCTGCACCGCGCCCGCGCGTGCGCCGGCGAACGAGGGGTGCACCACACCCTTCGGGCGGCCGGTCGTGCCCGACGTGTAGAACACCGGCGTCGCCAGCACCTCGCACTCTGCGAGCCTCCCCGACACCACCGCGGCCGCGATCACGCGTTCGTACTCGTCGGCCGCGCCACCCACCACGATCACCGCGCAACCGCTGCGGCCGACGGCCGGCTCGAAGTCATCACGAAGCCGCTCGTGCGCGATCAGCACGCGGGCCTGCGAGTCGTCGAGGATGTACGCGAGCTCGTCGACCTTCAAATGGAAGTTCACGAGGACCACCGACGCCTCGAGCTTCGCGGCGGCCGCCCACACCTCGAAGAACGCAACGTCGTTCGGCAACATGATCGCCACGCGAGACCCGGCCTCCACTCCCCGCTCGCGCAGCGCGTAGGCCAGCCGGTTTGTGCGGTCGTCGAGCTCGCCGTAGCCGATGCGCCGCTCGCCGGCGACGAATGCGACCCGATCGGGAGCGTCGCGGCCGAATCCGCTCACGCCGGACGAGGCTGGTTCCATCGACCTAAACTACTGACATCAGCGTCAGTTTCGCGAGTGACGCCGGCTGATTGCCGTTCGATTGCAGGGGGACGAATGACGAACGTCGACATGGTGCGCCTGGCCGGGAGCCGGCAGCGCCTGAGCGAGCACCCGACCGTCGATCCGGTGACGGCGGAAGTCATCCGCGGCGGCATGGAGACCATCTGCTTCGAGATGGCGATGTACGTGTCGCGCACCGCGACCACACCGATCCTGAACCAGAGCAACGAACGCAACGCCACCATCCTCGACGCGCAAGGTCGGCTCGCCGCGCTGTCGGTCGGCATCCCGCAGTTCATGCTGACGTCGACGCTGCCGGTGCGCTTCGCGCTCGAGTTCCTCGGCATCGCCGAGTTCCGCGAGGGCGACGTGTTCGTCGCCAACGACCCGTACCACGGCGGCGGCCATCTCCCCGACTACAACGTGTTCGCGCCCGTGTTCGCCGACGACGGCAACGGTGGGCGCCGCATGGTGCTCATCGCCAGCATCCAGTGCCACCACGGCGACACCGGCGGCGCGGTGCCAGGCGGCTACAACGTCACCGCGGCCGACATCTGGGGCGAGGGCGTGCGCTGGCCGGTCGTCAAGGTGATCGACCGCGGGGTCGAGCGTCGCGACGTGCTCTACGCGCTGCAGGCCAACAACCGCATCCCCGACTACATCGGCGACCTGCGCGCGCAGATCGGATCCGCGCAGCTCGGCGTGCAGCGGCTCTCCGACATCCTCGACCACCACGGCGTGGTGACCGTCGAAGAGTCGGTCGACTACATGATCGACTACGCGGCCCGCCGGTTCCGCGAAGAGGTCACCGAGTGGCCCGACGGTGCGTACGAAGCCGACGCCTACGTCGACCACGATCCGCTCGGCAATCCCGATGTGCACCTTCACGTGAAGATCACGGTCGACGGCCACAAGCTCACGATCGACTACTCGGGCAGCGACACGCGCCCCGAGCTGCAGGCGTGGTCGACCTACGGCAACACGCGCGGGTACACGATCGGTCAGATCGCATCGATGATGGACCCGGAGATCCCGAAGAACGAAGGCTTCTTCGATCAGATCGGGCTCGTCGTCCCGCAGGGTTGCGTGCTCAATCCCCCGCCGGGCCGTCCGGTGAGCGCGGGCACGCACCATCCCGGCGCCGACGTCGGTGAGGTCATCGCGGTCGCGATGCAGCACGTGCTCCCCGACAAGGCCGTGCCGCAGACCTACAAGACGGGTATCCCCACGATCATCGTCGGCGTCGACCCGAAGACCGGGCAACGCTTCACCGACCACTCCGCCGAGGTCTACGCCGGCTGGTGCAACGCCGCGAAGGGCATGGACGCGTGGGGTGCGCTCAACGCGTCGTTCGGCAATCTCTGGAAGGCGACGGCGGAGATCAACGAGAGCCTGTTCCCGCACGTGCAGTGGGGCCGCGACTACCGCACCGACTCCGGCGGCGCCGGGGAGTGGCGCGGCATCTGCGGCAGTCACTACGAGAAGGAAGTGCGCGTCGACGCGACCGTCTACACGTACGTCGTCGGCATGAAGTACCCGATGCCGGGCATCTGCGGCGGCCAGAACGGCTCACCGAACGAGATGATCATCCGCTACGGATCCGACGATCCCTACCGCGTCGCGCACACCGCGAACTACGTGCCGATCGCCGCAGGCGAACGGATCATGTTCGACTACGGCGGCGGTGGCGGTTGGGGCAATCCCCTCGATCGCGATCCGCAGGCGGTGCTCGACGACGTGCTCGACGAGTACGTGAGCATCGACGGTGCGCGCCGCGACTACGGCGTCGTCATCTCCGGCTCGCTCGAGGACCTCACCGTCGCGATCGACACCGAGGCCACCCACGCCCTCCGCTCCGAGATGCGCAGTATCTCGCAGCCATGAGCACCGGGTACCGGGTGGGCGTCGATGTGGGCGGCACGTTCACCGACATCATCTGTGTGACGCCCGAGGGCGAGATCGTCCTCGACAAGACGCCCACGACGCTCGACGACCAGTCGACCGGCGTCATGAACGGCCTGACGCAGCTCAGCCAGCGGTTCGGCATGTCGCTCACCGATCTCTGCAGCCGGCTCGACATCCTCGTGCACGGCACGACAACGGCCGACAACACGATGATCGAGATGAACGGTGCCGCGACCGGGCTGCTCGTCACCGAGGGCCACCGCGACGAGATCGAGTTCCGCCGCTGCCACAAGGAAGAGATCTGGGATCCCTCGGCCACCGGTCCCCTGCCGATCGCACGGCGACGGGCGCGGATCCCGATCCCCGAGCGCGTCGACTACGAAGGCAATGTCCTGCGCGCGCTCGACGAAGACGCGGTGCGCCGCGGCGTCCGCCGGTTGAAGGCGCTCGGCGTGCGTTCGATCGCGGTGATGTACCTGTTCTCGTTCGTCAATCCCACGCACGAGCGCCGCACCCGCGAGATCGTGCTCGAGGAGTTCCCCGACGTCGAGCACATCTCCCTCTCGCACGAGGTGATGCCCCGCGGTCCCGAGTACGAGCGCGTCTCCACCACCTTGGTGAACGCGTACGTCGCGCCGCGGATCGCGAGCTACGTCGGTCAGCTCGAAGAGAAGCTGCGGCGCGGCGGCTACGGCGGCCCGCTGCTGATCATGCAGTCGACCGGCGGCGTGATGCCCCCTGAGTATGTCTCTCGGCGCGCGGTCTCACTGCTCGCATCGGGCCCGACCGGCGGCGTGATGGGCGCGACCGTCGCGGCCGACAAGGCCGGCATCAACCAGTTCATCGCCGTCGACATGGGCGGCACCAGCTTCGACCTGTGCCTCGTGCGCGACGGCCAACCGGAGATCAAGACCGACTGGAACTGGCGCTACCGCTATTACATCGGGCTGCCGATGGTCGACGTGCAGAGCGTCGGCGCCGGCGGCGGGTCGATCGCAAGGGTGCGCCAGGGCGCGCTGCTCGTCGGACCGGAGTCGGCGGGATCGGTCCCCGGTCCCGTCTGCTACGGACGGGGCGGCACCGCGCCCACTGTCACCGACGCCGACGCCGTGCTCGGGTACCTGCCGAGCGCGAGCTTCGCGGGCGGGCGCATGCACCTCGACGTCGAGGCCGCGCGCGACGCGATCCGCACGCAGGTCGCCGAGCCGCTCGGGATGGATGCCGTCGAGGCGGCGTGGGGCATCGAGCGAATCGTGAACTCCAACATGGCCAACGCGACCCGCAAGGTGCTCGCCGGTCACGGCGCCGACCCCCGCGAGCTGTCACTGATCGCGTACGGCGGGAACGGCCCGGTGCACGCGTGGGCGATCGCGGCCGAGCTCGGCATCGACCGCATCGTCGTGCCGAAGGCGGCACCCGCGTTCTCGGCCCTCGGTGTGCTCGTCGCCGACTACGTCGTCGATGTCGTGCGCGCGTACGTGACCCCGCTCTCACAGGTCGACCTGTCGCGCCTGCGCGCGCTCATGTCGGAGGTGCTCGACGAGACCCGCAAGGAGCTGGAGCCCACGGGTCTTCCCGACGACGGCGTCGAGCGCGCCCTGTTCGCGCAGATGTGCTACCCGGGCCAGAACTTCGACATGAGCGTGCCGGTGCCCGAAGGCCCCGAGCTGGCCGAGGGCGGGCTCCTCGACCTCGCCGAGCGCTTCCACGATCAGCACCAGTCGCAACGCGGCTTCTCGTTCCGCAACCAGCAGCCGCTGCTGCGGGGCGTCCGGCTCGTGGCCAAGGGCCGCACACCGAAGCCGGATCGCCTCGCGCAACGCGGCACCGCCGGCACGGGTGACACCGCGGCGACCGCGCTCACGGGCACGCGGCCCGCGTACTTCGGGACCGAGTTCGTCGACACCCCGGTGCACTCGGGCCCCGCGTTGGAGCCCGCAGCCGAGATCCGCGGTCCGGCCCTGATCGAAGAGCCGTTCACCGTGGTCGTCGTGCCACCGGGCACGACCGCGCGTCTCGACGATCTCGGGAACTACGTGCTGCAGAGCTCGTGACCCGAAGGCATGGCGTCGGGGACGACTGCTCGGTAGTGTCCGCGGTTCGAACCGACTTGGGGGTCGACCGTGGCCAACCCGCTCATCACCGCGGCTCTCGTGCGCGACCGCACTCGCTCACTCGAGACCGAATCGAAGAATCGCCGGGAGGCCGCCGACGTCGTCATCGGGCACCTCAAGGCCGTGCGACTCTTCTCGACGTGCACGCGCAAGGAACTGCGCGCGATCGCGAAGTCGGCGAAGATCACGAACGTCAAGCAGGGCGCGCAGATCATCACCGAAGGCGACGACGGGAACACGATGTACGTGCTGCTTGCCGGCACCGCGCGCGTGTCTCGCAGCGGTCGGAAGCTCGCGACCGTCGGACCGGGTGTCGCGTTCGGCGAGCTCGCGTTGCTCAGCAAGGGGCCGCGCACGGCGACCGTCGTCGCGGTCTCCGACATGGAGGTCGCGATCATCACGCGTCGCAAGCTGACGCGTGTGCTCGAAGAGGCCCCGGACTTCGCGCGCAAGTTGCTCGAGGCGCTCGCCGACATGGTGCGCGAGAACGACAAGAAGCTCGTCTGACCCGAGCCGTCGCGACCGGGAACGGTCGCGGATGAGCGGATACCTCTCCGCCGACGACGCCCGGATGCTCGCGGTCGCCGTCGACCGGCTCATCCCACCGTCGGGCCCGCACCCCGGCGCCGCCGCGCTCGGCGTCGTCGACTACATCGACGGGCTCCTCGGCGCCTTCCTCGTCGATCCGCCGCGCATCTTCGCCGGCGGACCGTTCTCCGGCCGCGCCGGCGGCGAGGCGTCGTTCGAGAGCTTCCTGCCCCTCCGACCGCAGGAAGAGCTCGCGTGGCGCACGCGCATCGAGGGCTCGCAGGAGCGGCCCGAACGCGAGTTCAACGGCCCGGTGCGCGGGTGGCAGGAGATCTACCGCTCGGGCATCGACGCGCTCGGTACCGACTTCGATCGGGTCGACGGCGACGAGCAGGATCGGCGGCTGCACACCGACGCGGAGTTCCACACGCTGCTCTACGCCCACGCCAACGAGGGTTGCTACGGGGCACCCGAATACGGGGGCAACCGCGACGGGCGCGGTTGGGCCGCGATCGGCTATCCCGGGGACTCGCAGCCACGCGGCTACACCGACGAAGAAGTCAGTGGGCGCGCGTAGTGGCCGAGGTCGACTGCAACGCGGTCATCATCGGCTCGGGACCGGGCGGCGCGACCGCGGCCGACGTGCTCACGGCCGCGGGTTGGTCGGTCATCATCCTCGAAAAGGGCCCGAATCACTTCCTCGATCTCGAGCCGCCGTTCGCGTTGAACGGGCATCTCTCGAACGACGAGATCAAGCACTTTCGCCGCTACTTCCTCGGTCCTGATCCCTTCCTCGAACCGCGCACGTTCCGCAACTCGGTCGAGCAGGGCGAGCGCACCTACACGGGTGGCGTCAACAACATGCCGACCGGGGTCGGAGGCGCGGGCTTCCACGCCGACGCCAAGCTGCCGCGATTCCGTGAGGTCGATTTCCACGTCGCGTCGGAGCTGGGACCGTTCGAAGGCGCCGACCTCGTCGACTGGCCCTTCGGCTACGACGAGCTCGAGCCCTACTACGCCGAAGCCGAGCGCCTCATCGGTGTCGCGGGCGCGGCCGACGAGAACCCGTTCGCGTCGTGGCGCGCCGATCCCTACCCGATGCCGCCGGGGGCCGACATGTACGGCGCGATCCTCACGAGCGACGCGGCCCGTGAGCTCGGGTACCACCCGTACCGCGCGCCGACCGGTGTGAACAGCGTCGAGTACGACGGCCGGCCCGCGTGCAACAACTGCGGCTTCTGCGCGAACTACGGCTGCCCGATCGACGCGAAGGGCGATCCGATCGCGCCGCTCCGCAACGCGCTCCGCACCGGTCGGTGCGAGATCCGGCCCGAGAGCTACGTCAGCGACATCCTCCTCGACGCGTCGGCGAAGCGCGCCCGTGGTGTGCGCTACATCGATGCGGCCGGCGACGCGCACGAGCTGTCGGCGGCGTTCGTGATCGTCGCCGGCGGTGCGTTCGAGACGCCGCGCCTGCTCTTGCGCAGCGGAGTCGGCAACTCGTCGGATCTCGTCGGCCGGTACCTGATGTTCCACTTCCAGACGTTTGGCATCGGCTCGTTCGACCACCCGCTGCACGCGCATCGAGGACGCGCGGTCACGCACATCCACGACGATCACATGGTCCCCGACGCGGCGAGCCTCGCCTTCGCCAAGGAGCACGACCTCCCCTACTTCCGCTCCGGCCTCACCGAGCACGGCGGCGGCGGGAGCCCGATCATGGAAGGCATGTATTCGCCACCCGGACCCGGCCACACGCAGGCGATGCTCTCGTCGATGATGCGCGAACGGTTGTGGGCGTTCACGATCCAGGGCGAGGACCTGCCGCAGGCGTCGAACCGCGTCGACCTCGACCCGACCGTGCGCGACTGGCGCGGCTTTCCCGCGGGCCGGGTCACCTACGAGCCGCACCGCCACGAGCTGGTCGCGTCGGAGTACTACGGCCCGAAGCTCACCCAGGTCCTCACGCGCGCAGGCGCGCAATGGACGTTCACCGCGACCTCGCCGCCGCTCCCGGGCTCGCGGGGCGCGGCGATCTCACCGTCGCCGAACTCGAAGCACGTCATCGGTACGTGCCGCATGGGCACGGACCCCCGCACCAGCGTCGTCGATCCGTGGCAGCGGTTCCACGACGTCGAGAACCTCGTGTGCACCGACTCGTCGGTGTTCCCGACCTCGACCGGCTACGGACCGACCCTCACGATCGTCGCGCTCGCCATCCGGGCCAGCCGGGCGCTCGCCGACCTGGCGCCCCTCCGCTCGATCCGGCCGTGAGCGTCGCAGCCCCGCGCGAGGATGCCCGGGTGCAGCCGACCGCCGTCCTCTTCGACTTCTACGGGACCCTCGCCGAGTCCGACGGCACCGGGCTGCGCGTCGCCGACGTGCTCACCGAGCACGGCTACGAGCTTCCCGACGACGTCGCCCGCCGGTACTGGCAGGACGGGCTCGACGGCATCGAGCACGACGAGCACTCCGTCTCCCGGGAGCACTACGTCGCGTGGCAGACGCAGCGCATGCACGGCCTGCTCGGCGAGTGCGGCGTCGAGCCCGCCGTCGCAGACGTGATCATCGCCCGGCTCCAGGCCGCGTCCGCGCGGCCGAAGATGCGTGCCTACGACGACGCCGCCGAGGTGCTCACGAGCCTGCGCGCGGAGGGGGTCGTCGTCGCGGTCTGCTCCAACTGGGACTGGGATCTCGCCGAAGCGGTCGCCGAAGCCGGGCTCACGGATCACGTCGACGTGCTCATCTCGTCGGCTTGGGTCGGTGCCCGCAAACCGCACACCCGCATCTACGCGCGTGCGCTCGACGAGCTCGGCCTCGCGCCCGACGCGGTGCTGTTCGTGGGCGACACCTGGAACTGCGACGTCGACGGACCGCTCGCGCACGGGATGCGCCCGGTCTACGTCCGCCGCAGCCACCGCGAGCCCGACACCACCGCGCCGGCGATCGTCCCCGACGACGTGATCGTCCTCCCCGACCTGCGCGGTGTCGTCGAGCTCGCGCTCGGCAGGCCTGAGCGCGCTACTTCGCCTCGAGTGCCTCCACACGCGCAGCAAGTTCGCCGATAACGGTCGCGAGCTCGGCCGCCACCTCGGCGACGATGGCCAGGACGACCGCGGTGATCTCGGCGAGCTCTTCCTCAGTGGCCTTGGCGCCACCGCGATGTAGCGCGTCGCGCAGCCGCTGATGGACGTGCTCCGTCTGCATGCGCAGACGTTATCCCGCTCCCGATCGTCGATCGCGGTCGGGCCGCGACTCAGTATTTGCGTGCTTCTTCGGCCGGCGCATCGTTGCACTCCTTCGCGACCGACATGGAAACGCCGCGGCTCGTTCGCGACCTGAAGAGGAGTCACAGGTTTCGTACAGCGACGCTTGATTTAGCCCGTATTTATTGGGTCTTTCTGCTTGTTATCGAACGTATGTTCGTAGTACAATTAGGACATGTCCACCGACCTCGATGATGTCGATCTGAGTTCATTGTGTGATTCGGAACTGCGCGAGACGTTCATCGATGTGCGTCGCGGGATTGATCGTGCGGAAGCGTTCGCAGCGCGGCTACTGGTCGCGATCGCGGGTCGCGGGATCCCCGCGGGTGACGGTGCATCGTCGGCGCCGGCATGGGCACAACTGCAGACCGGGCAACGGTTCCGCGACGCACGTATCTCACTCAAGGCAGGGGACGCGTGCGACACGATGCCTCTGATGGCCAAAGCCTGGACGCAAGGAGAAATCTCCGTCAGCGCCGCGACAACCATCGCGATCGGTCGTCGTGCCGGTCATGAAGACGTCTACGCGACGATGGAACGCGAACTCGTGCGCCTCGCCGAGGACCGTCGGTTCGGTGGACTCGACGCGCGGATCCACTACTACCAGCAGCGATGCAACGAACTCGACGACAAGCCGCCACCCGAACGAGAAGGCCTGTACATCTCCCAAGTCGGCGACCGGTATGCGATCAGAGGCGACGTCGACCTGTTGCTCGGCGCAACGATCAAGAAAGGCGTCGACGCCGCCACCGACAAACCCAGCCTCGACGACCTCCGCAGCCCCGCAGTACGACGCGCGGATGCGCTCGGCCAGATCTGCCGGGACACCCTCGACCGCGGTGACCTCCCCACCGAAGACGGGGAACGACCCCACATCACAATCACCGCGACACTCGAGTCGCTCCTCAACGGCACCCTCACCACCACCGGGAGCCTTGCTGTCACGTCCAGCCAACTCAGCCGGCTGCTCTGCGAATCGAAACTCGAACTCATGGTCCTCGACCACAACGGCCACCCACTCGACATCGGCGCCGCCACCTACCGACCCTCCCGCAAACTCCGAAAAGCGGTGATCTTCCGAGACGGCGGCCGCTGTCGATATCCCGGCTGCGACCGAACCCACGGCGAAGTCCACCACGTCATCGTCTTCCCCAACGGCGAGACCGTGATCGCGAACCTCGTCTTCTTATGCGACTTCCACCACCACGTCCTCCACAAACCCGGCTGGACCGCAACCTTCGACTGCATCACCCTCACCATCACCAACCCCGACGGCCGATGCATCGGCACCACCTCAGCTCCAGACTGCTCGCCAGCGGGTCGAGACAGATCGATACGTGACGCGGCGACATCGAGCGCGACAATTCCGGCGTGAGAGCCAAGTTGGTCGTGCTGGCGACGCTCGCCGCACTCGTGACCGCGGCGCTGATGTTCGTCGTCACGCTCTGGCACAGCGGAGCCCGCGGTGAGTCGACGACGGGCAAGACCTCGGTCGACATCGGCGTGATGCACCCGGGATCGGTGAAGACGTTCTCGCTCGTCATCGATGCCCTCGGCGGCGCGCGGTGGCCCGTCTTCGTCGTCGACCAGCCATCGGGTCACTTCACGGCGTTCCTGGGTCGCGCTCAACACGTGAAGTGCCCGCTCGTCTGGAGCCAGCAACCGCACTACGCCCGCATGTTCGATTCCGAGAGCGATGCCTTCGAGGATCCGTGCGGCGGCGCGCTCTTCATGCTCGACGGCACCTGCTACGACGGCCCGTGTGAGCACGCGCTCGACGAGTTTCCGATCACGCGCACGGGCGCGACCGCGTCGATCGACCTCGACACGCTGATCCCCGGCCCACCCAACCGGACCGCCGTCTGAGGGCGTCGGGTTCTACAAGCCGAACTTCGCGTCGCTCACGGCCTGGACCGCGTCGGCGGGACCGTCGAGCGACACTCGCGACCCGGTCGCGCGGCCCGACAGCGTCGACCTCCGCGTCGGGAGGGCGGGGCTCCAGACCGTTGGCGCGGCGAATGTCTTCGTGGTGGATCCAGTTCTCCATCACATTGGCGAACGCGCCCGGCCCGACCCGGTACAACCACGGAAGCCCGGTGCGCAGCGTCGCGATCATCGAGTCGTAACCCTTGCGCTTCGCCGCGTCCATCAGCTTCGCGGTATGCCCCGCGAACGGGCCGCCGATGATCACGCCCGGCATGGAATCGGGCCGGTGCTCGCGCACGATGAGGTGCGCGGCGAGATCCGAGGTCGTCCAACCCTCGCACAGCGTCGGCGCGTCGGGCCCGACCGCGTCGAACGTGTCGCACATCGCGGCGCGCTCGGCGCGCAAGATCTCGGCTGCGCTCATCGGCAGACCCTATGCGTCGGGCGCGTCGAATCGTGCCGCGCGATCACACCGGTCGTGCGGGGCACTACGGGTTGGAGGGCCGCGGCGCGGCCGCGGTCAGATCAAGCGAACGTTCTGAGCTTCCTCGCCCTTGCGACCGGGGCCGACGTCGAACTCGACGTTCTGGCCCTCGGTGAGTGTCCGATACCCCTGGCCCTGGATGGCTGAATAGTGCACGAACACGTCGGGGCCATCCGTACGGGAGATGAAGCCGTAGCCCTTCTCCGCGTTGAACCACTTGACGGAGCCTGTTGCCAACTCAGTGACTCCCTACTTGCACGCGTCGATCCCGCTCGGACCGAGTCGACCTTGTATCGGGTCGCGCCGGGCACGGTAGCAGGAGACTTCCCGCGCCAACAGAGGGAACTTCGTGAGCGTTTCAGGTGCCGTAGTGGCGCAACTCAACGGTGTTTCCGTCGGGATCACGGACGTAGAGCGACGTGCCCGTGCCTCGCGCACCGAAGCGCGGCGCGGGCCCGCTGACGACATCGAAACGACCCGATGTTGCGAGGGCCGCGAGGTCTTGCGGCTCGACGACGAGACACAGGTGATCCACGTTCGTGCCCGACCGGTCGCCCTGGAGGAGGTCGATGATCGTGTCGTCGCTCACCCGTACCGAGGGGAAGAACACCTCGCCCCGCCGCCATTCCTCCACCCGCTCCCCCGCGAGCCCCAGAGCGTCGCAGTACCAGGCAAGCGAGCGTTCGACGTCGGCGACGACGATCACGACATGGTCGAACCCGATGACCTTCGGTTCCATGGCCCCGATTCTGCCGCGTCCCTGGCGTCAGGCACGACGCTCTGCAAGGATTCCGCTCCGTGAGGGGCGGGCGTTTCGTGGTCATGGCCGCATGCGTGGCGGCAGCGATGGTCGTCGTGCCCGCGGGCGCGGGCGCGGCGCTCGCATCGCGGGCGGCAACGACCGGCGATTGGGTCGAAGCCGGCTTCGACGCCGCGAACACGCACAACAACCCGAGCGAGACGGCGTTGAACACCGCGAACGTCGGCAACCTCGTTCCCAGCTGGAACAAGGCGGCTGCGGCCGGCAGCTCACCGCTCTCGATCGGCGACACCATCTACGCGGAGTCGGCCACCGCGGTCAACAGCTTCAACCGTGTCAGCGGCAACCTCCAATGGAGCTTTCCGGCCGCCGGCAACAGTTTCGACAACGACGTGGCCTACGCCAATGGCGTTCTGTACGCGGCCCCGTTCACCAACGCGATCGGTGGCAAGTCGTTCCTGTACGCGCTCGACGCGACGACCGGCACGCTGCTGTGGAAGCACAAGACCACGAACTTCGGCGGTCGGCCGCTCGTCGTCGCCGACGGCGTCGTCTACTACTCCGACTTGCAACGCCACCTCTTCGCCATCGATACGACAACGCACAAGCAGAAGTGGCGGTTCAGCGCGCACGGCGACATCGGACGGCCCGCGATCGCGAACGGCATCGTGTACGCAGGGTCGTTCGACCACAAGCTCTACGCGTTGAACGAGACGACCGGCGCGAAGCTGTGGAGCTTCAACACGCGAGACGAGCTCTTCGCCGACCCGAGCGTCGCGAACGGGATCGTGTACATCGGACCGCGGTCGGGCACGATGTACGCGCTCGACGCGATCACCGGGAAGCTGCGCTGGAAGTTCCAGACCGCGGGCACCTACATCACCGACGCCGGGATCGCGAACGGCACGATCTACTTCGGGAGCACGGGCGACGGGGTGTACGCCCTGAACGCGGCGACCGGGAAGCAGGTGTGGGCATCGACCGTCGACAGTGCGAGCAGCACCGCGCCGGTCATCGCAAACGGCGTGGTCTACCTCAGCTCGATCGACAAGAACCTCTACCTGTTCGACGCGTCGACGGGCGCGCCGCTCCTCACCTTCTTCACGGGCGTGCAGGCGCTCGACAACGTCGTGGTCTCGAACGGCAACGTGTTCCTCGGCCTGCCCACCGGCCACCTGCGCCGGTTCGTGCTGCCTGATTAGCGCGGGCTCCTAGCGCGGCAACCCGAGGATGCGGTCGCCGATGATGGTGCGCTGCACCTCGGAGGTTCCGCCGGCAATCGACGCCGCCTTGCTCCAGAGCCACTGCCGCTGCCAACGCCCGCCGTCGGGATTGCCCTCGGCTTCCGCCCACAGGGGCGCGGCCGACCCGACCACGGCGAGCGCAGTCTCCGAGAGGTGCTGGGTCATGTCGGTCCACGCCAGCTTCACGTAGCTCGACTCCGGGCCGGGCTCGATCCCCCGCGCGAGGCGCGAGAGCGTGCGCCAGTTGTGCAACCGCAGGACGCGCAGCTCGACGAACGACTGCGCGAGCGCATCCGCGATGTCGACGTCGTCGAGCGCGTGTCCTGCGTGTGCGAGCGCGTAGAGCTCGTCGAGGTAGACCTCGTGCACGACTTGCTCCTTGAACGGGAAGCTCGTGCCCCGTTCGTGCGCCAGCGTGGTGTTGGCCACGGCCCAGCCGTTGTGCAACGCGCCGACGAGGTGATCCGCGGGAACGAAGACGTCGTCGAAGAACACCTCGTTGAACTCGGCCTCGCCCGTGATCTGCACGAGCGGTCGCACTTCGATGCCCGGCGCCTGCATGTCGACGACGAGATACGAGATTCCCGCGTGCTTCGCGGCGTCGGGGTCGGTGCGCGCCAGGCAGATACCCCACCGCGCGAACTGCGCGTAGCTCGTCCAGACCTTTTGCCCCGAGAGCAGCCAGCCGTCGTCGACGGGTGTCGCGCGAGTCTTGAGCGCCGCGAGATCGGAACCGGCATCGGGCTCACTGAACAGCTGACACCAGATCTCCGACGCGGTCAGGATCGACGGCAGCCACCGCTGCTTCTGCACTTCGGTCCCGTGTGCGAGCAGCGTCGGGCCCGCGAGGTTGATGCCGACCCGGTTGACCGGCTGCAACGCACGGCTCCGGGCGTACTCCATGTTGAAGATGGCGACCTGCACGGGCGACGCACCGCGACCGCCGTAGGCCTCGGGCCAGTGGATGCCGACCCAGCGGTCGGCGGCCAGCTTGGCCTGCCACGCGCGCCCCCACGCGATCTCGTCGTCGAGCGTCGCGAAGCGGGGCGGTCGTTCGAGGTTCGCGGCAAGCCACGCGCGGATCTCGGCCGCGAACGCCGACTCTTCCTCACTGAAGGAGAGGTCCACGGATCAGAGGTCCCAGAACCGCTCACGCTGGTAGTGCCGGAACGACTCGAGCAACGCGGCCGCGTCGTCGTCGCCGAACGGACGGTACGCATCGGCGCCGCGATCGCGCACGTACAGCGCGTCGCCGTGCACGCGGTCGGGACGGAACTTCTCGTGCACCAGCGTTCGCTTGACGATCTTGTTCGTGCCGGTGGTCGGTGGCTCGCGGAGCACACGGAGGTAGCGGGGGCGCCACTTCGGGCCGATCGCGGGCTGGGCGTCGAGCCAGCGCGCGAACTCCGACGGGTCGAGCGTGGCGCCGTCGCGCATCACGAGGCCGGCCATCGCCTGATCGCCCGCCTGGTCGTCGGGCACGCCGTAGACCGCGGCGAGGATCACACCCGGCGCGTCGCGCAGCGCCTCCTCGATCGGGCCGGCGGGGAAGTTCTCGCCGTCGACGCGGATCCAATCGGCGTTGCGTCCCGCGAAGTAGAGGTAGCGGTCGGCGTCGAGGTACCCGAGGTCGCCCGACCAGTACCAGCCGAAGCGCGTGGTCTGACCGGTCGCGGCATCGTTGTTGTAGTAGCCCTCGAACGGACCGACGCCCGCGACGTTGACGATCTCGCCGACGCACCCGTCGGCGTTGACGAGGCGGCCGTCGGCGTCGAAGCGGGCGGCGACCTTCTCGTTGCCGTCGTCGTCGACGACCTTGATGTGCTCCGGCGCGTGCCCGAGCGCGCCGGGACGCTCCGCGCCGTCGCGGTTCACCGCGATGCCGCCTTCGGTCGCTCCGTACGCGTCGATCACCTCGACACCGAAGCGGCTCGAGAACCGCGCGACCACCTCGGGTGATCCCTCGTTGCCGAACGAGACGCGCAACGGGTTCTCGGCGTCGTCGGGCTGCTCGGGCTGCGCAAGGAGGTACGCGAGCGGCTTGCCCGTGTAGTTGAAGTAGGTCGAGCCGTAGGCGCGAATGTCGGGAAGCCAGCCCGACGCACTGAAGCGGCGGCCGAGGCCGACGCTCGCGCCCACGACGATCGACGGAGCCCATCCGACCTGGATCGCGTTGGAGTGGAAGAGCGGCATGCAGACGTAGCCGACGTCGTCGCGGGTCAGGTCCATGATCATCGACATGCGTTTGCCGGTCACGAGCAGCCGCCGCTGTGAGCAGATCACGGCCTTCGGCGCGTCCGAGGTGCCCGACGTGAAGATCAGGGCCCAGATCGCGTCGACGTCGGGCTCGATCCCCGGATCGA
This sequence comes from Acidimicrobiia bacterium, assembly GCA_038240075.1. GTDB lineage: Bacteria > Actinomycetota > Acidimicrobiia > IMCC26256 > PALSA-610 > DATBAK01. The sequence goes on from JBBSEC010000005.1 coordinate 71,125, forward strand.
CGTCGCTCACCGCGTCGAGCGCGGTGCCGAGGTCTTCGCCGAGCGTCGACGGCGGGTCGGCGGCGTCGGCGAAGCGCGTCGACGAGAGGACGGGTGGCAGACCGTCGGCGATCGGTGCGAGCAGCGCCTCGTGGCGGGGCTCGGTGATCACGAGTCCGCAGTGCGTGTGCTCGGCGTCGCGCAGGAGATGCTCGCCGCGGCGCGTGTGGTTCAGGCCGACGACGGCACCTCCGATGAGCGCGGTGCCGCCGAACGCGAAGAGGTAGTCAGGCGTGTTGTCGAGCAACACCGCGACGTGGAGCGGCTCCCCCGCCGGCAGGCGTTCGAGGAAGAGGTTCGCAAACCGGATCGACTCGGCGAGGTACTCCGCGTGCGTCCAGACGCGGTCGCCGAACCGGATCGCGGGCCGCCCGCCGATGTCGGCGTCGGAGGCGTTCGCGCGCAGGAGCGCGGCCGCGTTCGCTGCGACGAGCGGCGCCTGCCCCGGCGCCGGATCCGATCTGGATTTGAGACCTGACATCGACGTCAGTCTAGGGAGCGGGTGCGCGTAGTGTCCTCTCTCATGAGCGTGGATCTCGCGGGTGCTGCCGATCTCCACTGCCACTTCGGACCGGACGCGCACCGGGAGCGATCGGTCGACGCGTTCGAGGCCGCTCGCGAGGCCGCGGCCGCAGGTCACCGTGCGGTCGTGCTGAAGTCACACGACTTCCCCACGGCATCCTTGGCGTGGTCGGTCGGACAGACGGTTCCCGGCATCGCGGTGTTCGGCGGCATCTGCTGCGACCGCGAGGTCGGCGGGGTGAACCCCGCGGCCGTCGAGGTCGCGCTGCGGCTCGGCGCGCGCATCGTGTGGCTGCCGACGCTGTCGAGCCGGCAGGACTACGACAGCGGCATCGGACCCCAACTCGGTCTTCCCGGTCCGGGCATCTCCGTCACCGACGAAGACGGCGCACTGCTCCCCGAGACCTCCGAGGTGCTCGCGCTCGTGCTCGAGCACGACGCGATCCTTGCGACCGGCCACGTGAGCGCGGCCGAGCACTACGCCGTGGTGCGCGACTTCGCGCGCCGCGGTCGCGTGCTGCTCACACACGCAACCGAGGACCTCGCGGGGCCGAACCTGAGCGCGGCGCAATGCGCGGAGCTCGCGGACCTCGGCGCCTGGGTCGAGCTCTGTGCGATGACGTGCATCGGTGCCCTCGCGACGCGCACTCCCGCCGAGATGCTCGCAACCATCCGCACCGTCGGCGTCGAGCGGGTCACGCTCGGAACCGACTTCGGCCAGAAGGTGAACCCGCACCCGGCCGCGGGCCTCCAGACCTACGCGGACGCCCTCTACGCCGAGGGGCTGCGGGAGGACGAGATCCGCCGGATGGCGTGCACAAATCCGTCGGCGCTCCTCGGCCTCGACGCATAGGTTCTGTCCTCATGGTCACATTCGCATGCGCTTCACCGTTGGGTGTTGCGCTGATCACGACCGCTGCGCCTGCTCCGGCAGTCATGATGGTCGCATCCGCATGCGCCTCACCGTTTTGTGCTGCGCTGATCACGACCGCTGCGCCTGCTCCGGCAGTCATGATGGTCGCATCCGCATGCGCCTCACCGTTCTGTGCTGCGCTGATCACGACCGCTGCGCCTGCTCCGGCCCGTCATGGGTGATCTCGGCAAGGACACGGCCGTGCGCGGCGGCGACGGCCAGTACACGGCGACCTTCTCGCGCGACTGGGAGATCTGGGGGCCGATGGGCGGCTACGTCGCCGCGGTCGCACTGCGCGCGGCGGGCGCACACTCGCGCTTCGACCGGCCCGCGAGCCTCGTCGGGCACTTCCTCGGCGTCGCCGACTTCGACCACGAAGTGCAGCTCACCACGACGACGCGTCGCGCCGCGTCGCGTGCGGAGTCAATCGCCGTGTCGATGACGCAGAACGGCAAGCCAGTCTTCGAAGCACTCGTGTGGTCGGTCGCGGAAGGAGTCGCGGGCCTCGACCACGACGAATCCGACATGGGTGACATCGGTCCGCCCGAGCAGTACCCGACGATCCAAGAGCACCTCGAGCGCCTCGGACTCGAGCCGAACCCGCCGTACCGGTTCTGGCTCAACTTCGAGGAGCGCCCGCTCGAGTGGATCGACAACTGGGAAGACCGCCAACCGACCGCGCCGGTCTGGGGCGCGTGGTTGCGCTACCTCGTCGAGCCCGATCCGAGCGATCTCTACCTGTGCGCAGCGCGCCTGCTCCTCCTCGTCGACGTCGGTTCGTGGCCCGGCGTCACGCGGTTGCACGTCGACACGAAGGGTCTCTACGCACCGTCACTCGACCTCGCGTGCCACTTCCACCGCATCGCACCGGGCGTCGAGCCCCTGTTCGTCCGCGGCGAGTCGCCGTCGGGCGCCGACGGGCTCCTCGCGACGCACCAGCAGGTCTGGTCTCCCGATCGCCAGCTGCTCGCGTCCGGCGTGAGCCAACTCCTCTGCCGCCCGTCTTGATGGTCGCGCTCGCTCGGCCGCGATCAGGTTTCAGCGAAGACTCAAGAGCTCCGCTCGCCGCTCGTCTTGATGGTCGCGC
>JBBSEC010000006.1:0-65444 GCA_038240075.1 Acidimicrobiia bacterium
CGCGCGGCGCGCCGCGCGCTCGACCGTCTCATCGAGGCCTTCGGACGCGAGCGGGTGCTCGTCGAGCTCTGGGATCACGGTGATCCGCTCGACCGGCACCGCAACGACGCGTTGGCCGAAGTCGCGTTGGCGGCCGGTACCGAGGTGGTGGCGACGAACAACGTCCACTACGCGACGACCGCGCAGCGCCCGCTCGCGAACGCGCTCGCAGCGATCCGTGCGCGCCGTTCGCTCGACGAGATCGACGGGTGGCTGCCGGCGTCGTCGCATGCGCACCTGCGCGCCCCGGGTGAGCAGGCCCGTCGGTTCGCGCGGTGGCCCGGCGCGGTCGAACGCACCGTCGAGGTGGCCCGGGCGGCCGCGTTCGACCTCCGGCTCGCGGCCCCGAACCTCCCCGACGCGCCGGTGCCCGAGGGTCACACCGAGATGACGTGGCTGCGCGAGCTGGTGCGCAAGGGTGCCGCGGTCGCGTACTCGCCGTCGCACACGCACTACGAGCAGGCGCAGCGTCAGCTCGAGTACGAGCTCGGCGTGATCGAGCAGCTCGGTTTCCCCGGCTATTTCCTGCTGCTGTTCGACATCGTCGACTTCTGCCGCCGCTCCGACATCTACTGCCAGGGCCGTGGGAGCTCGGCGAACAGTGCCGTCTGCTACGCGCTCGGTGTCACGAAGGCCGACGCGGTGGCGCTCGGGCTGCTCTTCGAACGGTTTCTCTCACCCGAGCGCGACGGCCCGCCCGACATCGATCTCGACATCGAGCACCAACGCCGGGAAGAGGTGATCCAGTACGTCTACGACCGGTACGGGCGCGAACGGTGCGCGCAGGTCGCGAACGTCATCACCTACCGTCCCCGCTCCGCGTTGCGCGAGATGGCGAAGGCCACCGGCGTCGCTCCCGGCCAGGCCGACGCGCTCGCGAAGTGGGTCGACCGTTGGAGCTCGGGCGCCGACGCGTTCTCGGAGCTGGTCGAAGCGAGCGCGGATGTGAACCCGGAGGGCCACGAGCTTGCGGCGGGCATTCACCGCACCGATCCGCGTGTGGTGCGATCGACCGCGCGCCGGCACCGCGAGTTCCAGCGCAACCAACGCGAGGGCATCGCCGTCGACACGCTCCCGGCTTCGGCATCCACCCGTCCGCCCGCGATCCCGCCCCTCGCACTCGAGCTCGCCGGCCAGGTGCTCGACTTCCCGCGCCATCTCGGTATCCACTCGGGCGGGATGGTGATGGCCGACCGCCCACTGGTGGAGTTCTGCCCCGTCGAATGGGCCCGGATGGAAGGCCGCTCGGTGCTGCAGTGGGACAAGGACGACTGCGCGGCGGCCGGCCTCGTGAAGTTCGACCTGCTCGGTCTCGGGATGCTCACGATGCTGCATCTCGCGGTCGATCTCGTGCGCGAGTCGGAGGGCGTGGAGATCGACCTCGCGACGATCCCCCAGGAGCCCGGGGTCTACGACCTCCTCTGCGCGGCCGACACGGTCGGCGTGTTCCAAGTGGAGAGCCGGGCCCAGATGGCGACGCTGCCGCGGCTGCGACCGCGCACGTTCTACGACCTCGTCGTCGAGATCGCGCTCATCCGGCCCGGTCCGATCCAGGGCGGTTCGGTGCACCCATACCTGCGCCGGCGCAACGGCGAGGAGCCGGTGACCTATCTGCACCCGTTGCTCGAGAAGTGCCTCGAGAAGACGCTGGGCGTGCCGCTGTTCCAGGAGCAGCTCATGCAGATGGCGATCGACGTCGCCGGGTTCAGCCCCGCCGAGTCCGACGAGCTCCGCCAGGCGATGAGCTCGAAGCGTTCGCACACGCGTATGGCCCGGCTGCGCACGCGGCTGATGGAGGGCATGGCTGTCAACGGCATCACCGGTGCCACCGCGGAGGAGATCGCGCACAAGCTCGAGGCGTTCGCCGACTTCGGCTTCCCCGAGAGCCACTCGGTGAGCTTCGCCTACCTCGTGTATTCGAGCTCGTGGATCAAGTACCACTACCCGGCCGAGTTCGCGGCGGCGTTGCTCAACGCCCAGCCGATGGGGTTCTACTCACCGCACACGATCATCCGCGACGCGCGCCGTCACGGGGTCGAGGTGCTCGGCCCCGATGTCAACGGCTCGCGTCGCGACGCGATCCTCGAGCCCCGTCCTCCGCACGTCGATCCGATCGGGCGACCCAAGCCCGGCTTCTTTGCCGATCCGTCGCACCACGCGGTGCGGCTCGGTCTGCGGTCGGTGCGCGGTCTGCACGATGCGTTCTGCGACCACGTCGACGACGAACGCGCGCGTTGCGCGTTTCGCGACATGGAGGATTTCGTCCGTCGTACCGGCGCGACCGTCGACGCGCTGGAGGCACTGGCCGCCGCGGGTGCGTTCGAGCAGTCGTTCGGCCTGGCGCGCCGCTCCGCGATGTGGGCGGCGGGCGCGTTGCGCGACGCGCGTCCGCACGTGCAGACGAACGGCAACGTGGTGGAGACCCTGCCGGGGCTGCTCACCGGGCTCGACGCGCCGCCACTGCCGGGCATGACCGAACCGGAGGAGATGGCATCCGACCTGTGGTCGATGGGGCTCTCGCCGGGACGGCACCCGACCGAGTTCGTCCGTGAGGAGCTCATCCGCCAGGGTGTCGTCACCGCGGCCGATCTGCGGGTGCTTCCCGACCGTTCGGTGGTCGAGGTGGCCGGAGTCGTGACGCACCGCCAGCAGCCGGCGACCGCGAAGGGCACCGTCTTCCTCAACCTCGAAGACGAGACCGGGCTCGTGAACGTGATCTGCACCCGCGGGATCTGGAAGCGCTTCCGGCTGGTCGCGCGCGGCGCGCCCGCGTTGCGCGTGCGCGGGGTGCTCGAACGCCATCAAGGTGTCACCAACCTCGTGGCCGGCCGCATCACCCGCCTGCCGATCAGCCTCGCCGACTCCCTCCGCTCCCGCGACTTTCGTTAGTACGGTCGCATGCTTGCTCGCTCCGGCGTGGGCTGCGCCGTTGTTCTCGGGCTGACCGCGCACCTGCTCCGTTCTTACGGTCGCATGCTTGCTCCCTTCGTTGCGGGCTGCCCCTCTGTTCCAGAGTGAACGCGCACCTGCTCCGGGGAAACATCCGTAAGCACCCGTTCTGGTCGATAACAGGGGTACCCTTGCGGGCCGCTTGAGAGGCCGGCCGCCTCCAGATCGACCGGATCGCCGACATGTCCGAACCGCCGAGTCCCACATGCTGCGCTTCCCCCGTCGCATTGCGGCGCGCTTCGGCGCGGTCGTCCGCGCGGACCCGGCCGGCGTCCGTGCCGGCTTCGGCGCGCTCCTGATCTCATCCGGTGGCGATCTCGTCGCCGGTCTGACCCTCGCGTCGATCAACCACACGCTCCTCGAGCTCCCGGCGCTCTTCGTCCTGATCCCGGCGGCCATCGGCATGCGCGGCAACGTGTTCGGCGCGCTCGGCAGCCGCCTCGGCACCCTCATCCACACCGGTGAGTTCCGCGTCTCACGCCGGCTCGACACGCCGGTCGGTCAGAACATCGCCGCCGCACTGGTGCTCTCGCTGTCGACCTCGTTTGCGCTCGCGGTGCTGGCGAAGGGCGTCGCGGTCGCGTTCAACGTGCGGTCGATCTCCATCATCGATTTCATGGTCGTCGCGGTCGTCGGCGCGCTGCTGTCGTCGCTCGTCGTCCTCGCGATCACGATTGGCGTCGCGTCCCAGTGCGCCCGCCGCCGGTGGGACCTCGACAACGTGGCCGCGCCGATCGTCACCGCGGCCGGCGACGTGGCGACGCTGCCGAGCCTCTTCGCCGCGACCTACCTCCTCGGCATCCACGCGAGCTCGTCGAAGGGGGCGGCCGAGGTGCACCGCGGCGCCTTCCACGTCGTCACGCCGATCATCGCGGTCCTCTGCGCGGTCGCGTGCGTCGTTGCGCTCGTCGCCGGGCTCCGCAGTGGGCTGCCCACCCTGCAGCGGATCGTCATCGAGTCGGCGCCGATCCTCGTGATGGCGGGCCTCGTCGACGTGCTCGCCGGCGTGACGATCGAGAAGCGCACCACGGCGTTCCTCGCGCTCCCGGCCTTGTCGGTGCTCATCCCTCCGTTCCTGGAGGATTCGGGCGCGCTCGGAGGCATCCTCTCGGCGCGCGTCTCGACCCGCCTCCACCTCGGCACGCTGGCGTCGGGCAAATCGCCACTCGCGGCCCTCGACGACATCCTCCTCGTGCTGATCTACGCGGTGCCCACGTTCGTCCTGCTGGGCGTGTCGGCCGATCTCGCGGCCAACGTGACCCACTTCCACGGCCCCGGGCTGCTGAAGATGGTCGAGGTCTCGGTGCTCGGCGGGACCATGGCGACCGCGTTCGCGGTCGTGATCGGCTATTACGCGGCCGTGTTCACGCACCGCCTGGGTCTCGATCCCGACAACCACGGGATCGCGATCGTCACATCGACCCTGGACCTGTTCGGCGCGTTCTCGCTTATCCTTGCGATCGTGCTCCTCGGACTCCACTAGCAGCGGCACACCGCACCGCATCTTCATGGACGACCAACCCCGAAATCTCAAAGCCATGCTCTCGGAGGCGAAAGACACCTCCGAGCTGATGGTGGATCTCGGCTACGCGTCCCTCTTCTTCGACGACGACGACATGGCCGACGAGGTCCTCGAACTCGAGGAACGGCTGAACGAGCTCGTGCACGAGATGCGCGCGGTCTGCGTGCTCGCGGCGCGTTCGCCGCGCGAGGCCGACGCGATGTCGGGCGTGTTGCACCTCATCTCGGCGATCGAGCGCATGGGCAACGCGGCCGTCGACATCGCGAAGATCGTCACCCACCACCTCGGCATCCCTGCCGCGCTCGTCGCGGATCTCGCGGCCGCGCAGGAGATCTCGCACCGGGTGCGTGTCCGCGAAGACTCCGCGCTCGCGCAGCGCACCCTCGACGACGCCGAGCTCCCGACCGAGACCGGGCTCCGGGTCGTCGCGATCCGCAGGGCCAAGGAGTGGCTGATCGATCCCGAGGACGACGAGATGCTGCGTCCGGGCGACGTGTTGATCGTGCGGGGTGCGGCCGAAGGGATCCCCGAGCTGCGCGTGCTCGCGGGCGCGCCGGAGTGGCGCGAGGCGACGCTCTCGGAAGACACCGCGCTCGGCGATCTCGACCGCGCGGTCGACGTACTCGTCGAGATGAAAGACGTCTCCGAGGCCGCGGTCGGCCTCGCGTACTCCGCGCTTCTGTTCAACGACCAGGGTCTCGCGGCCGAGGTGAGCAGCCTCGAGAACCGGCTCGACGAGATGCGCGAGCAGCTCGAGCTCTGGGTGCTGCGGGGTGCGGCCGAGACCGTCGATCCTTCGGCGCTGCGGGGCCTGCTGCACCTCGGTGGCGCGGCTGAGGAGATCGGCGACGCCGCACAGCAGATGGTGTGGCTCGTCGAGGAGAACGAAGAGCTCCACCCGGTGCTCAACGCCGCGCTCGGCGACACCGACGACGTGATCATGCGGGTTCCCGTCGCACCGGGCTCGGAGCTCGAAGGTGAGGTGCTCACCTCCGCCGGTCTCGGCGACGACACTGGCTTCCATCTGCTCGCGTTGCACCGCAACGGGCGCTACATCTACCGCCCGCGTCTGGGGACCAAGGTCGAGGCCGGTGACGAGCTCGTCGCGTCGGGCCCGTGGGAAGGTCGCGAAGACCTCGCGCGGCAGGCCGGTTTCCGGCTGATCTCCGACGACGACACCGGTGAGATCGAGCTCGTGCGCGTCGGTGCGCCGAGCTCCTGAACGAACCGGTACGCGCAGCGTTGCTCAGAGGTCGATGCGGAACACCCATGCATCGCCCTCGTGGAACACCGCGGTCAAGTGGGGGTTGGCTCGAAGATCGGCAAGCCGCATGACCGGACGTCCGATGGGCAGCATGCGCGAGTCGAAGAAGACCCAGCGCGTGCGGTAGCGCCGTGCGAGATCGTCGGCCCGATCGTCTCGGCCGAGCGATCCCAGGTGCTTGGTGAGGTACAGCCGGTCGTTGAGCTCCGGGGAGTTCTTCCCGAACACGACACCGATGAGTGGTGAGACGTGTTGTTCCGCGTACATCCAGAGCGATCCGTCGACGCCGGGTTCGTTGGCGACGGTGTCACTGCGTGCGTGGACCCGCAACCATCGGAATGCGTCGAGGGACGTGTGGTCGACGAGGGCTTGATTGAAGAACACGTGCGAGCTCGGATCGAAGCTTGCTCGGACGTACCTGCTGTTGGCGCGGACAGCGTGAACGCCGACGAACACGGTGAGGACCGCAACCATTGCGAGTGTCGCCGGAAGCATGGCCCACGATCGCGTCGAAACGCGGGCCATAAGCACGGCGCCGTAGGCCAGCGCGAGCCCGGCGAAGAAGGGGACGAAGAACGCAACGTTTGGGAGTATTCGCGACTCGAGGTGGTACCAGGGGAATGTGAGGGGATCGGCGAGGCGGTGCGTCGACGCGCCCGTGAAGAGGCTGAGCATCATCACGCCTGCCCAGCCGGTTACCCACGCGGGGCGCCGGAACACCAACCAGAGCGCCGCGCCTGCCAACGCAAGGAAGCCAAGGAAGCCTTGCCTCACGGTGCCGGCACCGTAGTGCAGTTGCAGGATCGCGCCGAGTCTCGGTTCCCAGTTCGCGTGGTTCGCGACCAGGAGAGTTCGCGACGCCACCCGTTCGGAGACACCGCCGGCGAATGAGACCAGCGTGGGCGAGAAGAGCATGGTCGCGAACGCACCAACGCCAATGCCGCGACTGAGCGCAGGTCGCAGCATCCGGATGTCGTGCGCGCGCCACGCGTGCTCGAGGACGAGGGCGAGTGCCAAACCGACGACGAGCGGGAGCTCGCTGGTGTGGAGCGACGCGATGCTCAGGAGCGCCAACGAGGGCGGGACCAGCGCCACGACACTCGCTCGGTTCATCCCGAGCTGGAGGTGGCGGGTCAGCATTGCCTGCCAGAGCAGGACGACTGCGATCGGCACCATTGCCATGGCCACGATCTGCGGGATGTCGCCGCCCCAGACCGGGAAGTACGGGAACAGCATCACCAGTGGGACGACGAGCGCGGTGAATCCGGCGACGAGTGGCCGCGCGGGTGCGAGATTGCGCGCGAGCACGAACATCCCGACCGGCAGTACCACGGCGCTGAACACGACGATGTACGCCACGAGCACGCGGCCAATGTCGCTGCCGACGAGACGGGTCGAGAGTGCGGCCGACGCGTGCAGGGTGAGCGGGTAGTAGTTGGCAACGCGATGTGCGCCACCGGCGTCGGATGTGAGGATCTTCGCCGGATCGATCGAGTGCGCCGAGAGGATGCGAGCAACGAACCAGCCGTGCCGGGTGGCGTCCCCACCCGGAGGAACGAGCGGAACGTGCCGCAACCCACGAAACCAGATCGACGTACCGACCGCAACGCCGAGCGTGAGCAGCGCGTCGTCGATCCGCTCGCCGCGCCGGCCGAGGTTGGGCTTCGGCGGGCGCGCCGGGCGGCGCCCGTGTACGACCGCCAGCACGGCGACGAGAACGGCCAGGAGAACGACGAACGCCGGCACGCCGAAAGGAACCCGAAACCGCGTCGTGGTCTCGCCGAGCAGGAACACTGCGGCGAACGAGAACGCCGGGATCGCCGCCCATGTCGAGAGCATGCGGAGGCGAAGGCCGAGGATCGATGCGACGAGCGCTCCTGGAATCAGGATGACCGCAACCACGCCCGTATACGCCCGTAACACGAACGGCAGTATGGCGGAAGGCGGTCGCCACGGCGAGCGCGCGATGGGTCGCTACGATCTCACGCAGTGCCGTCGGGACGGGTTGCGATTCACCGCACGGCGATCGTCGCGCCCGACGTCGAGATCGGGGACGGGACGATCGTTGGTCCCTTCGCCGTCCTGCTCGCCCCGTGCTCCATCGGCCGGAACTGCTGGATCGGCCCGCACGTGGTGATCGGCACGACGGCCGAGCATCTCGAGACGATGACGATCGCAGCAGCACCGGCCGAAGCGTCGAGGAGCCTCGACCGCGACGCGCAGGATCGCGTCGACGCGCTGGTGTGGTTCGGTTCCCACGGTGCCGGAGTGATCATCGGCCACGGGTCGACGATTCGTGAGCAGAGCACGGTGCATCAGGGAACCGATGGTCCGACCGTGGTCGGGAGCGACACGTACATCATGAACAAGTCTCATGTCGGTCACGACGCAGAGCTCGGCGATCGCGTGCGTGTCGCCCCCGTCGCCATGGTGGGAGGGCACGCGTGGGTCGGCGCCGATGCGAACATCGGCATGGCGAGCGCGATTCATCAGCATCGGGCGATCGGCGCCGGCGCAATGATTGGTATGCACGCGACCGTGGTCAATGATGTCGGGCCGTTTCAACTGGTAAAGGGAAATCCGGCCCGCGCGTCGGGCGTGAATGTCGTGGGCATGACACGGCTGGGATTCTCCGATACCGACATCGCCACATTGCGAGCTCACTACGAGGATCGAGGTCCGCGGCCGACCACTCTCGAGGCCCAGTTCGAACATTGGGACGGGGCGCGTTCGCACTGAGCCCTCCACAAAACGGTTGCTACGATTGGCGCGTGCGGGCGGTTGTGGTCAATAGCTTCTTTTCTCCTCGCGCGGGCGGAAGCGCGCATATGAGCGACGCGCTGGCTCGGCAGGTCGCCGCGGCCGGGCACGAGGTCTTGGTCTTGGCGGCCGCGTATCGCGACGCGCCGGCTGAAGAGGAGCGCGACGGATTTCGGATCGTGCGGCTCCCGAGTTTCGCGTTGACCTCGAAGATCGCGTTCAACTACGACATCCCATTCACCGCGTCGCCGAAGAACGTGCGGCGGGTGTTTCGCTTGCTCGACGAGTTCGACCCCGACGTCGTGCACCAGCACGGCCAGTTCTTCGACCTCACGTGGATGAGCTCGGTCTGGGCCCGTCGCCGCCGCGTCCCGACGGTGCTCACCGTTCACACTCGGTTCCAGAGCCCGTTCCGGATGCACGCGGCCGCGATGCGGATCGCCGACTACCTCGTTGTCCGGCCGTTCGTACGGCTCGGCCATCCCTATGTTGTTCCCGTGGACGTGTTCGTCCGCGAATACGTCACCGATCGTTTCGGCATTTCCAGCGATCGCGTGATCGACATTCCCGTCGGGATCGAAGCCGAGCGGTTCGGCGCGACGGATCGACCGGTGATGCGCGCGCGACTCGGCATCGCCGATCGCCCGATGCTGCTCTCGGTAGGCCATGTCATACCGCTTCGAGACCGACTCGCCTTGGTCGAGGCGATGCCCAAGCTCCTCGAGCACTCCCCGGACCTCGTCGTGGTCGTCGTTGGGAAGATCTACGACGAGCGCTTCCTGCGGCGCGCCCGGGCACTCGGTGTCGACCACGCACTGATCACGACCGGCGAGGTCCCGAGGGGCGACGTGCCGCTCTACGCCGCCGCCGCCGACGTCGAGGCTCACGACCTGCAAGGACTCGGCTTCGGAACGGCGAGCCTCGAGATGCTCGCCGCGGGAGTCGCCGTCGTCGCGGTGGTCCGCGCCGACAACTACCCAACCGCGCACTTCGTCGACGGTGAGCATCTGATCCTCGCGACTTCCAGCGAGCCAGATGTCCTCGCAACCGCGATTGCGCGGCTGATCGCCGATCCCGCGCTCCGCGCGCGCGTGGGCGCGGGTGGTCGGCGTCTCATCGAGAGCCATTTCTCGATCGAGTCGGTGGCGGCGCGCTACCTCGATCTCTACGACCGGGCCGTGCACGCGTCGAGGGTTCCGCGGGGTTCGGCACGATGAGCGATCAGATCGCGCTCACCCACCTCGTGGTCGGAGACGAAGAGGAGCGTCTTGTCATCGCGGTCCTACGCTCCGGCCAGCTCGCGCAGGGTCCGATGGTTGCGCAGCTCGAACGGCACTTCGCCGCGATGTGCGGCGTACGCCACGCGATCGCGGTGAACAGTGGAACGGCCGCGCTGGTCGCGGCGCTGCAGACGGCTGAGCTCCAACCCGGCGACGAGGTGGTGACGACTCCATTCACGTTCGCGGCGACGCTGAACGCGATCCTCGCAAGTGGCGCGACGGCAGTCTTCGCCGACATCGACCCGCAGACATTCACCATCGACGTCGACGCGCTGTCCGCGGCGATCACCGAGCGGACGCGAGCCGTGATTCCCGTGCACCTCTACGGTCAGCCCGCGGCCATGAACGCGATCTCCGATCTCGCCTCGACTCGGAATCTCCTGATTGTCGAGGACGCGGCGCAGGCGCACGGAGCGACGGTTGCGGGACGCGCCGTCGGGTCGTTCGGCATCGGATGCTTCTCGCTGTACGCGTCGAAGAACATGTCGAGCGGAGAGGGCGGCATGATCACGACCGACGCCGACGACGTTGCCGATCGGCTCCGGCTGCTCCGCAACCAGGGGATGCGCTCGGGATATCAGCACGAGATCGTCGGATACAACTATCGCCTGACCGATCTTCAGGCCGCGGTGGCGATTCCGCAGCTGGGCCGCCTCGGGGACGCGAACGAGCGCCGGCGGGGCCATGCCGCGCGACTCTCGGCGGGCCTCGAAGGCGCGACCGGGGTCGTCACGCCGACCGTCGCGGCAGGGCGCGCGCATGTGTTCCACCAGTACACGATTCGGGTGACCGACGCCGCGCGCATCGACCGGGACGCGCTTGCGACCCGATTGCGCAACCGCGGCATCGCCAGCGGCGTCTATTACCCGCGTGTCGTGTTCGACCACGACTGCTACCGCGGCCATCGGGGAGTGGTCGCCTCGCCGGTTCCCGAAGCGACCCGTGCCGCTCGAGAGGTGCTCTCCCTCCCGGTTCATCCCCACCTCTCGCGCTCCGACATCGACAGGATCGTCGACGAGGTCCGCGCGGCACTGCGCGCGTGAAGGGGGAGGAACCGCAATAGTGCCCGCTTTCGGTCACCCAGGGTGGCAACTATCGTACTTCCATGTCGCCGCTGCGCATTGCGCTGGTCGGCGCGGGCGCGATGGGATCGTTGCACGCTCGCGTGGTCGTCGAATCCCCGGACACGGAGCTCGTGTCCGTGGTCGATCCCGACGGCACCGCGGGCGAGGCGCTCGCGGAGCGCTGGCGCACCACGTGGGTTCCGGAGCTCGACTCGTTTCGCGGAATCGACGGTGTGATCGTCGCGTCTCCGACGAGTTCGCACGTCGGGTGGGCGGCGCGCGCGATCGACGCCGACGTGCCGGTTCTCATCGAGAAGCCTCTCTCCGACGACCTTTCGGCGACCGAGGCACTGATCGCACAGGCCGGGGCGAAGTCCGTGCCGATGACGTGCGGGTTCCTCGAGCGCTTCAACGCGGCCGTGTGCACGGCCCTCGCGATCGTCGAGGAGCCGGTGTTCGTCATGACCGTCAGGCACTCGCATCACCTGCCCCGAATCACGACCGGTGTCTCCTACGACCTGCTGATTCACGACGTCGATCTCGCGTTGCGGATTGCCGGGCGGATGCCCGGTTCCCTGAGCGCCCACTTCGGTTTCGCACATCCCAACTCGTTGCTCGGCGCAGAGGACATTGCCGAAGCGACACTGCGGTTCGACGGCGGGATGCTCGCGACGCTGTCGGCCAATCGCATCTCTCAGCGCAAGGTGCGCACGCTCGTCATCAATGACCTCCAACGCCTGGTCGAGGTCGACCTGCTGCGCCAAGACGTCACGGTGTACCGCCAGATCGAAGGAGAGTGGCTCGACGGCCAGGGTGGAGGAGTGCGCGAACAGACCGTGATCGACATCCCGGTCGTGCACAACGCGCGCGAGCCGCTCGCAGCTCAACTCGACCACTTCGTCGCACTGGCGAGCGGACGGCTCGACGCAGCAGCAGAGCTCGCGACGCTACGCGCACCTCACGCCGTGGTCGCCGAGATCGTCGACTATGCCGGCCACGACACGATACGGGCCGCGGGCGAGCTCAGCAGCACGAGCGACACCTATCGCAATGCGTGAGCGCGACCTTCCTGTGGTGCCGGAGTGAAGGTCGCGGTCAGCGTGGTGTCGCCGGTGACGGTGATGTCGTGCGACGCCGCGCCGCTGTCGGACCAGCCGGCGAAGGCGTACGCCTCACCACCGATCGTCTGATCGGCCGCGCTGATCGTCTGGGTCCCTTTGGTGATGACGGTCGTGCTGAACGGGGCGACGCCGTTCGTGCTTCCGAGGCCGAGGGTTGCGCCGGCGGGGTCGGAAGCAAGGGTCAGGGTGCTCGTCTGCGGGTACAGATCGACCGACGTCGTCTGCGAGAGGCCACCTGAGTCGGTCGCCGTGAGGGACAGCCGCAGGTGCGACGGGTACTCCTGCTCCGGCGCCACGAACGACCCGCTCGCGACACCGTCGAAGGTCTCGCCGGCCTGGGGCTCACAGGTGTCGACGGTGGGGCAGATCACCTTCTCGTACGTCCAGCTGAGCGCCGACGACGCCAACGGCCCGTCTTCTGCGTCGTTCGCCGAGCCCGAGAACGAGATCGTGTCGCCTACACTCCAGGTGAACTCGGGCGCGGGCGTGCTGATGGTAGGCACCGGTGGGGTGTTCCCGGCCTTGATGGTGACGGTCGCGACGTCAGGGGTGCTGAACGCGTCGGTGACGCGCACGGAAACCGTGCGTACTCCGGCGGTGCCGTACGTGTACGACGGGTTCGCCAGGGTGGAGTCTCCGAAGACTCCGTCTCCGTTGAGATCCCACGAGTAGGTCAGCGAGTCACCGTCGGGATCGGTGGAGCCTCGGGCGTCGAACTGGACGGTGAGCGGCAGGTCGCCGGTGGTTGGATTGGCCCCGACCGCGGCGACGGGCGGGTGGTTCGCCGCGTTGTAGCTGATGCGGCGGATCGTCCCGCCGCCGACGTCGACGTAGAAGAGGTCACCGCCCGGACCGATTTCGAGATCGACGGGGGTCGACGCGCCGACCGGTCCGGTGACGAAACCCTCGACCTGCTTCGGGTTGGGCAGCCCGTTCGTGCCCTTCAGCATCGCCCAGATGCACCCGCGCGCCCAGTCGGCGAAGAAGAGCGCGCCGTTGTACTTCGACGGGTAGTTGCCGCCGCTCGCGGGATAGAACGCGTTGCCGCTGACCGCCGACGCGCCGGTCGGACAACCGTCGCCCGGCACGAAGCTCGCGCCCTGTACGTACTCGAAGTACGGCGCGACCGCCGAACCCGATCCGTACAACGTATTGCAGATGTCGAGGTTCAGCGCCTGGAAGCTTGGCTGCTTCGCGCGGCCTTCGTAGCACGGCCATCCGAAGTCCTTGACCGGCGATGCGATCGGGTTGGACACCCGGTCGATCTCCTCCGACGCGTTCCAGCCGACATCGCCGAGCCACACGTCGTTCGTGCCCGGACGCGTCGTCATGCGGAACGGCTGACGCAGCCCATAAGCCACGATCCGACGCGCGTTGAGGTCGGCGCTGGGCGCGTTCGGGTTGTTCGGCATTGCCGCGCCGGTTGCGGGATTGACACGGATGATCGATCCGTCGAGCGTGACCGGGTCGGCGGGCGTCAGCAGGTCCTGCGACCGTAGC
The DNA here is from genome assembly GCA_038240075.1 of Acidimicrobiia bacterium. GTDB lineage: Bacteria > Actinomycetota > Acidimicrobiia > IMCC26256 > PALSA-610 > DATBAK01. Next base: position 13,500 of record JBBSEC010000006.1, read on the forward strand.
GAGCCGCCTTCCGCGGTCGGTGGCGTCTGCGCGCCGCCGACGGCGACCGGCGGATCGCCGCACGGGTTTGCCGGTGAGCCGGCTTGGCCGTAGTCGAGCGTGGTGTACCCCGCTCCGTCACCCGCGCTGGCGTAGAGCGCGCCATCGACGCCGAACACGATGGAGCCGACCGAATGGGTGTCGTACTGCTGGCACCAGTCGTTGACGAGGACATGCTCGGGGCCCGTCATCACGTCGCCCGCGGCCTGCAGCCGCGACAACCGCGCGCTGACCAAGCAGTCGGCGTCGGTATCCGGCGGCGTCGGGCAACTGTCGTTCCAGACGGGCGGTGTCCCGCCGATCGGCGCGTCGAGCGTATAGAGCACATAGACGTACGGCTTCGACGGGAACGCGGGGTCGAGCGCCATCCCGAGCAGCCCGGTGTCGATGGTGTCGAACACCTGGGGACGCAGATCCGCGAACACCGTCGGTGTCGTCGCGGTGATGCTGGCGAACACGAGGATCAGGCCACTCTGCTCGGCCACGAACACGCGACCGTCACTCGCGAAGCGCACCGCTACAGGCTGGGTGAGCCCCCTGAACACCGTCGACTGTTGGAAACCCGGTGGGAGGTGGGGCGGTGTGTTCGCGACCTTGAAGGGGTACTGCCCAGAGAGCGAACCCGACGTCACGAACAACTGGTGCGCCCCCTCGGAGAGCCCGGTGGTGTCGAGATCGAACGAGAAGCTCGCCGCAGTCGACGTCGCAACCGGCGGCGCGTCGGCGGCGTCGATGCGTACGGTCGTCTGCGTCACCGTGTGACCGGTGACTGTCACCGTCACGGTCGTCGTGTCGCGGGCCGGCTTCTTCGAGTAACTCACCTTGATGGACGGGTTCGTGCAGCTCGCGAGCAGCGCCCCGAACAGTCCGAACACGATGGCCCCGGTGATCAGGCGGGAGCGCCCCGTCCGTGACGCAATCGTGCCCATACCCAACCGCCCGCCCGTCCGCCCTCGAACCGCCGGGAGCCCCGGCCCGCTAGGCCTATACCCACGAACGCGTTCCGACAAGTCGCAGAACGCTCTCGGTGCCAACACGAGCACCGAACGTGTCGTTGCGGCGGACTACGCGACCTTCGCGTGCGCGACGGCGATCGCGCCGGCGAACGAGGCCGCGGCGACGACGAACGCGACCGCGTAGCCGATCGCGGTTCCGTACCGCGACCGTTCGGTCTGGATCATGACGTAGCCGATGATCGCGCCGCCGATCAGGCCGCCGATGTGGCCGCCGATCGACACGTTGGAGATCAAGAACTTGTCGAGCACCAGGTTGATCAGCAGCAACGGTCCGAACTGGGTGTCCCAGAACCGAACGCCCCGCTGCAGCATGACGACCGTGGCGCACGCACCGACGCCGAACACCGCGCCCGACGCACCACCGGTGGCGGAGAACGGGTTGGCCCAGAGCGCGCCGAGCGAGCCCGCGAGCAACGACGCCAGGTAGAGCGCGGTGAAGCGCCCCGGTCCGAGGAAGGGCTCGAGGATCTGGCCGACGAGATACAGGATCAGCATGTTGAAGAAGATGTGGAGGACGCCGAAGTGCACGAAGCCGGAGGTGAAGAGGCGGTACCACTGGCCGCTGATCGCAACCGACGGCGCGTACAGGACCCACTTGTTCAGCAGGTTGTTGCCGTTCGTCGTATACCCGGCGGTGATCACGAACGCGACGACGTTCGCCGCGATGATCGCCTGGGTCGCGAGCAGCGGCCGCGCGAGCGATCGCCGGACGCGCTCGCGTGTCGGTGGACGCGCGGCCTTGATGCACTCCCAGCACTGCGATCCGACCGACACCTGATGCAGGCACTCCGCGCACGCGGGACGACCGCACCGCGTGCAGTGGCGTCCGGTCTCCCGGTCGTGATGGTGGAAGCAGGTCTCGGGAGTCTGCGGGGGTGGAGGGGGCTCAGGCATCATCGAGGAGGCGACGGTACTCCTCGGGCAGGTTCTCCAAGATGTCGGGCGGGATCTGGCCGAGCCGGTACGCGTCGAGGAAGAGGTCCTTCTGCGTGGGCGGCCACCACGGCGGGGACACGCTCGCGTCGATGGTGCGCGGGTCGACCGGACCCCGCGTGTTCGAGGCCTCGTAGACCGCGAAGCAGAGCTGGAGCACCCGGGTCGCGAGCTCGCCACTGAGGCTCGGCTGCGTGCCGTCGATGAGGGAGTCGACGAAGTTCGCCGACATGTCGGTGAAGCTGCGCATGTAGCTGTCGTCGAGCCCCGCGAACGAGTGACTGGTGCCGTCGGCTTCGTAGAGCATCACCGGCGGGAGATCGTGGAGCTTGCCGCAGAACTGCGTCACCCAGATGAAGCCATCGGTGCCCTGGATCTCGAAGAACTCGTCCGCGCCCCAGTAGTCGGAGCGGATGTGCATCCGCGGCGCGTACGTGACTTCCATCATCCCGAGCAGATCGTCGCGGTCGTACTCCCAGATCGCCGCGGTCGGCGTCTCGAAGAAGAGCGGCCCACGCCGCACGATCGCCTGCACACTCCGGACTTGTTCTTCGAACAACCACAACGCGACGGCGTACTTGTGCACGATGTCGTCGAAGAGATGGCCACCGGGGCTGTGCGCGTCGAAGCGCCACGTGTAGCCCTCGGGCTCGAGGTTGGCTTGGAACTCGTTGTCGGACCGGCCGACAACGGTCTTGATGCGCACCATGTTCGGCGTGCCGATCGCACCGGCGGCGATGAGCTCACGCGCCTTCACGAGCGGCTGGTAGTGCACCGCGTTCTCGGTCACGCGAAAGGTGACGCCGGCCTCTGCGACCGCGGCCATCATCTCCCTCGCGTCGGCGACCGAGTTCGCGATGGGCTTCTGGGCCGAGATGTGCTTGCCGGCGCGTGCGGCCGCGATGACGTGGTCCTTGTGCATGAACGTGGGCGTGAGGATCTCGACGGCGTCGATCTCCTCGTCGGCGAGGATGGCGTCGATGGAGTCGTAGACCTTCGGCACACCCCACGATTCGGCCATCCGGGTCGCCTTCTCGACCCGCGGGTCGCACACGGCGACGACATCGCAGCGGTCGTGTGCGAGGTAGCCCGCAACGTTGAGCGGGGCGATGTTGCCGATGCCGATGATGCCGAGCCGGACGCGATCCACGGGCTGCCTTTCGTCGGGCGCCGACGTTAGCGGGCCGCCATTGTCCGACACCGGCTGACCGGCACCGGCGCTACCGTCCTCGGGTGCCCGAGACCGTCACTCCGCCCGAGGGTCTCGACGCGCAGGGTGTGCGCGACCGGGTCGCGCGGGGCCTCACGAACGTCTCGGAGGAGCGCACGAGCCGAACGTTCAAGGAGATCCTGCGCGCCAACATCTTCACGCGCTTCAACGCGATCCTCGGGACGATGCTCGTCGTGATCGTCGCGGTCGGGCCGTTCCAGGACGGGTTGTTCGGCATCGTGCTCGTCACGAACGCGCTGATCGGCATCGTTTCGGAGTGGAGAGCGAAGCGCGCGCTCGACCGGCTTGCCGTCATCAACGCGCCGCGCGTGCGGGTGGTGCGCGACGGCGACGTCCGCGAGGTGCCGGTCGCCGAGGTCGTGCTCGACGACATCATGGAGCTCCGCGCCGGCGACCAGGTTGTCGCCGACGGCGTGGTGCGCACGAGCGATGGGCTCGAGATCGACGAGTCGCTGCTGACCGGCGAGTCGGAGGCGGTGGTGAAGACCGTCGACGACGAGGTGCTCTCGGGGAGCATGGTGATTGCCGGCTCGGCGCGGGTTCAGGCCGTCCGCGTCGGCGCCGACGCCTACGCGCGCCGGCTCGCAGCCGAGGCCCGGCGGTTCACGCTCGTGCGCTCGGAGCTCGGGCAGGGGATCGACCGCATCCTGCGCATGGTGACCTGGGTGCTGCCGATCACCGCGGTCCTGCTCGCGTTCAGTCAGTTCCAGGGCCATCACAGCGTGCGGACGTCGTTGGCAGGCGTGGTCGCGGGGGTGGTGGCGGTCGTGCCCGAAGGGCTGGTGCTGCTGTCGAGCGTGGCCCTCGCGGTCGCGACTCTCACGCTCGCGCGCCGTCGCGTGCTGGTGCAGGAGCTCCCTGCCGTTGAGGGCCTCGCGCGGGTCGACGTCGTGTGCCTCGACAAGACGGGCACGCTCACGGAGGGCACGATCCGGTTCCAGGCGCTGCACCCGCTCGCATCGTTCGACGCCGACCGGCTCGGACGCGCGCTGGGTGCGTTCGCCGCCGATGAGCACCCGAACGCGACCCTGCAGGCGCTCGGCGACGCGTTCCCCGATCCTTCCGACTGGACGCGCACCGGCGCAACCCCGTTCTCGTCGACGCGCAAGTGGAGCTCGGTCACGTTCGCCGACCGCGGAGCCTGGGTGCTCGGTGCGCCCGAGATGGTGTGGCCCGACGCGGGTCACGAGGCGCGGGTGCGTGCCGACGAGCTCGCCGCGTCGGGGAACCGGGTCCTGATGCTGGCCAACCGCGACCAGTCGCTCCCCGACATCGAGCTCTCCGCCGAGGCGCTCCCGGCTGATCTCGAACCGGTCGCGCTGATCACCTTCGAGGAGCAGCTCCGCGCCGACGCCGCGGAGACGCTTTCGTACTTTGTGCGCCAGAACGTGATCCTCAAGGTGATCTCGGGCGACAACCCCCGCACGGTTGGCGCGGTCGCGGCGCGGGTGCGCCTGCCGAATGCGGAACAGGTCTTCGACGCGCGCGAGCTTCCCGACGACGACGAGGCGCTCGCCGACATCGTCGACGCCCACGCGGTCTTCGGTCGCGTCAGCCCGCACCAGAAGCGCCGTATCGTCACCGCGTTGCAGTCGCGCGGCCACACGGTTGCGATGACGGGCGACGGCGTCAACGACGCGCTGGCGTTGAAGGACGCCGACATCGGAATCGCGATGGGTAACGGCGCCGCCGCCACCCGGGCGGTGGCGCAGATCGTGCTGCTCGACAGCGACTTCGCGACGATGCCCGGGATCGTGGCCGAGGGCCGCCGCGTGATTGCCAACGTCGAACGGGTCGCGAACCTCTTCGTGACGAAGACCGTGTACGCGGTCTGCCTCGCCGTCGCGGTCGGAATCGCGCGTTGGCCCTACCCGTTCCTGCCGCGTCACCTGACGATCGTGAGCAGTGTGACCATCGGCATCCCGGCCTTCCTGCTCGCGCTTGCGCCCAACTCGGCGCGTTCACGACCCGGTTTCGTCGAGCGGGTCCTTCGGTTCGCGCTGCCCGCGGGTTTCATCGTCGCCACCGCCACCTTCGTCGCCTACTCGCTCGCGCGCGATCGCGGCCACCTCTCGCTGAACGAGTCTCGGGCGACGGCGACGATCGTGCTCCTCGTCGTCGGGCTCGCGGTGCTCGCGTTGCTCGCCCGCCCGCTGACACTGCCCGCGATCGGACTCGTCGCGGCGATGGCCGTGGGTGTCGCGCTGCTCTTCGTGCTCCCCGGAACGCGGCACTTCTACGCGCTCGGGCTCCCGCCCGCGCACGCACTGGTGTCGGCCGCGGTCGTCGCCGCGATCGGCGTGCTCGCGCTCGAGGGGTGGTGGATCATCGATCAGCGCAGCCGTCCGCTCGATGACCGCACGCCCACGTTCGCCGCACATGTGCGCGGCTGAGCCCGCACCTGATCCCGCCTAGGGAACGGTGGTCGTCGTGGTGGGATGCGGTGGTTTCGATCCGGCCGCCGCCGTCGTGGTCGCACCGGGCGGCGCCGCGCCGACGAGGACCACGTCGGGGGTCATGTCGTAGTTCCACGAGTGGCGCTCGCGGATCTCGGCGTGGCCGGGTTGATCGATGACGCGGAAATACGTCACGTCGTAGCCGGTGTGGCCCTGCGCGGTGTCGAGCTGCTCGCCCGGATGCAGCCGGGGGCACGCGTTGTTCGGATCGCGTGTCGCTTTCTTCACCGGGCACGGCACGACGTCGGTCGTGAACGGGATCGTCTTGAGAATGTCGACGCACCGGCGGGTCGGGTCCGTCGACGAGCAGGTCGTGCTCTCTTCTTTCACGACCTTTCCCTCCTTGTTCCCGTAGAGAGTGATCGTGACCGAGTTGCTCGTGTACGACGCGCGCAGCAGCACGCCGTGCTTCGAGTTGTTGCGCCACTTGAGGTCGAGGATCGGGTAGTTGACCGTTGCCTCGCGACCGAGGGGATAGCGGCTGTAGTACACGCTGTGGGGTTGGTGGAAGACGTTTTCGAAACCGCCCCAGAATGCCGCGTTGTAAGTGGTCGTCGCGATCTGGCTGACGCCGCCGCCGTAGTCCTCGGTGTCGCCGCCGTAGTACACCGGCGCTTTCACGAACCCGCGCTGCGGTGTGCGCGCGCCGAGGGTGTCGTTGAGTGAGAAGACCTGGCCGGCCCGGACGATCGTGTTGTCCATGATGTCGGCCCCGAGGTGGATGTTCGTCACCCGGGTCTGTCCGGGGATGTAGTAGGTCGTGAAGCTCGAGACCTGCTCGGTGATGCCGAGCCGGTCGGCCCACGCGGTGTCGTGCGCCGGATGGTGGCGAACCAGCTCGACCCTGACCACGCTGCGATTGGCGAGGATCGCGCGGCCGACGGCCGCGAGGTCGGGCTGCAAGCCGTCGTGAGACGGATCGACGACGACGGTGTTCGCCGACGTCACCTCGAAGCGCGCGTCGACGGGCGCGACACCGATCGGCCCGAGCTGCGGGTCGAGCGCGGTCTGGAGTCGTCCCTGATCGACCGTGAGCGTGAGCCGGTCGCCGTCGACGTGCGTCTTCAGCGCCGACGCGATCTGAGTCGGTGTCGCGGTGAACGTACGCGCGCCCGACCGCACCTCGATGCCGTGGGAGAGGATCGTGCGCGCCTGGCGCGCGACTGCGTCGACCTCGGCCTTCGTCGTGCGCGCCACGGTCGGCCCGTAGGAGAGATGGATCGGTACGCGACTGCCGTCGAGCAGCTCGGCGGTCAACTGGATCTTGGCCTGGTTGTGGTCGATGCCGGTTCCCGACTTCGGCGCGATCTCGACCACTTGCGTGCCGACGAACCGGAGTCCGCCTTCGCTCACCCCCTGGTTGACCTCGTCGCCCCAGCGGTCGACGACCGCGTCGACCTCGTCGGGATCGAACGTGACGACCGGCTCGACGTGATCCGGGCGCAATCGCCGGAGCAACGTCCCGAGCACCTGCTTGAACGGGTTGCCGCTCCGCCCGGCTTCGCGCGCCCGGCGCACCGTGGCGCGCGTGTCGACCTTTACGTGCATCGATGTCGGGATCGCGGCGAGGTGGTGGCCGGCGGCCGTGGCCGAGATCGGTGCGGCGTCGAGTTGGCGCGCGTACTTCGAGATCGAGGCGTACGCCGTGAGCTCGCGCTGACCGGAGACGTCGAGCGCTCCGATCTTGACGCCCGGCATGACGCGGCCGCGCCAGCCGATCCGCTCGGCGACGCCGACGAAGAGCAGCACGACCACCGTGATCGCCGCGATCCATGCCGCGGCGCGCAGGTTTGGCGGGGGGACCCGCGGCGTTCGAGGGCTCACCGCCGTTCGGGGGGGATCGATGGTGGCGCTCATCGGCCGGATCAGGCTACTTGGGCCCGCGAGGAGGCCGCCGGTCGCGCGACGATTCCCTGCTGTGACTGCCCTGCGCGACTTCCTGATTGCCTCGGGCGCGACCGAAGCCGACATCGAACGCGCGACGAGCGAAGGGTGGCTGCCGCTCCTCGCCATCGATCGCATGTTGATGCCCGATGTCGCGCGGTATGACCCCGTCGGCGTCGCCGAGGCCGCGGGGACCTCGCCGGAGGTCGCGGCCCGCGTCTGGCGCGCGCTGGGCTTCCCCGACATTCCCGACGGGGTCGCGGCGTTCTCCGACCGCGACGCGCGTGCACTGCGCTTCGCGGTCGAACGGCTGCAGGGAACGGCGTCACTCTCCGATCTCGAGCATCAGGTCCGCGTCGTGAGCGCCTCGCTGGCGCGGCTCGCGGCGTTCGAAGCCGACGTGGTCGCCGATGCGCTCGACACCCTGCGATCGACGAACGCCGACGAGGAGAGCGTCGCGATGGCGCTCGTCGAAGGGGCCGACTGGGAGAGCATCAGCGGGCTCATCGACTACACGCACCGGTTGCTGTTCCGCGCCGCGTTGTGGCGCAGGCTGGCGCGACCGACCGTCGGCCCGACCGTCGATGTCGCCGTGGGCTTCGCCGACATCACCGGATACACCGAGTTGACGGAGGGGCTCGACGCGCACGACCTCTCGGATCTTCTCGCCGCGTTCGAGCGGCTCGCGTACAACAGCGCCGCCGAGTGCAACACGCGCATCGTGAAGACGATCGGCGACGAGGTGATGTTCGTCGGTTTCCCCCGCGACGTCGCGCGGCTCGCGCTCACGCTCGCCGAGCGGGCCGACGCCGACCCGGTCGTGCCCGGAGTGCGGATCGGTGTGGCGTGGGGATCGGTGCTCGGTCGCGACGGCGACTACTACGGCCCGGTCGTCAACCTCGCGAGCCGGATCACCGACCGCGCCCGGAAGGGAACCGTGCTGGCGGCCGAGGGTCTGCAGCAGGTCTTGGCCGACGACCCGGAGTTCTCCTGGCGCTCCCTTGGCAGCAAGCGACTCAGAGGCATCGGCAGCACCACGCTCTACGTGCTCCGACAGGCGCAGTAGCCCCGCCGCGGTACCGTGACCGGATGGCCGACGACCTGTGTCTGCTCCAGATCCACGCGCATCCCGACGACGAAGCGTCGAAGGGTGCCGGCACCAGCGCCAAGTACGCAGCCGAGGGCGTGCGCAACGTGCTCGTGTGCTGCACCGGCGGTGAAGAGGGCGACATCCTCAACAAGGCGATGGAACGGCCCGAGGTGCGCGCCGATCTCGGCGCCGTTCGGATGGCCGAGCTCGACGCCAGCGCGCGTGCGATCGGCTACGCGAGCGTGCAAATGCTCGGATACCGCGACTCGGGGATGCCCGACACCGAGGCGAACGCCCGCCCCGACAACTTCGCGAACGCGCCGCTCGACGAGGCCGTCGAGCGGTTCGTGAAGATCATCCGCGCCGAGCGCCCGCAGGTGATCATCACGTATCACGAGGATCGCAACTGGTATCCGCATCCCGACCATCTCCGCGTGTGGGAGATCTCCGGCCCCGCGTTCGACGCGGCCGGCGATCCCGACAAGTTCCCCGACGCCGGTGAGCCCTGGCAGCCGAGCAAGCTCTATTACGTCGCGTGGTCGATGGCGCGGGTGAAGGCGCTGCACGCGGTCTACGAGGAACGCGGCGAAGAGAGCCCGTTCAAGCGCTGGTTCGAAGGCGACAATCCGATGCCCGACCGCGACGAGCGCTTCACCACCCGCATCGACGTGAGCGAGCACCTCGGTGCGCGCCGAGCCGCGCTGCTCGCGCACGCGACCCAGGTCGACCCCGAAGGGCACTGGATGGCGATCCCCGACGAGCTCGTCCGGGAGGTGTACCCGTGGGAGGACTACATCCTCGCCCGCACGCTCGTGGAGGGCACCGTGCCCGAGGACGGCTACGAAGAAGATCTCTTCGCGGGCCTGCGGGAACCGGCCCGCCGCTCGCAGTGAGTCAGGCGCAGACGGAGGCGGGGGCATGCCGGAGGTCGAAGCCGTATGAGCGCCGCTCTGGTCGATCTCGTCGTCGCCGAGCGGAAGAAGGAGCTCGAGCGGACGCGCGTCGTCGTCGACGGCGACACGGTCACTCTGCACCCGGTCGACGACACCGCGGCCGCGGTGGTGTTCACGCTGACCCCGGCCGACGCCGCGGCCGTGAAGAGCGGCGATCTCGATCTCTCGGTCGCGTTCATGCGCGGCACGATGAAGATGGCCGGCGATTCGGGCGTGCTGTTCCACGTGCTGCCCGTGCTCTCGCGCCACCAACCGCTCTAGCGCCTACCTCGAGCGCTGGAGGTCGCGGAGCTCGCGGAAGCCGATGAGAGTCGCGCCGGCCCGTTCGACGAGGGCGGGGAACGACGGGTCGCTGGTGAGGTACGCGTGGTCCTCGACGCGCTGGGGCCAGTCGGGATGCGAGCTGCGCAGCTCGTCGCTGTCGACGGCCGGGTGCAGGAAGATCTCGGTGACACCGGGCCGCAGGTCGAACAGGGTCTTCTCGATCCGTCGCCGCGCGCCGACGGGGCAGTTGACGAAGTGGTCGGTGAACACGACCCCTTCCTCGGCCGCCAGCCGGCGGAACGGGAACCCGATGTGACGCTGCGCGCTCGCGCCGGGCATGCGCATCGGGAGATCGAAGTCGACGGCCATCTCGAGGTAGACGTCGAAGAAGTCGGCGCGCAGTTGCAGCGTTCCCATGTGGCTGTCGACATGACTCACGTCGAAGCCCCAGAGGATCGCGCGCTCGATCTGCGTGCGGCACTCCTTGCGCACCTCGTCGAGGTCGCCGTGGTCCCACGCGTCCTGGATCGTGCGTGGGAACCCTCCGTCGCCGTCGAGCAGGCTGGGGGAGTGGGTGATGGGGCCCCAGCGGTACGTCTCCCACTCGGAGGTGAGCGTGAGGTGCACGCCGACGTCTTCGCCGCGATACATCGCGGCCGCGTCGCGTGACCATGGGCACGGGACCATCAGCGTCGCGCTGGTCGCGACACCGCGCCGGACGGCGTCGTACACCGCGACGTTCGCGGCGCGCGACGAGCCGAGGTCGTCGCAGTTGACGATGAGCAACTTGGCGTCGGGCGCGTAACCGAGCCGTTCCGCCAAGGTGGGCCCGAGCTCGTCGGTCACGGTCGACATCGTGCGAACGCTACCGGGCTTTGTGATCGGTGAAGCTCGGGATGCCCGCCGCGAACCTCCGCAGCTGCTTGCTGTGCACTGTCTCGACACCGACGATCGCGCCGTCGTCGAGGAGCAGCGTGAGCACCAGGGAGAAGACCTTGCGGTGCACCCCGGCGCTGTTGATCCGGTTCAGTGGGATCCCGCCCGCGAAGCGCCGGGGCCGGCTCCGCAGCATCGCGGGACGCCACGCAAGGAGGCGCTCCTCGGTGATGCCGAGGATCATCTCGGGGCCCGCGATCGGGAAGCCGGCCGTGGAGGCCCGCCGCGCCCACACCGCGTACGCGTGCCGCTGGATCACCGACGGCGGGCGCACCGGCGTCTTCCCGCTCGTGGCGACGGTCTCGGGCATGCCCGCGCTGAACCGCACGCGCTGCAGCGCGACGATCGTCTCTCCTTCACGCAGACCGGCGGGAGAGTCGCCTCCCGGCTTTCGGGTCACAGTGTTCGGGTCACAGCGTCGCCGTCAGACGCGTTCGAGCAGCGTGCCGGTGCCGAGCCCCCCGCCGCAGCACATCGTGACGAGCCCGAGTGTCGCGTCGGTGCGTTCGAGCTCGTGTAGCGCCGTGGTCACGAGCCGCGCGCCGGTCGCGCCGACCGGGTGCCCGAGCGCGATCGCCCCACCGTTGGGATTGACCCGTTCGGGATCGGCGCCGAGCTCGCGTTCCCACGCGAGCACGACCGACGCGAACGCCTCGTTGATCTCGATGAGGTCGATGTCAGACATCTTCAGCCCGTTGCGCTCGAGGATGCGCTGCGTCGCGTCGATCGGGCCGGTGAGCATGAGCACGGGGTCGACGCCGACGAGGCACTGGTCGATGATCCGGGCACGCGGGCGCAGCCCCAGCTCCCGCGCCCGGGCAACCGTGGTGATGAGCACCGCCGCGGCACCGTCGGTGATCTGCGACGAGCTGCCGGCGGTGTGCACGCCGTTCTCCCTCGCGACGGGCTTGAGCGCGGCGAGTTTCTCGAGCGACGTCTCCCTGAGCCCTTCGTCGCGGTCGATGGTGAGGGTCGCGCCGGTGGGCGTGCCGTCCTCCGCCAGCGTCGGCGCGTCGACGGGAACGACCTCGCGCTCGAACCGACCCTCCGCCCACGCGCGTTGGGCGCGTTGCTGCGAGAGGAGACCGAACCGGTCGCAGTCGTCGCGGGTGACCGCCCATTTGTCGGCGATTCGCTCGGCGCCCTCGAACTGCGATGTGAGCTCGTAGTGCTCGGTGTACGACTTCGGGATCGGGCGTCCGAAGTCGCCGCGTGTCGCCGCACCCAACGGCACGCGCGACATCGACTCCACACCGCACGACAACGCGACGTCGACGACCCCGGCCCGCACGAGGGTCGCGGCGAGGTTCGTGGCCTGCTGCGACGAACCGCACTGGGAGTCGACGGTGGTCGCGGCGACGCTCATGGGGAGGCCGGCACTCAGCCAGGCGGTGCGCGCGATGTTGAAGGTCTGCTCGCCGACCTGGCTCACGCAACCCCCGATGACCTGGCCGATCAACGACGGGTCGACGCCCGAACGTTCGACCGCGGCGACCTGAACCCGGCCGAGCAGCTCGGCGGGGTGCACGGTCGCGAGGCCGCCGTTGCGCTTCCCGAGCGGTGAACGGACGGCTTCCACGATGACGACGTCGGTGTCGGCGAGCTGGGCCATGGAACCTCCAAGAGACGGTCCGGCGATCGTAGTTGTCCCGATTCGCGCCTCCACTGGCGCGAGCATGGGGCCGTGACCCACCGCGTGCCTGCGTTCGTTGCGTTCATGGCGCTCGCCCTCCTCGTCACGGCGTGCAGCAGCGGGAGCGACAAGGTGAGCACCACCACGCGGTCGAGCAGTGCTTCGTCGTCGACCACGACGTCGACCAGCGTGGCCTCGACGACGTCGAGCTCCACCACGGCGGCGTCGACACCGCCACCGACCGGGCCGTGCGGACCCGACAACGGGTCCCTCAACGCCTTGCAGATGAGCCCGCCGGCTTCCGGCCCGAGCTCGCTCCTGACGAGCGTGACCGTTCGGGCCACCGCGCGCTGCACCGACGAGGTGGTGTTCGCGTTCGCCACGGGGTCGCCGGTTCCGGTACCCGTGACGATCTCGATCGTGAAGCCGCCGTTCACACTTGCCGGCAGCGGCGCGCCCGTGGCGGTCGCGGGCCAGCGCTTCTACAAGGTGCAGTTCGAGCCGGCTTCGACGTTCGACTTCACGTCGGGGCACGCGACCTACACCGGGCCGACGAACATCATCCCGACGGGGACGAGCCATGTGCGTCAGGTGGTGAACACCGTCGCGTTCGAAGGCGTGGTCACGTGGATCATCGGCGTGGGGCCCGACGACGAGTTTGTCTTCGGCGGCTCGGCGACGCCGCCGTCGTTGAAGCTGACGTTCTAACGGCGCCGCGCGCGGCCGCTCAGCTCGGCTGCAGGATGATCTTGCCGACGGTCGCGTCGGACGCGAGGCGGTCGTACGCCTCGGTGGCCTGCTCGAGCGGCATGATCGAGTCGACGACCGGTGCGATTGTGCCCGCGGCGAGCAACGGCACGACATCACGCACGAACGCGTCGGTCGCGTGCGTTTTCTCTTCGAGCGTGCGGGGTCGCAGCACGGTGCCGAACATGCGCAGTCGCCGTTGCATCACGGTGAGGACCGGCAGCGTGGCGGTGCCGCCCGCGAGTGTGCCGATGAGCACGATGCGGCCACGCGGCGCGGCGGCGGCGACATCGGCTTCGACGTACGCGCCCGCGACGAGATCGAGCACGACGTCGACTCCGCCGCCCGCGATGCGCGTGATCTCGGCGGCCAGTGCCGCGACATCCAGCGTGCCGTCGGCAGCGGTCGGGGGCACGATGCCGTGATCGAGCCCGAGGGGCCGGCACTGCTCGAGCTTCTCGGCGCTACGCGACGTGCCGATCACGCGTGCACCGAGCGCCTTCCCGAGTTGGAGCGCCGCGGTGCCGACGCCCGAACCGACCGCATGCACGAGCACCCATTCGCCGTCGGTGAAGCCGGCCTGTGTGCACATCGCGTCGTGCGCAGTGAGGAACGCCTCGGGGACGCCGCCCATCGTCGTGAGGTCGAAGCCGTCGGGAACGATCACGCACTGGCCCACCGGTACGGTCACCAACTCGGCCTGGCCGCCGCCGCCGATGATGCCGAACACGGCGGCGCCGATGGCCGGCCACGTGACGCCATCGCCGAGCGCGACGACGGTGCCGGCGAACTCCATGCCGGGGATGTCGGGCGGCGAGCCGGGCGGCGCCGGGTAGAAGCCCGCGCGCTGCATCAGGTCGGCGCGGTTGAGGCCGGCGCCCGACACCTTCACCAGCACCTCGCCGGGCCCTGGTTGCGGATCGGGGTGATCGCGAACCTCGATCGCTCCGTCTCCGACCGTCGTCACTGCTCGCATCGCGCCGAACCTACTGCGCGCAGCCGATCACCCGACCCTCGTTCAGGTGCTGCCGATATGTCGGCGGTCGGGGTTGGTGACGGTGAGGGTGGTGCCGTCGAAGGTTGCGTGCCAGTCGGGTTTGTGGAGGATGTGGTGGTGGTAGTCGCAGAGGAGGACGAGGTTGTCGACGATGGTGGGGCCGGCGGGGAACTCGATGACGTGGTGGACTTGGCCGTGGGTGCGGTCGCAGCCGGGATATCGGCACCGGCCGTGATCACGGAAGATCACCGCTCGTCGTAACTTGCGTGAGGGCCGGTAGACGGCGGCACCGACGTCGAGCGGCTTGCCGTCCGAACCGGTGACGATGATCTGGAGTTTCGAGTCGCAGAGCAGCTCGCTGATCTGACTGGAGGTGAGCGACAGCTCGCCGGTCGTCTCGAACTCGCCGCTGACGAGCGCTTCGAGCGGGACGGTGATCGCGATGTGGGGTCGTTCGCCGTCCTCGGTCGGGCTCTCGCCGCGGTCGAGGAACGACCGGCCGAGCCGCGCGGCTGCGGCGGCGCGGCGTTGCGCGAGGGTGCGGGGGTCGTCGGGGTCGGGCTTGTCGGTGGCGGCGTCGATCGCCTCCTTGAGCGTCGCGCCGGCGAGCGCGTCGAGGTCACCCTTGAGTGCCCAGCGGTTCCCGACGTGTGACAGGTACAGGCCGTTCTTGTCTTCCGGTGGCTTGTCGTCGAGTTCGTCGCAGAGCGTCTGGTACTTGCGGATCATCGCGTCGAGCGCCACGACATCACGCGCGGCCGCGAAGGCGACCATCCCGTCTTCCATCGTCGCGTACATGTCTTCATGACCGGCCCGACACCCCTGACAGATCGTCGTCGCGGCGTTCGCGGAGATCTCCCCCTGCGCCCACGCCTTCGCCATCAGCGGCAACGACTCACAGGCCTTCCCCACCGCGAGACAGACACGCGCGTCGCGGACGCGTTGTCCGGTCTGGAACTGCACCCACATCGGGGTCGTGCTCGCACCCTCACCCTTGGGAACCCCACGGCGGTGCAACGCGACGAGCATCGTGGCCGCGTGGCTCTCGAGCCGGTCGACCTCGCGGCGCGCCTCGATGAAACGCGCGCGCAACTCCCCGTCGCACAACCCGCTCGCGTCGACGTCGACGAGCTGGTCGACCACGGTCATGAGGGCTGCGGACATGTCCCAATGATACACGAACGTACGTTCGATAACAGGCAGAAAACGCAACAACGACAGGCGCGATTAGCCCCGTCCTGCTATGGCTGCCAGCGGACGGCACCGTCTGCGCACCACGACGTCGTTGCGGCTTGGGCGCCGGCATGACACGCGCCGTCGATGAGTCGCCGGTTGCCAATCGGCTGGCCGAGGTCGACCGCGAACGGAGCCGGGCGGTTGCCTTGGCAGGTGTAAGCGCCGGGGGGAAGTGCTGCGACCGTGAAGGTCACGGTGATGTTGGCCTCACCGCGGTCGATCGTCGGCTCGAGCACGGTTCCGGTCTGCCCGCCGCTGCACGAAAGTCGGCTCACGTACGCGGTGAACGACGTGGAACGACTCGTGATCTGCTGCGCGGGACCAACGGGAGGCCCGACGTTCCAGGTCGCGGTGTCACCGGTCGGCGCATCTGACTGAGGCACCGTCGAGCTCGGCGCGCTCGAAGCGGGCGCGGTCGGCCGGCTCGAGGACGTTGGCGAAGCCGCATGCTGAGACGAGCCGCACGCACCGACCAGCAGAACGAGGATCACGGCAGACGCGTGTCGTCTCATGCTGTCTCTGACGCTCAGCCGCCACTCGATGTTCGGCACTCGCGCTTCACCTCACACCGAGCCGACGCCGCGGGCGAGCCTTTTGTTCGGTGCTCGATGCCCGTAGGGGGCACTCAAAGCCGAACAAACGAGCGCGGAGTCAGGGTTTGCCGCCGGCGACGCCGGCCATCGGGATCACGGCCGAGGTGGACGGCGGGGGAGCCGCGGCCGCGATCACGGCGACCATCGTCTCGGTGACCGGGTCGCCGGTGCTCGTCCGGCCGGTGAAGACGTACGTCGGCACGATGTCGACGACCGCACTCCTGTCGGCCGACGCGGGCACGGCCGCATACCCCAGGGTCACCCGCTCGATGGTGACCGTGATCGGCGCGGGCGCCGCGCCGCCGGTGATGCCGAGTGCCTCGCGCGCTCCCATCGGCAGCGGGCTGTTGCTGTGACCGATGCCCGCGGTGAGGTCGGCGATCACGGCGGCGACTGAGCGCAACGGGTAGTGGCCGAGCGGGTGCACCGTCGTCCACAAACCGGAGGCGCTGTCGATGCGGCCGTTGTCGCCGATCTCCACTTGCCACGAGAGGCCGTCGACGGCGACCGAGTGGAACGTCGGGTGGAGCACGACGACGCGCGTCGTCAGCAAGACGTCAGGTGTCGCGCACGGCTGCGGGGCACACGCGACCGCGCCGTACGCGGAGTCGTAGGCCGTGGCCGACCACGATCCGTCGGCGACGCCGAGTTTCGTGAGCAGGGTCCGCGCGATCTGTTCGGCGTGCCCGGTCGGCGGCAGGTGGGGCGCCGGGATCTGGGGTGTGGTCTCGATCGGCAGGGACGCGGGTGGAGCGACGCCGCCGCCCTGAGGGCTCGGAGGGCTCGGCGGGCTCGGCGGAACCGCGACCGCGTCCCCGGAGCCGCCGGAGCCGGTCGAGCCGGTCGAGCCGGTCGAGCCGGGAACCGATCCCGCGGCGCGGCCGCCCGCGTCGAACCCGTACGCGACATCCCAACCGCCGGGAACCGGCGTGAGGGTCAGTTGGGCGGTGCCGTCGGTCACCCGCCAGCCCGGGTGGGTGTCGATGGCGGCACCTTTGAGCCCGAGCGCGCGGGCCATATCGGCGACCCGCGACGCGTCGATCGAAGGAACCTCGAGCCGAGCCACGGGCGCGTCGGAGCCGAGGTCGGACGCCGGGACGGAGAGGCGGTAGTGGTACGGCACCGGTTCGCCGATGGGTGCGAGCGCGGCATCGGAGACCACCTTCCCGCGGGAGACCAGCACCAGCGGCGGGCGGGTGTGGCTCCGGGTCGCGGCGGCGACACCGACGACCGCCACCGCGACGACGAGGCTGCTGACGGCGGCGGCGGCGATCCGGCGGGGTTGGCGCATGCCGAGTCTGACGACCGCACGGCGGTCGAAGTTCCGCACCGGCAGGAGCCTCGGGCGGGCGGCGCCAGCTACTACGGTCGGCGCCGTGGCCGAGCCGGCGTTGCGCATCGTCGACGAGGAGCAGAACGAGGTCGGCCTCGACCAGGCCGAAACCGACGCGCTCCTCGCCATCACCGCCGGTCTGGAGGCCGCAACCGTCTCCGCGTGCCCCGACTGCCACAGCCGCGTGCTCGCGGCCGTGGCCCTGGTCGACCTCGTCGAGATCTCGGCTCCGCACCCCCGCGCCGCGGAGCTCCTGGAGCTTGCCGACGAGGCTCCGACCCTGCACCTCTACGTTGTCGACGAGGCGACCGAGTGCCGCCATCGATCGTGGCTCGACCCTCTGTACGCCGAATGGCTCGACGTCGTCGACGGCGCCTCGGGCCCACCGGTGAGATGAGCGGTCTTCGGGAGCGCTTGTCGCGGGTGCGTGATCGTGGGCGTCCCGCGCGTCGCGTCGCGCCCCTCTACTTCATGCACATCATGAAGACCGGCGGCACCGCGCTCACGACCGCATTGGCGCGCGCGTCCGACAACGCAGGGAACGGCACCGCGGTCACCGAAGTCTTCCTCGATCAGTTCGTCCAGCGTGACCGCAGGGATTGGAACCGCGTTGCCTTCGTCACCGGTCACCTGCCGTGGGAAGCGCGCAGTCTGCTCCCACCCGCGACCCGTACCGTCACCGTGCTGCGCGACCCGGTGTCGCGCACGCTCTCGCACTACTGGCAGCTGAGCGTCAACCCCGACGTGCAGGCAGAATCGCCCGGCTTCTCGCTCGAGGAGTTCGTCGAGTCGCCGCGCTGGAACACGTTGTGCCGGGACTATCAGGCGCGTCAGCTCGCGCACCGCATCGATCTCGCGAACGCGGGCAAGACCTACTCGCCCGCGGAGCGCTTTGCGGGTCTCGGGCCGCCATTCCCGCGCGAGCACCAGTACCCGTTGCAGAGCCTCTTCGACTGCTCGCCGATGACCTTGAGCGGAGCGGCCCTCGAGCGCGCCGCGCTGCAATCGCTCTCCGAGATCGAGTTCGTCGGGGTCACCGCGCACCTCGACGCGCTCTACAGCCAGGTCGCCGAGGGCGTGTGGGGGTTGCACGAGCTCCCGCTGCTCGGGCACGAGAACACGTCGCCCGACCGGCCGCGGCGCGCGACCATCTCCGGTGATCTGCTGCGCAAGATCGAATCGATGACGACGGTCGACCGCGCGCTCTACGAAGCCGCGCTGCGCCGCGCCCCGGTCGACGAGATCACCTGAGACGCGACACGCGCAGTTACTCGAACAGCAGGCTGATGCTCTCGCGGTTGTAGATGCGGCGGATGGCCTCGCCGAAGAGTCCGGCGACGGAGATCACCTCGACGTTCGCGGGCAGCGCGACCGGCTGGGTCTCGACGGTGTCGGTGATGAAGAGCCGCTCGATCGGGCTCGCCGCGAGCCGTTCGACCGCCGTGGCCGTGATGAGCCCGTGCGTCACCATCGCGTATACCGACGCCGCGCCGCGGTCGACGAGGATGCGCGCGGCGTCGGCCAGTGATCCGGCCGAGATGGTGAAGTCGTCGACGATGAGCGCGGTCTTGCCGCTGACGTCGCCGATCAACTCGGTGACCTCGGCGGTCTCGGAGTGATCGGCGCGCCGCTTCTCGGCGATCGCGTACGTCGTTCCGAGTCGGGCCGCGAACGCGCGTGCCTTCTTCGCGAAGCCCGCGTCGGGCGCCACGACCACGAGGTCGGGCAGCGCCTTGGCGGTGATGGCCTCGCACAGGATCGGCAGCGCGTAGAGATCGTCGACGGGCACGTGGAAGAAGCCCTGGAGCTGTGGCGCGTGCAGGTCCATGGTGACGACTCGGTCGACGCCGGCACTCTCGATCGCGTCGGCGCACACGCGGGCCCGGATCGAGACCCGGGGTTCGTCCTTCTTGTCGCCCTTCGCGTAGCTGAAGTACGGGATGACGGCGGTGACCGATGCCGCGCTCGCGCGCTTCAGCGCGTCGATCCAGAACAGCAGCTCCATGAAGTTGTCGTTCGCGGGGAACGCGGTGCCCTGCACGAGGAAGACATGACGGCCGCGCACGTTCTCGAGCACCCGCACGAAGAGGTTGCCCTCGGAGAACCGCAGCGTCTCGCTGGCACCGAGCGGGCGCCCGAGGTACTCGGCGATGGCGGTGCCGAGCCGGATGCTTGCGGAGCCTGCGAAGAGCAGGAACTCGTCGTCCACACGGTCAGCGTAGGCGGCCTCGGCAATACTCGTCGGTCTTGGCTGAGCCCGCTCGTCCCGCGACGGTTTCGGCGCCGCGCCTCGCGGCGGCGTTGGCCGATGTCGCGCACGACTCGCTGCAGGCGGGCGACGAGTGGCAGGACCAACGGGTCGGGTCCGCGGACCTCGTCGACGTCGAAGCCGACCGGGTCGAGATCACCGGGTGCGAGTTGCGCGGCGTGCGTCTCACCGGGAGCCGGCTCGAGCACCTGCGGCTCGTCGACGTGCTCCTCGTCGACTGCGAGCTCTCGGGTGCGATCCTCACCGAGGCGACGCTATGGCGAGTGGAGTTCCGCAACTGCCGGATGTCGGGGCTCGTGATCTCCGACTCGAAGCTGCGGGATGTGCGCTTTCACGAATGCAAGCTCGACGACGCCAACGTTCGCTTCGTGAAGGCGGAGCGCGTCGAGCTCGACGGCTGCTCGCTCGTCGAAGCCGACCTCACGGAGTCGACGTTCAAGGCGAGTGCGTTCCTCGGGTGCGACCTGCGCCGGACCGTGTTGACGAAGGCGTCGATGCGGGGAACCCGGCTCGCCGGTTCGAACGTCGAAGAGCTCATCGGGGCCGGCGCGTTGCGGGGCGTGATCGTCGGAACCGATCAGGTGCTGCCGCTCGCGCTCTCGGTGTTCGCGGATTTCGGCATCGTGGTGCGCGACGAAGACGATCCCGTTTGACGGTCGGCGCAGTGACGGTCGGCGCAGTGACCGTCAGCGCACGTTGAGGAGCTCGTCGAACGACTCGGAGAGGCACGTCATCAACAGCGGGACGTCGGTGACGGCGGCGGGATCGATGTTGAGACCCATGTTGAGCTCGTCGCAGTACGAGAGCAGCGTGACGTTGAGCGCGCACCCCGTGCGCGGACCGATCGGGTAGTTGGCGACGATGCGCGAGCCCGCGAGATAGAGCGGAACCGGGCTCCCGCGCAGGTTCGACGTTGCGAAGTCAATCGTGCGGGTCTGCGAATGCGTCGCGGCAACGAGCATCGACGTGGGGAGCCCCGACGCGAACCCGGCGAGCAGCTCGGCGGCGGCGAGCGCGGGCTCCGATCGGGTGTCGCGCATCCGCTCCGCCGTCGTCGCGAAGCGCTCGCGGACATCGTGCGGGTCGGTCGGCACGAGCAGGCGGGTCGGCACGAAGCGGTTCGCGGCGCGCTCACCCCGTTCGCGCGTGCTGACCGGCATCGCCATCCGCAGCTCGTCGGCACTGCCACCCGACTTCTCCGCGTAGCGCCCGAGCGCACCGGCCACCCCGGTGACGAACACGTCGTTGAGCGAGCCGCCGAGGCGCTTGGCCGCGTCGCGCGCCGCGGGCAGGGCGACGGTGAACACCTCGAGGTGCCTGCGCAGCGACCGGCCGGTGAGCACGGTCGATCGTGCCGAGTCGGTGACGAGCACTTGACGGCGGAGCGATCCCACGAGCCGCAGTGCGCCCAGCGCGTTGCCCGGCGCTTCTCCCGGATGGGTGACCGCGTGACCCGCCGTCGCCGCGATGGTGCGCGTGGTGGAGAGATGACGACCGACCGCGTCGCCGACGGCATCACGCAGCACGCCGATCGGTGACTGGCGCGCAACCTCGACGTCGGCATCCGCATCGTCGGCGGGATCGTCGTTGGGGCCGGCGCCCCCATCGATCGTCGCCGCCGGTTCGGGATCGGGCTCGAAGTCGACGAGCGCGAGCGACAGCTTCAACCCGCCGACCCCGTCGGTGATCGTGTGGTGCATCTTCTGGAGCATCGCGGTGCGGCCGCCCGCGAGGCCGTCGATCACCGTGAACTCCCACAACGGGCGGGAACGATCAAAGGGTGCCTCGGCCAGCGCCGCGCACAGATCGAGCAGCTCCCGCATGCCCCCTGGTTTGGGCGCCGCGATCCGGCGGACGTGGTACTCGATGTCGAGATCGGGGTCGTCGACCCAGACCGGCGGCACCATGCGCAGGGGAGCCGATACCACCCGCTGGCCGAGGCGGGGGATGCCGAGCAGCGCGTCGCCGATCTTCTCGCGGATGCGGTCGGGATCGGGTGCCGAATCGAGGACCGTGAGGTTGCAGAAGTCGGAGCGGAGCGCGGGGTCCTTCTCGACCGCCCACATGATCGCTTCGGAATCCGACATCCGTGTGCTCATCGCTGCGCCCCCCCCGTCGTCGGCTCCCGGATCTAGCGCGCCACGCGTGTCCGCTTGAACTCGTTGAAGCGCGACCACGGCAGGAGCTCGACGGCCCGGGCGAGGTCGTCGGTGTTCCCCCGATCCATGAACCGGATGAACGTGGCCTCGTCGTCCTCGCAGAAGGTCGGCACGCCGAAGACGCCCCAACGGTCGAGCGACTCCGTGTGCTCGACCGCGAGCGACTTCAACGGACGTCCGCTCGCGACCTCGGCCGCGACGGCGTCGGCGTCGACTCCCACTCCGGCGGCGGCGGCGCGCAACACGGCCTCGTCCTTGAGCTGCAGGCCCTGGTCGTGCCGGGCCGCGAAGAGCGCGACGTGCGCGTCGAGGAACTGGTCGGGGAACTGGTCGCGGATGGCGATGCCCCATTCGAGCGCCAGCACCCCTCCGCCGCGCTCACCTTCCGGGCGCTCCCACACCGGCGGTGTGCCCTCTTCGACGTGGACCTGGTCGAGGGAGAAGGCCTGGAAGCGGTAGTCGATGTCGACACCTGCTTTGACGGCGGCGACGACGGCCTCGTGCGCGTTGCGGGCGAACGGGCAGCGGTAGTCGAACGTGACGGCGATCTGGCGGCTCACGGGCACGCCTCCTGGGGGATTGCGGCGGTCAGCCTGGTGTCGGTGGGGATGAGCTACGCCGAGTCTTCCACGTCAGCGCGGGCGCAGAATCCGGCGCAGACCGGCGCCGAGCGCGAGCCCGATCGCCGCGCCGGCCACCGCGTCGGAGGCATGGTGCATGCGGACGTAGACGCGGCTGAACGCCACCGCGCCGGCCAACCCGAACCAGAGGGGCGCGAGCGCGCGATCGTCGTCGGAGAGGAACACCGCCGCGGTGAACGCGGCCGTCGCGTGGCCCGACGGGAACGAGCTCGTGATCGGGACGCGCATGCCGTAGGGGAGCGGTGCCTCGGACTCGGGGCGCTCGGGCCGCACCCGACCAATGGCGGACTTGATCACGACGTTGGTGACGAACGATTCGATTCCGAGCGCGGTCGACATGCGGCGGGCTTCGTCGCGGCGGCCGCTCGCGACGCCGCGCAGCCAGGCCAGCGAGTGCCAGATCTTGCTGTGGTCGCCTGCGGCCGACAACGCGTAGAAGATCTGGTCGAGCTCGGGGCCGCGGATCCCGTCGACCGCATCTTCGACGGCGGCGTCGAAGCGCGCGACGAGATCGGCGCGCGCCGGCGCGCCCGGCATCAGACGGCGAGTGGCAGCGGTGGCCGCCCGGCTGCGGTCGCCGCGCGCTCCTTCATCACGACCGCCGCCTGTTCCGGATCACCACCGAACGCGGGACAGAACTCGCGGAAGCTGCAGAAGTTGCAGAGCGCGCTCTCCTTCGGCCGGAAGTCGTCGCGCGAGCAGGCCCGGCGCACGGCTTCCATCACGGCACCCGATCGCTGGTTGACGCCCCGCATGAAGACGTCGGACGGCTCGGCGATGATCGCTTCGGGCTTGGAGAGATACAGGAGCTGCACGCGCGACGGCCGCCGGCCGAAGACCTGCTCGCAGAGCACCGAGTAGACGTGCACGCCGGCGAGGCTCTTCATCTCCCATCGCTCGGACGGGGTGTTGCCGGTCTTGTAGTCGGTGATCACCAGCTCGCCGTCGTCGTCGAGCTCGAGCCGGTCGATGATGCCGCGCAGGGTCACCTTGTCGAGCGTGGCCGTGAGCTTCAGCTCGACGCCGATCGTGCGGACCTTCGTGGGGTCCTCGAGCTCGAAGTAGCGGCGGACGAGCACCTCGGCATCGGCACGGAACTGCTCGAGCTGCTCGGGCGTGAGCTCGAGCCCGGTGAACTCGGAGTCGGTTTCGAGCTCCTTCGACGCCCGGTGCAGGTCGGAGAGGGCGGCGTCGATCGTGCGCTCGTCGGCCGGGCGCCACATGAGGTGTTGCAGCGCGAGGTGGACGAGCGTGCCCTTGCTGGCCGGCGCCGACGGTGGTTCGGGCAGCCGCTGCACGTAGGAGAACCGGAACGCGAGCGGGCAGCTCGTGAAGCACCCCATGGAGCTCGGTGACAGTGTCTGGGGGATCGGCAAGCCCATATGCGGACGATACAGCGACCCTGTGACAGCGATGTGCATCACCCGTCGGTACGATTTCGCCATGGCTGACGACCCCGACATCGGGTACTTCGGCGGCGGCGCGGTCCACGCCGCCGTGATTCCGACCACCACCGCCTTCGAGGTCCCGGGATCGACGGTCACGAAGTCGCTCGGAACCTGCTTCGGGCTCGTCGTGCGCAGCATGGGCATGGCGAAGGGGATCACCGCCGGGTTCCGGTCGATGGTCGGCGGCGAGGTGAAGCAGTACACGGAGCTGCTCGAGGACAGCCGCCGCCACGCCATGGACCGCATGGTCGAGAACGCGATGCTGATGGGCGCCAACGCGGTGATCGGCGTCCGGTTCGACTCGTCGGAGATCGGCCAGACGATGACCGAGATCGTCGCGTACGGCACGGCCGTCGTGATCCAGGCCGGGTCGTAGTCGTGGGCGTCTTCTGGCTGCTCATCGTCACGGCGCTGGTGGTGGTCCTCGTCGTCAGCATGTTCGTCAAGCGTCACGGTGAAGCTCCGACCGCGCATCCCGAGTGGTCGTCCACGGACGAGCGCTTCCGAGATCCGTCGACGGGCCGGCTGATGCGGGTGTGGCTCGACTCGAGCGGTGCCCGGCACTACGTGCCCGACTGAGCGGACTGACTCGGGAGGCCGAACCGGGACCGGTTCCCCGTTTGTTCGGCCGTGAGTACTCCTCAGGGGGACTGAAGGCCGAACAAAAGCACGGATCCGATCGCTCGGCTCCGCCGACGCGGTGCACCTACAGGCGTCGCGAGACGCGCAGCAGGTACTCCTTGCGGTTCAGGGGGTTGAGGTCGGTGCGCGGTCGGGACGGGACAACGCCTCGGACCGGTTGGTAACACCCGAAGACGCATTCGAGGACACCTTCGCCGCGTGTCAACACCGGCAGCCGTTGCTGCAGATCGGCAACGCGTGCCGCCGGAATCTCGCCCTCCACCGTGCACGACGAGCCGTGCATCGTCGGCGTGTCCGGAACCGCGTCGAGCTGCGAGAGCGCGGGCAGCATCGGGCCGAGCACGTCGGACGGGAACTCCAGATGGAAGCGGTGGATCGGCTCGTAGACCAGGGTGCCGGCCTGCCTCAACGCGCTCATCAGGACGAGCGGGGTCAGATTGCGGAAGTCGCCGGCAGTGCTCGACATGCTCTTGTCGAACGTTGCGTGGGCATGACTCTGCCGCGGCCAGTATCCCGTGTGCGTCATCGTGACGGTGATGTCGGCGACCTCCCAGCCGTAGATGCCTTGGTGCAACGCCGCGTGCACCGTCTCCTCCACTGCGTTGAAGAACGCGAACGGCATCGTGCCGAGCACGTCGGTTGCGAGCCGGAACGTGACGCCCGCGTCGACAGCGGCGGGCTCGACCCGCAGCCCGACCGTGGCGAGGAAGGGGTTCGGTGGCTTCGCGATCACCTCGACGGCCGCTCCGATGTCGACGGGACGTTCGATGCAGATCGTCGTCGTCTCACGGAACTCGACGTCGACGTTGAAGTCGTCGGCCAGGGTCTCCTGAATGACCTCTTTCTGCACCTCGCCGTAGAGGGAGACGTAGATCTCCTGGCGCACATCGTCCTGCCGCACGTTGATCAGCGGGTCCTGCTCCGCGAGTTGCGCCAGCGCGACGCGGAGGGCTCCCTTGTCTTCGGAGCGGCGCGCGATGACGACGGTCTCGAGTGACGGCGGGGCGAAGTGGCCGCGGTCGGAGGTCGTCGGCGCGACCCCGAGCGCGTCGCCGATCTGGAAGTCGCCGAGTCCCCACAGCTTCCCGATCTGCCCCGCGACGAGGCGCTCGCGTTGCACCACCGAGCCGTGATCGAACACCTTGATCGTGGTGACCTTGCGCCCGACGTCGCCTCGGAGCCGCAACCGGTCGCGTGTATGGACGGTTCCGGAGAACATGCGGACGTACGCGATCTTCTCGCCGGCCGCACCGCGTTCGACCTTGAACACGGTGCCCGAGACCGGGCCGTCGGCGGCGCCGTCGATCGCCGGCAACAGCTCCGTGATGCCGGCCATCAGCGCGTCGGTGCCCGCGCCCGTGATCGCCGACCCGAAGAACACGGGATGCACACGGGCCCGCTTCGTCTGCGCGGCCAGTGCGACGCGGAGTTGCGCGTACGACACCGTGCGCTCGTCGTCGACGTAGGCCTTCAGCAGCGCATCGTCGTGGCTCGCGAGCAGGTCAGCGAGCGCTGATCGGAAGCCGGCGTCGCCGCTGTCGTTCGGCGTGACGTCGGAGCTACGCGTGCCGACGTCACGCGTTGATTCCATCGCGATGATCTCCGGTGTCAGCTTGTCGGAGATCGCGTGGACGACTCGATCCGGGTCCGCGCCGGCGCGGTCGAGCTTGTTCACGAACAACAGTGTCGGAATGTGCAGGCGTTGCAATGTGCGCATCAGCACGCGTGTCTGCGCCTGCACGCCTTCGACGGCCGAGATGACGAGCACCGCGCCGTCGAGCACACTCAACACCCGTTCGACTTCGGCGATGAAGTCGGGGTGGCCGGGTGTGTCGATCAGGTTGACCGCGACGTCGTCGACGACGAACGACACGACCGCCGACTTGATCGTGATGCCGCGCGCGCGTTCGAGCGCCAACGAGTCGGTCTGCGTGTTGCCGTCGTCGACGCGACCGATCTCGTCGATGACGCCGGCGGCGAAGAGCAGCCGCTCGGTCAGGCTGGTCTTACCGGCGTCGACATGCGCCAAAATCCCGAGGTTCAATGTTCGCATCGAGCGTCCTGTCGTCCAGATGGTTGGCAACTGCCTCATGGATTGACATGAACGCTCGGCGCATCTCCGTCTCCCTGGTCGATCGGCGGTAACCGGGGGAGTGCAGCAGACCGACCTGCGCCGGGCAACCGATTTGTCCCTGGTGCCGGCACCCTGTTCTATAATCAAGGACCGAAAAACGGCCCCGCGGGCGAGCGGAGGGGCATGATGCGCGCCGTGGTGCCGGGTGGGAAGTCGTCGTGGTGACCGAGCTCGACATCGCCGTCACGTCGAGGTCGGCCGATGATGCGACCGCGGTTGCGGAGCAGTGGCGTGGGCTCACGCACGACGACGTGCGCGTCGCCGTCGTCGCGTGGCCGCCCGATCTCCCGACGTCGGCCCGCTATGAGCTCGTCGTCGGTATCGACGGCGAGCCGGCTGCGCGAGACGATCACGAATCAATCGATGTCTGGACCGACGTCGCCGGCGCGTCCGCCCTGTGGGACGAACGAATTGGGCCGTTCCGCGACAACCTTGCCGCCAACCGACGCGCGCCGCGCCGACGAGTTGCCGAGCTCGTGGCACCGCGTCCGATGTGGTCCGCGCGAGCGCGCCTGCTGACCGCGCGGCTCGACCGCGTGCTCGGCTCCGTTGCGCTGCGCATCGACCACATCGGATCGACGTCGGTTCCGGGACTTCCTGCGAAGGACCTGATCGACATTCAGGTCGTCGTTCCCGACCTCGATGTCGCGGACGCCGCGAGCGCGCGTGCCCGCGACGCCGGTTTCGTCAGGGTTCCCGGACGCTGGACCGGACCCGACAGGAACGGGACGCAGTACGACGAGATCGATCTCGTCGACGCCGATCCGGGCCGACCGGTCAACGTCAACCTGCGACCCGTCGGTGACCCCGTCTGGCGCGAGACGCTGCTGTTCCGAGACTGGCTGCGCGCCGATACGGCGAACCGCGACGGGTACCTCGCGTTCAAGCAGCACCTCGTCGAGACGACGAGCGACGTGGATCAATACAGTGCGGAAAAGCAATCGTGGGTTGGCGACGCGCTCGGCGCCGCCGCGCGTTGGGCAGACGGCGGCGGCTGGGAGCCAGGCCCGTGAGGCCGTCACCGCCGGGGAGCGGTGGCGCGTGGCTCGATAACCTGCGACCTGCCCGACGGGGGGCTCGACGAGGGGGAAGCTGTGCGTGTCGACGGAGGCATTGGCGGAAGCTCGATCGCGGAGTTGGCGAAATCGGCGCGTGAGCTCGAGGAGCTGGGATACGACGGGATCATCACGGCGGAGACCGCGCACGACCCGTTTCTCCAGCTCGTCATCGCGGCCGAGCACACCGAGCGGGTCGAGCTCGGGACGAGCATCGCGGTCGCGTTCGCGCGCAACCCGATGACGTTGGCCAACCTCGGCCACGATCTCCAGACCTATTCGGGTGGCCGCACGATCGTCGGCCTCGGTTCGCAGATCAAGCCCCACATCGAGAAGCGCTTCTCGATGGAGTGGTCGCATCCCGCGCCGCGTATGCGGGAAATGATTCTCGCGATGCGTGCGATCTGGGCGTGCTGGAACGACGGCGCCGCGCTCGACTTCCGCGGCGAGTTCTATCGCCACACGCTGATGACGCCGTTCTTCAATCCCGGTCCGACCGGGTACGGCCCGCCGAAGGTCTTCCTCGCGGCCGTCGGCGAGCACATGACGGAAGTCGCGGGCGAGGTCGCCGACGGCATCCTGATCCACGGCTTCACGACCGAGCGTTACGTGCGCGAGGTGACCTTGCCTGCGGTCGAACGGGGTCTCGCGAAGGCCGGACGTTCACGTGAGGGCTTCGAGGTGTCGGGTCCGCTGTTCGTCGTGACCGGCACCACCGACGCGGAGATCGAGAAGGCGAAGGCCGGCACGCGTCAACAGATCGCGTTCTACGGATCCACTCCGAACTACCGCCCGGTGCTGGATCTCCACGGCTGGGGCGAGCTGCAGCCCGAGCTGAACGCGCTGTCGAAGCAGGGCAAGTGGGTCGAGATGGGCGAGCTCATCGACGACGAGATGTTGTCGACGTTCGCCGTGGTCGCGGAACCGAAAGACGTCGCGAGGGAGCTCTCGCAGCGGTACGGCGGCGTCGTCGACCGGCTGTCGTTCTACGCGCCCTACCGCAACGACCCCGCGCAGTGGCGGTCGGTGATCGCCGACCTCAAGTCGGCGTAGCCGTCTCGGCGGCGAAGCGCAGCATCGATTCGACCGCGCGAGCGGGGTCTTCCTGCGGGCCGAAGTGGCCGACGCCGTGCATCACCTCGACCGAGCCGCGCGGCATGCGATCGGCGATGGTGCGGGCCATGGCGGGCGGGATGCTCGACGTGTTCTCCCCGCAGACGATCAGCACCGGCGGCTGTAACTCGTCGAGCCGCGCGAACGCGCCGTGGGCCGGGGCCATCGAGAAAACCTGCGCCTCGACCTCGGGTCGGCACTTCATCTCGAAGACGCCGTCACCGCGGTCGCGCAGGCCGTAGTCGACGTACGCGTGCAACGAGTCCTCGGTCATGACATTGAGCGGCGGCTTCATGGAGTACGACGCAAACGCCTCGTCCTTCGACACCCACTCGTTGCGCCGGCGGCGCGCGGCGCGGGCCATGCCGAACTCCTCCTGGGGCGGGATCACCTCGAGCGTCGGGAAGATGATCGGTTCGTAGAGCCAGAGCCGCGCGTAGGTGCCCGGTTTCGCGATCTCGCCGAGCACGAGCGCGGCGCCGCCCTTCGAGTGGCCGGCCGCGAGCAGCGTCGGGTCGCCGGCGAGTCCGAGATGGTCGGTGACGGCGAGCACGTCGTCGGCGAATCCGTGCCACGAGTAGTCGGAGTCGGGCGCGTCGCTGTCGCCGTGACCGCGGAAGTCGAACGAGAACACGGTGCGTCCGTGCGCGATCAGACGCTCGGCGACCGGTGCCCAGATGCGGCCGTGGAAGCCGGTCGGGTGCGCGAGGAGAACCGGAGGTCCGTCGCCGCCCCACTCGTGCACGGCGAGGTGCACGGGCCCGGCGGCGATGCGATGGCTGCTCGGCTCGATCACGCGCCGATCCTCCCAACCCGCCCCCGGCGCGTGCCAGTCGCAGGTGCGAGCATGGGCGCATGAGCGGTGAATGGAACTACGCGGACGTGTGGGAGGCGATCGCGGAGACGATCCCGGCCTCGACCGCGCAGGTGCAGGGTGCGCGCCGCGTCACCTGGGGTGAGCTCGACCGACGTGCCGATGGCATCGCGTCGACGTTGCTCGCGGCCGGCGCCGCGCACGGCGACAAGGTCGCGGCCTATCTGTTCAACGCGCCCGAGTACCTCGAGACGTTTTTCGCGGCCTGCAAGATCGGGCTCGTACCCGTCAACACGAACTACCGCTACGGCTCCGAGGAGCTCGCATACCTGTGGAACGACTCCGACGCGGTCGCGGTCGCGTTTCACGGCTCGTTCACCGAACGGGTCGCAGCGGTGCGACCGCGCGTCCCGGGTGTGCGCACCTGGCTGCACGTCGACGACGGCACCGAAGCGTGCCCCGACTGGGCGGTGCCCTACGAGCAGGCCGCGGCGTCGAGCGCGGAGCGCATCCGCGCGCCGTGGGGCCGCAGCGGCGACGACCTGATCTTCCTCTACACCGGCGGCACGACCGGTATGCCGAAGGGCGTGATGTGGCGCCACGCCGACATGTACGCGCACTCCAATTCGGGGACGCCGATCGACCCCGTCGACGCCGACCTCGAGCACGTGCGGCGACGCGCCACCGGCAGCGGTCACGCGCGCTCGGGCGTGGCGTTGATGCCGGCGAGCCCGCTGATGCACGGCACCGGGATGACGATGGGGATGGCGGGACTGCGCGTCGCCGGCAGCGTCGTGCTCCTCGAAAGCCGGTCGTTCGACGCGCGGGAATGTCTCGACGTGATCGCACAGGAGCAGGTCTTCGGCGTCGCGATCGTCGGCGACGCGTTCGCGCGCCCCATGCTCGACGCGCTCCGGGCTGCGCCCGACGCGTGGGACCTCTCGTGTGTGCGGCTCGTGAGCTCGGCGGGCGTGATGTGGAGCGAGCCCGTGAAACAAGGACTCCTCGAGTTTCTGCCCAACGCCTCGTTGAGCGACGGGTTCGCGTCGTCGGAGGCGTTCGGCATGGGCGGTTCGGTGTCGAGCCGCAAGGAAGGCGTGCGCTCGACCGGCCTGTTCACGCTCGGCGACGACGCGCGTGTCGTCGACGAGAACGGCAACGATGTGGCTGCCGGCTCCGGTGTGGCCGGGCTCGTCGCGGTCGGCGGTCCCCAGCCGCTCGGCTACTACAAGGACCCCGAGAAGAGCGCCAAGACGTTCAAGGTGATCGACGGCAAGCGCTACTCGATCCCCGGCGACTGGGCGACGGTCGACGCCGACGGCACGCTGCGGCTGCTCGGGCGCGGTTCGGTGTGCATCAACACCGGTGGCGAGAAGGTCTTCCCGGAAGAGGTGGAAGAGGCGCTCAAGACGCACGCGGCGGTGCGCGACGCGCTGGTGGTCGGCGTGCCCGACGACCGTTTCGTCGAGGCGATCTGCGCGGTCGTCGAGCTGGACGCGACGAGCGGCGCGCCCGCACCCGAACCGGCCGAGCTGATCGCGCACGTGAAGGGGCGGCTCGCGAGCTTCAAGGCGCCGCGCCATGTGCTGATCGTCGCGAGCGTCGGACGCGCACCGAACGGCAAGGCCGATTACCCGCGAGTGCGGCGCGAGGCCACGGCCGCGCTCGCCCGATGAAGCCGCGAACCGTGTTGTGATCGTCCGGGCGCTACGGAGTTACGGCAAAGACCTGGATCTTGTCGACGAGCGGGTAACCCGGCCCGCTTCCGCTGAAGCACAGCTTGGCGAGGGTCGTCTCGACTCGACCCAACAAGAACGCGTGTTGCGTCCAAGTGGTGCTCCCGAGCACACCCTTTTCGGGGAACCGAGAGACGCGGCGGTTCCAGCGAACGGTCACCCCCGCGTCTTCCGACACCGCGGCCGAAGCGAAACGCAGCTTGTACGACTTCGACGGGTCGACCGTGATGCGCTGGCACACGGTGCCGGACGGTGCGCTGGTCGCCGCCTCGGGGTCCTTGAGCGATAGGAACTGCAAGTTGCGCCCGCTGAAGCCGCTGACGATTCCCGCGAATGGTTTCCCGACTCCGACGGTCGCGCGCGACACCGTCCACGCGCGGATGTGCTCGCCGGGCTGGAAGGCAGTCGAGACCAGATCCGTAATCGCGATGTCGTCGAACTCCGACTCGCGTATCAAGTTGACGCGCGGGCCGTCCGGGCCGGCGTCGGCGGCTCCCGCGGGTGTCGCGGACGAGAGCGTGGCGAGCGGAATTGCCATCGCGATGGTCGTCAGCATGAACGCAATCATCCGGAACGTCGGTCGTTTCACGTTGCCCCCTCGTGTGTGACCGCTAGTTGGGGTTCAGGTCTTGGTGGTGCGCTCTTCCGCGTAGTCGCCGATCGCCTTCATGATCGCGTTGGCCGCGCGGTTCACGAACTCGCCACCGCTGCCGGTCACCCAGTCGCACGACGCCGCCGGTGCCGCGAGCTGGCCCCGGAAGTGCGGCATCACGTACTGCGCGAACAGCTCGAGGCTGTCGATCGTGGCGCGGGGAGTGGCCCAGTCGTGCCCGAACAGCAGGAAGGTTCCGAAGCCGCCCGACTCGTCGACGAGCGACTGGATCTTCGCGATCGCGTCGTCGGGTGTGCCGATGATCGCGAAGCCGTCTTCGTCGATGTTGTTGATGATCTCTTCGGGTGTGTCGCCGCGCACCGGCCCGGCGGGGAGTACGTGCGTGAAGTAGCGGGAGAACTCGAGGATCCCGTAGGCAACCTCGGCGCGCGCCTGTTCCTTCGTGCGCGCGAGGTGCATCGGGCCGACGAGCCGCCACCGGTCGCGGTCGGCGGTGTGGCCGTGTTCGGCCGCAACCTCGTTCCATGTTCCCCAGTGCGTACTCAGCGCGTCGAAGCCCTGTTTGCTGGTCGCGGCGATCGAGAGCAGACCGGTGTCGTGACGCCCGGCCGCGGCCGCGCCGGTCGGCGAGATCGATGCCGCGGTCGCGATCTCGAGGTGCGGTTGTGAGTACGACTTCAACTGCAGCCGCGCATCGCGGATCGTGAACCAGTCGGTTTCCATGGTCAGCGGCTCGTCCGACCGCAGCAGGTGCGTGATCGCGGTCAGCGCCTCGTGCATACGCGGGCGTTGCGTGTCGGCGGGGATCCCGAGCATGTGCGCGTCGGAGGTGAGCTGTCCCGGCCCGCAGCCGAGCATCGCGCGGCCGCGGGTGAGGTGGTCGAGCAGCACCATGCGGTCGGCCAGCATCAGCGGATGGTGGTAGGGGAGCGAGCTCACGCCGGTTCCGAGGCGGATGTGCTTCGTGCGTTCCGCGGCGACCCCGATGAACACTTCGGGCGACGCGATGATCTCGAAGCCCGCGGAGTGGTGCTCGCCGACCCACACCTCGTCGAAGCCGAAGCGGTCGAGCGAAACGATCAGATCGAGGTCACGCTCCAGCGCGAGCGTGGGGTTCTGACCGACGGGGTGGAACGGTGCCATGAAGTATCCGAAGCGCATGGCCCGTATCTTCTCACCGGTCGCCCGGGTCGCGCCTGACTACGGAAGCCGGGAACGAATCCAGCGCTCGAGCGCGGGCCCGCTCTCGAAGCTTGCGATGAGTGCGTAGCGGGGAGCGGTGCCCGGATGGCTGACGACGTGCCAGAGCCGCTGGGTGTCGACGACGAACTGCGCGCCGCGGTGCAGCGGGAGGCGCACCTCGGTGCCGGGGTCGGGCAGGCCGTCGCGCTGTTCCATGAGCACCATGGCGCTGTCGGGGTTGTCGGTGAGCTCATACCAGCAGCGCACGACCCAACCGTCGCGCTCGGGGTTGAAGCGGTTGTTGTCGTCGCGGTGGATCTGCTTCAGCGACGTCTCGTAGTCCTGCGGCTCGAGCTTGATGACGCGCACGCGCCCGAAGTTCGCCCCGACCGACTCGACCCACGAGACGATCGCCGGGCACCGCTCGGCGTTCGACGTCCAGAGCCCGTTCTTGTCGGGGCGCTCGTCGCCTTCCTTCCAGAATCCGCGGCAGTCGAGTTGGCCGTCGGCGGTCGCGATCGGAGCGAAGTTGGTGTCGCCGCCGCTCTTCCAGTCCATGTATTCGAGGCCGAGGTACTCCGCTTCGGGGATGGGTGGTGCGTCGCGCAACTGCACGTAACCGCGTTCCGCGAGCGCGTCGATGCGGGTGTGCGCCGTCTCCAAGGGGATGTCGCTCGACCAGTGGCCCGGATCGATCCATTGCGTGCGCATTTCCCGAGTGTAGGGATGCGCACGCCGCTACCTATGCCTTGGGGAGTCGTTCGGTTTGAGCACGGCCGAATGGCCGTCGGTCTCGGATCGCCTGGCGGCCGAAGAACACAGATACCGATCTCGCGGAGGTTCGTCGAGAGCGCGACGAAGACCCGGCCGGTCAGGACCGCGTACCGCCGCCGACCATCACGAAGGAGTCATGCCTCTCGTTGATACACAAGTCCCGCCCAGAAGCGCGATCGGGCCTGGGTTTGTTGATGTTTCTGCTTGTCATCGAACGCACGTTCGCGAACAATTAGGACATGTCCGCAGCCCTCATGAGCGTCGTCGGCGACCTCGACATGAGGCTCATTGTGCGATTCGGAGATTCGAGAGCGCTACATCGAGACGCGCCGCGAGATCGATCGTGCGGAGGCGTACGCGGCGCGCTTGTTGGTCGCGATTTCGGGTCGTGGGATCCCGTCGGGTGACGACGATCGCGTTGGGTCGCCGCGCGAGTCACGAAGCCGTGTACGCGACGATGGAACACGACCTCGTCCGGCTCGCCGAGACGTCAGATTTCCGTGGCCTTGACGCGCGGATCCGTCACTACCGGATGCGCGGCGCCGAGGTCGACGACAAGCCCCCGGAAGACACGAACGGCTTGTACATCTCCCAGGTCGGAGACCGCTGGGCCGTGAAGGGGGATCTCGACGCGCTCCTCGGCGCGACCGTGAACAAGGCGCTTGACGCGGCGACCGGCAAGCCCGGCGACGACGACACGCGGACTCCCGCGCAGCGACGCGCCGACGCGCTCGGCCGCATCTGTAGGGACGCGAAAGTCCGACCGAAGACGGCGAACGACCCCACATCGCGATCACCGTCACCCTCGAGTCGCTCCTCAACGGCAACTTCGAGACGACCGGCGATCTCGCCCTCGTATCCAGCCAGGTCAGCCGGCTGCTGTGCGATTCGAAACTCCACCTGATCGTCCTCGACCCGAACGGCACCCCACTCGACGTGGGCGCCGCGATCTAGCGGCCGTCACGCAAACTGCGAAGAGCAGTCATCCACCGAGACCAGGGCCGCTGCCGATATCCGGGCTGCGACCGAACCCACGGCCAGGTCCATCACGTCACGCCATTCCCCAACGGAAGCACCGTGATCGCGAACCTCGTCTTCCTCTGCGACTTCCATCACCGCGTGCTGCACAAACCGGGCTGGACCGCGACCTTCGACGCCACCACCCTCACCGTCACCAACCCCGACGGCCGATGTATCGGCAGCACGTCGACGTGCATCGGATCTTGAGCGGTCAGGGGCGCGTTCCGCGCGATGGTCCACCGGGTTCCCACAGTGGCGCGGCCAGATCGGCGAACTCGCACAGCAGCCGGCGCGTGTCGCGCGGATCGACGATCTCCTCCACGAGGAAGGCCTCGGCCGTACGGAACGGCGATTGGCGCGAGGTGAGGCGCTGCTCGATCTCGGCCCGGCGGGCAACCGGGTCGGGCGCGGCTTCGAGCTCGGCGCGGTACGCGGCCTCGATACCGCCTTCGAGCGGCAGGCTGCCCCAACTCCCCGACGGCCACGCGTACCGGTACGACAGTCGCGATGCGTTCT
The DNA here is from genome assembly GCA_038240075.1 of Acidimicrobiia bacterium. Classification (GTDB taxonomy): domain Bacteria; phylum Actinomycetota; class Acidimicrobiia; order IMCC26256; family PALSA-610; genus DATBAK01. The sequence goes on from JBBSEC010000006.1 coordinate 48,957, forward strand.
GATGCGCGGCGCCGGCGACGCCGTACACCTTGCGCAGGATCACCGAGCACCACGGGACCTTCGCCTCGTAGATCGCGGCGAGCGCGTGCGCGCCGTGACGGATCGTCGCGGCGTGCTCGGCATCGGTGCCGATCACGAAGCCGGGGTTGTCGACGAGGTGCACGACCGGCAAACCGAACGTGTCGGCGAGATCGACGAAACGCGTCACCTTCTGGGCCGCGGCCGCGGTCCATCCGCCTCCGTAGTGGTACGGGTCGCCGGCCAGCATCGCGACCGGCCAGCCGTTGAGGCGCGCGAGCCCGGTGACGGCCGGTCCACCGAAGTGGCGCCCGAGCTCCATGAACGAGCCCTGGTCGACGACGGCCTCGATGATCGGGCGCACGCGGTACACCTTGCGCCGATCGCGCGGGATCGCGCCGACGAGCCATTCGTCGCGTCGATCGGCGCGGTCTCTGCACTCGGCGCGCGGCGGCCGTTCGTGCACCGACGACGGGAGGTACGAGAGGAAGCGGCGCGCCCGCGCGATCGCGTCGGCCTCGGTCGGCGCTTCGTCGTCGACGACGCCGTTGCGCGTGTGGATCGCGCTGCCGCCGAGTGTCTCCTTGTCGACGTCCTCGCCGAGCCGCTTGACCACTGGCGGCCCCGCGACGAACAGGTGCGACGTCTCCTTCACCATCACGCTGTAGTGACTCGTGACGACGCGCGCGGCGCCGAGCCCGGCGACCGAACCGAGACAGAGCGACACGACCGGCACCGTCGAGAGGTTGGCGACGACCCACTCCCAACCGGGGTTGAACGGCACGAACGAGCGCCGTTCGGTCTCGAGGGTCTTGACCGAGCCACCGCCGCCCGAACCGTCGACGAGGCGCACGATCGGCAGCCGGAGGTCGTGGGCCATCCGCTCCGCGTGCACCTGCTTCTGGAAGATCGACGCGTCGGCGGCGCCGCCCCGAACGGTGAAGTCGTCACCGCCGACCACGACGGTGCGACCTTCGATCCGCCCCCGGCCCATCACGAAGTTCGCGGGCGTGACGTCGACGAGATTGCCATCGTCGTCGTAGGTCGCGCGCCCGGTCAGTGATCCGATCTCGTGGAAGCTGCCGTCATCGAGCAGCAGCGCGATGCGCTCGCGCACCGGAAGCTTTCCGAGCGAGCGGTGCTTCGCAACCTTCTCCTCGCCACCCATGCGTGACGCGAGCTCTTCGCGCCGCGCGAGCTCTTCGAGCTCGGGCAACCAGTTCGCGGGCGGGTCACTCACACGCTGAGCCTCACCTCGATCAGGTCGCGCGTCAACCTGCGAGACTGCCCTTCATGCGCGCTGCCATCGCCCGAAACCAAGCCATCGTGGTCGACAACGTCGACGACCCCGTCGCGGGTCCCGGTGACGCGCTCGTCCGAGTGGTCGCGTGCGGGATCTGCGGTTCGGATCTGCACGCGCTCGTGCACGCCGACGACCTCGTGGCGGCCGCGGGCGAGGTGGGCATGCCGCTCCCGTTCGATCCGCACCTCGACTACGTGATGGGTCACGAGTTCAGCGCCGAGGTCCTCGAGCTCGGACCCGCGACCGACGGTGTCGCGATCGCGGCCGGCGACCTGGTGACGTCGCTCCCGGTGATGCTGACCGCGGCCGGCATGGAGCCCGTCGGCGCGTACAGCAACGTGAACAACGGCGGTTACGCCGAGCTCATGCGGCTGACCGCGGGCATCTGCCTCAAGGTTCCGAACGGCCTCGACGCGCGCCGCGCCGCGCTCACGGAGCCGATGGCGGTCGGTCGCCACGCGGTTGCGCGCGGTGCCGTGACCTCCGCAGATGCGGCGGTCGTGCTCGGTGCGGGACCGGTGGGTCTGGCGGTCGTCGCGGAGCTGCACCGGCTCGGCGTGGAGACGATCGTCGTCAGTGACTACTCGCCCCGCCGCCGCGCGACCGCGCTCGCGATGGGTGCGACCGAGGCGGTCGATCCCGCAAACGACGATCCGATCGACGCGTGGCAGCGTGTCGACGGCCACAAGGCCCCCGTGGTGTTCGACGCGATCGGCGTTCCGGGCTCGCTCGCACTCGCCGTTTCGCACGCGCCGATGTTGTCGCGCGTCGTGGTTGTCGGCTCGTGCATGCAGCAGGACACGATTCGTCCCGTGCTCCCCCAGATGAAGCAGCTCACGATCGTGTTCTCGTTCGCGTACGACCCGTTCGAGTTCGCCGACACGCTGCGGGCGATCGCCGAGGGCGAGATCGACGTGACCCCGATGATCACCGGTGTCTGCGGGATCGACACCGTCGCCGACGCGTTCCGCGCGCTCGGCTCACCGGAAGACCACGTGAAGATCCTCGTCGAGCCGGGCGGACCGGCCGCGCTGCGCACGGTCTGAGCACACCGGCTGACGAACCGCTGACGATCAGCCTTCGACGTGTGCCTTCAACGCCTCGAGGCTCTGCTGGTACATCCCCTGGAGCAGTTCGACCATCGAGTCGGGCTCGACGGCGACGGCGTACGTCACGTGCGCTCCCGCACCGGCAGGGGTGACGGTGATCGTGGCCTCGTGGTGGTCGACCGGCGCGCCGGAGGCGATGCTGTAGGTCAGCAGCCGCTTCGCGTCGTCACGGGCGACGAGGCGCTCATCGATCTTCATGCCGCCCATCTCGATCGTTCGGATGTCGCCGGCGACCGTGCACTTCTCGATCCCGGGCATCCAACCGGCGAGGCCGCCGAAGTCGCCGGCGACCTTCCACACGTCGTCCGCGCTGCACGCGATGTCGATCTCGCTCATGGCACTGCCCACTGAAGTCCCCCTCGTCGGTGTCGAAGCTCAGCCTGTCACGTCTGTCGCGTACGCGCCCGGCCGGGTGAACATGCGGCGCCGCCACCGGCTCGGTGTGAAGAGCGCGGCCCTCGGATAGTCCTCGAACATCCAGCGCGCGAAGTTGCGGCGGGTCCAGTCGTTCGCATCGACGGCGCGGATCGCGCCGCGCGCGGCCTTGGGTCGTGCGAGCAGCCGCTGCAGTGCGGCCGCGAACCGAAGGTCGGTGCCGAGGGACCGGGCGACCCGGTTCCTGTAGTCGTCGCCGACCGATTGGGGGTCGACGCCGTTGCCGTCGCTGATCGCCGACGCCGCGAGCATGCCGGTCTCGATCGCCTGCGCGATGCCTTCGCCCGTCATCGGGTCGACGACCGCGGCGGCGTCGCCGACGAAGAGCACGCGGCCGTCGGCCAGCGATTCGGGGTCGTAGCGGGTGGGGATCGGCCACGCGCGCACGCGATCCTCGGCGACCGCGTCGGGGCCGAGGATGTCGCGCAGCACCGGCCGTTGCAGGAGATCGGCCCAGAGCGCCTTCAGTTCGTGGCCCTTGCGACCGTCGCGCAGCACTCCGAAGCCGACGTTGGCGCGCCCACCAGGAAGCGGGAAGACCCAGAAGTAGCCGGGCAGCAGGTCCTGTTCGAACGCGACCCAGAGCCGGCGGTCGGACACGCCCGAGAAGTACTGGCGCGCCGCGTGCCACTCGCCGAGCGCGGGACCGGCCGACGGTTGCCACGCGCGGCGAACCGTCGAGAAGTGGCCATCGGCCGCGACGACGTAGCGCGCGGCGTATTCGGGCCCGGTCGTCGTCGTCACGCGGACGCCGTGCGCGATCGGAACGACCGACTCGACCGTGCAGTCCTCAGTGAGGTCGACGCCACGCGCGCGGGCGTGCTCGACGAGCTTCGCGTCGAGCACGAACCGCGGGACGACGCCCGCGTGCTCGCCGTCGGTCGGCATCGGGAGTGACACCCGCCGGCCGCTCGGCGAGAGCAGGATCGCTTCGTCGACCGCTTCGTAGCTGCACGGATCGAGCGCGGCGCGGGGAAGGCCGAGCCGCTCGATGAATCGCAGTGCACCCGCGGTCAGGCCGTCGCCGCACGTCTTGTCGCGCGGGAAGGTCGCGCCGTCGACGACCACGACGTCGAGCCCGCGATCCTTCGCGGTGATCGCCGTCGCGATGCCGGCCGGGCCCGCGCCCACGACCAGGACATCGAGGAGCCGGCTCATCTCCCAGGACGCTACCGGCCGCTCCGAGACCCGGTCCGATCGGTCAGCGCACCTCGCGCCGGCTGAAGATGACCGCCGCGACGATCGTGAGCCCGACCGCCCAGATGCACGACGTCGCGATCGCGCCGCGGAGGTGCAGGATCTGCGCCTCGGGGTCGCCCGGGTGGTGCACCGGGTTGAGCGCGGTGAGGATCAGGGCGGTCGCGGGGTTGTACTTCGCGACCCAGTGCCAGTTCTTGAGCGACCCGACGATGCCGCTCGCCACCTGTCCGATGAGGAGCCCGGCGACGGCCGCGACGGTACGGCGGGCCACCACGGTGATCGCGTAGGCGAGGATCCCGGCGAGGGCGACGGCGGCCCCGACGCGAACGAGGTCGCCCGCGCGTGCCGCGAACCACGTGGAGTCGAGACCGTTCACGACACCGCGCAGCTCGGAGCCCGCGTACATGAGGACGCCGAGATAGAGCAGGAGCACGATCGCCGTCAACGCAAGCCCGATGCCGACGGCCAGCGCCTTCACCGTGACCACGCGTGTGCGGCGCGGTTCGAAGATCAACTGCGTGCTCAGCGACCCCGCGCCGAACTCGGCACCGACGAACGACGCGCCCACAATGAACGCAACGAGCACCATCGCCACTCCGACGCCGCCGACGGCCTCGGAGTAGTGCCTCGAGATGTTCAGGCGCCGGTCGCGCCTCAGCGTCGCGACCGTCGGCCGCGTGGTGCAGTCGGTGGGCGCGCCACCGGCAGCCGTTGACCCGGTGGCATCCGTCGGCACGTTGCACACGAAGCTGGTGCCGCGCTGCGTCGCGGTGCTCTCCGCCGAGCGTGCGATCTGGATCACCATCACCAAGGTCGTCAGCGCGATGCCGAATGCAAACGCACCGCGCACGACGCGCCGCGAGAAGAACCGTCGGAGCTCCGCGCCGAGCAGCGCGCCGACACCGCTCATCGTGTCACCGTCATGACGGCGCCGGGTCTTCGTGGGTCAACTCGAGGAACGCATCTTCGAGGGTGCGTTCGATCGGGCTCAGCTCCGAGAGGTAGATCTGCGCGGCGGCGAGGACGCGAGTGACCTCCTGCGCGCGATCGGCCGTCACCTCGACGATCAGGCGGCCCCGGTCGTCGTTCGTCCCCCTGAATCCCGCGGCGGCGAGCGCGTTGGCGGCCGCGCCGTGCTCGGCTTCGGCGCCGGGGACCGCGACGCGGTACCGCGAGACCGTGCCCTGGAGCAGCTCGCTCACCGTACCCGACGCGATCGTGCGACCGTGCGCCACGATCGCGACGCGGTCGCACAGCTGCTGGATCTCCGAGAGGATGTGGCTCGAAACGAACACCGTGCGGCCTTCGCCCGCGAGCTGGCGGAGCAGGTTGCGCATCTCGAGGATGCCCTGCGGATCGAGACCGTTGGCGGGCTCGTCGAGGATCAGCAGCTCGGGGTCCTTCAAGAGCACCGACGCGACTCCGAGCCGTTGCTTCATCCCGAGCGAGTAGGTGGCGAAGCGCGACTCCGCGCGGTCGTGGAGACCGACGGTCGTCAGCGCCGATTCGACGCGTGCGAGCGGGATCCGGCGACTCCTCGCGAGGAGCGTGAGGTTGCGGCGACCGGAGAAGCCGGGGAAGAACGACGGCTGCTCGACGAGCGCGCCGACGCGATCGATGACGCTCGGCAGGCGGTCGGGGATCGACGCGCCCAGCATGCGGATCGTGCCCTTGTTGGCCCGGAGATGACCGACGGCGGCCCGGATCGTCGTGGTCTTGCCGGCGCCGTTGGCGCCGAGGAAACCGAAAACGCCGCCTTCGGGAACCTCGAGGTCGAGGCCGTCGAGCGCCTTGATAGGGCCCCGACGACCTCGGTACTGCTTCGTCAGGCCCGCCACCTCGATCGCTGCCACTGCGCAACCCTTGCACGTCGAACCGCTGCGGAGGTGACAAGCCGGTCCGGAGCAGGCGCCGCGGCGGTGCGCAGTATGGAACGAGACGGCGCAGCGCACACGCATGCGACCATGAGTTCAGTTCGACTGATGCCGCGCGCGCGGGCCAAACTCTCCGGCCGAGTTCGTGCGCCACGGAGCGGACGCAACCGGCGTGAGTCCGGGCGTGTGGTGAAGCCGATGCGCACGCGACCAATGAGCCAGGAGACCTGAACGCTGTGAACGTCGTCGTCTGTGTGAAGCAGATTCCCGACCCCGCGGTGCCCGGTGCGCTCGACGCGGACCACACGCTCAAGCGCGAGGGCAAGCTGATTCTCGACGAGTCCGACAGCTACGGCGTCGAGATGGCGCTGCAGCTCGTCGACACGGCGGGTGGCGGTGAGGTCACGCTCGTCTCGATGACCCCGAACAACGAGGTCTCGGGCCTGCGCACGGCGCTGGCCATGGGCGCCGCGAAGGCGATCCTGGTCTCCGACCCCGCGTGCGAGGGCACCGACGCGCTCGGGACCGCGAAGGTGATCGCGAAGTGTGTCGAGCACCTCGGTGACGCCGACCTCGTGCTCACCGCGACCGAGTCGACCGACGGGTACACGGGAACGCTGCCGGCGCAGATCGCGGAGCTGCTCGGCTGGCCCGCACTCACGTTCTCGAAGCACGTCGAGATCGCCGACGGCAAGGTGAAGGTCCAGCGCCAGACCGAAGCGGGCTACGACACGGTCGAGGCATCGCTTCCCGCCGTCGTGAGCGTGACCGCCGGAGTGGTCGAGCCGCGGTACCCGTCGTTCAAGGGGATCATGGCGGCGAAGAACAAGCCGGTCGAGCAGTTGACGGCAACCGATCTCGGTCTCGCCGATCAGGTCGGTTGGGCCGGCGCCCGCCAGGAGATCACGAACGTCGAGCAGGCGCCCGCGCGCCAGGCCGGCGAGAAGTTCGAGGACGACGGCACCGGCTTCGAAAAGGTCGTCGCGTTCCTCGAGAAGCTCAAAGTCATCTGAGGCCGAAGGGAACCACGGGTATGACACTCTCGAAGGTCTGGGTCTTCGCCGAGACCGCGGGTGACAAGGTGACCACCGCGACGCTCGAGCTTCTCACGAAGGCGCGCGAGCTCGGCTCCGCGATCGAAGTCGTCTACGCGGGCGACGCCGCGGCCGCGGTCGCGACCACGGTCGGCGAGTACGGCGCGACGAAGGTCTTCCACATCGACCCCGCCGGCTCGTTGCCCGGCGCGGTCGCCGGTGTCGCGATCGCCGGTCTCGTCGGCGAGCACAAGCCCGACGTCGTGATGTTCGTGCAGAGCTACGACGGCCGCGACGCGCTCGCCCGGCTGTCGGTCCGCCTCGACGCACCGGTGCTCACCAACGGGATGAGCCTGTCGCTCGACGGTGACACGCTCGTGTTCGGCACCGCGATCTTCGGCGGCACGACCAACGTCGATGTGAAGCTCGCCGGCGTTGCCCCTGCGCTCGTCGCGATCCGCCCGAAGTCGTTCGTTGCCGAGCCGTCCGGCGGTTCGGCGGCCGAGGTCGTCGAGGTTGGCGCGGTCGATGCTGGACGCGCGGCCGAGGCGAAGGTGCTCGAGCGCTTCGAAGAGGAGCAGACCGGCCCGAAGCTCGAAGAAGCGGCGGTCGTCGTCTCCGGCGGTCGTGGCATCGGCTCGGCCGAGCAGTACAAGCCGTTGGTCGAGGAGCTGGCGAAGCTGCTCAAGGGCGCGTTCGGAGCGTCGCGTGCGATCGTCGACGCCGGCTGGGTGCCGTACGCGTTGCAGGTCGGCCAGACCGGCAAGACGGTGAAGCCGAAGGTCTACATCGCGATCGGCATCTCGGGCGCGACGCAGCACCTCGTCGGCATGAAGAACAGCGACAACATCGTCGCGATCAACAAGGACGCGGAGGCGCCGATCTTCGGTGTCGCCGACCTCGGGATCGTCGGCGACGCGCACAAGGTCGTGCCCGCGCTCATCGAGGCCATCAAGGCCCACGGCTGAGCCCGCGCCGGCCGCGCCGGTGCCCTTGGTCTGTCGGTTCTTCCACATGCGCAATTTTCGGCAGACCAGTGACCCCGTTCGGTCGTCGTTCGCAGTCTGCTCAGTGTGAGCCGTCGAGAATTCCGGCAAGCCAGGGGACTGCCTCGCGGGCCGCGGCGAGCGCGTCGGCGATACTGGATCGATGGCTGAACGCAACGTGCTGGGCGGTGAGTTGGAGCCGTGCGGCACCGACCCCGTCACCGGCTTCTATCGCGACGGTTGCTGCAACACGGGTCCGGAGGATCGCGGGAGCCACACCATCTGCGCGGTGGTCACCACCGAGTTCCTCGATCATCAGCGGAGCATCGGCAACGACCTCTCGACGCCGATGCCGCAGTACCGGTTTCCCGGCCTCGCGCCCGGCGACCGCTGGTGCGTGACGGCCGCGAACTGGCTACGCGCGCACGTCGACGGTGCGGCCGCGCATGTCGTGCTCGCGTCGACACACGAGCGCGCGCTCGAGATCGTGCCCCTCGCGGCGCTTCAGGAGCACGCGGTCGACGTGCCCGAGAGCCCGGGCGCGCTCGACACCTGAAGCTTCGGGAGCGGCAGGCGCAGCGCGCGCCGCACGGTTCTCGCGGAGTCGAACGCGGCGTAACCGATACCGAAGATTGGCACCGCGCCGACGACCCAACGTTTCGTCAGCCGCCCTGAGGCCCCGTTGATCGCCCGCTTCGTCATCGCGGCGCGACCGGTCGAGGCATCGAGGCCGCCGAGCACTGCGGACCGGATGTCGGTCGCCAGTTGCGTGGCGTCGATCTCGCAGTGATGCGCGCGCAGCTGGTGGACGCGCACGGACGCCGCGGCGTACGTCTCCACTGTGGCTGCGACCAGTCCGACCGCGACGACCACCGACGTGCCCGGCGCGGTCAGCGTCGCCGCCGACGCGAGGGTGAGCAGCGCGTCGGCTTCCTCCGTGGTCGCGGCGAGGGCCGCGAAGCTCGCGGTGAAGGCCGCGGCTGCGGCCGGACTGCGAATGAGCGGGTGTTCGATCACGACCGGCAGGATGAGCCGCAGCAGGTGCTCGTATTCGCCCTCGAGCGCCGACTGGGCCTGCTTCGGCGAGCGGATCTCCAGCAGCCGGTTGGCGGACTCGCGGACATCGACTTGGAGCGGGGCGGGAAGCCGGTCGATCATGCGGTCGATTCGCCGGTGCGCGCTCACGTGGTGACCATCTCCGACCAGCCTTGCCGATCCCGCTCAGCGCCGGGTACTCGGGAGGTTGCCGGCGCCGAGGTCGGGCCGGACCTGGGCGAGCAGCCACCGGGCAACGATCTCGCCGCCGGGGCCTTGGTAGTGGAGCCCGTCGGGTCGCAGGGTCGCACCGTCCTGTCGCCATCGACACTGCCCGTGTGGGCAGATGTACCCGAAGAGGTCGACGAGGTGCGCGCCCGTTTCCGCGGCAACCGTGCGTCGGAGGTGGTTGTCGCAGTCCATCGAGCGATCGTTGCCCGGCAGCCCGAAGTACCGCGTGTACGCGGACGTGGTGATCACCACCTCCGCTCCTGCCGCCCCGAGGATTCCGACCTCCCGCTTCAGGCTGCGTTCGTACAGCGCGTCCCAAGCGCGCGAGCACGGCTCGACGTCGTGACCGAGATAGGTCCCGCCGTTCCCCGCCGGGTTGGTGACGATCCAGAACACGACCTGCGGGCGAAACCGGCTGACGACACCCCGTTCCCACGGGGGCCCGCACGGCTTCACCGTCAACCGCGCGCCGTTGGCCATCTGGAACGGGGGGACGTGAACCTCCGGAGGGAACGCGCAACCCAGGAGTCCCGCGTTGAAGACGCGCAGATGTTGCTCGCCTTCGAGTTGTTCGAACGCTTGCCCGATGCTGAACGCGACCGAGTTGCCGACGACCATGACGCGCTCAGATCCGGACGGCGCGGTTCGGAACGCGCGGGCCGCGGCCTTGGTCGGTGGCCCGGCCGCGGCTACGGTGAATCCTGTGCTCGTGCTCGGTGTGCGCGTGGTGATCGTCGCGGCGAACACGACGACGACGAGAACGACGGCGAGGGCGGGCGTGAAGGCCCGCAACTTCGCGCTCGACAGCGCGCCGTGACGGATCGGTTGCTCGATCCACCGGTACGACGCGGCCGCGGCCGCGATCGCCACCGCGGTCTGGATCGCGAACAGCGACCAACCTCCGAGCCCGACGCGCGTGCGGTCGAGATAGAGGTCGATGGGCCAGTGGTAGAGGTACACGCCGTAGCTGATCGCGCCGAGTGCGCAGAGCGGGCGTAGCGAAAGGACCCGTGAAACCAGGCCCGGAACGGGGTCGACGGCGGCCGCGATCACCGCGGTTGCGGCGAGTCCGCACAGCAGGAAGCCGCCGCGGTACGGCGCCGACGACTGACCGTCGAGGCTCGTCCACGCGACCGCGAGCACGGCGACGCCACCGAGCCCGAGTACCTCGAGCGCGATCCGGCGGGCGCGCGACGTTGTCGGACCGTGGATGCTGAACCACGCGGCGAGCGCGGCTCCGAAGAGGATCGCCGCGGCTCTCGTGTCGGTCCCGTAATACGCGCGCGTGATGTCGCCGGGGCGGTACAACGCGAACATCAACACACTCGAGATACACGCGAGCGTGAGCGACGTCACCAGCAGGGCCTTGGGCGCCGCGCGCTTCCACCACGCGAGCAGGCCGACGAAGAGCAAGGGCCAGAGCACGTAGAACTGCTCTTCGATCGCAAGGCTCCACGTGTGGTCGAGTGGCGATGGCGATGTGAAGAGCGCGAAGTAGCTCTGGTGCGCGAAGACCCGGTGCCAGTTGGCGGCGTAGCCGACGGTTGCGAGCGTGTCGCCTCTGATCGCGCCCATCTGCTCCGGCGCGGCGACGAACCGGCTGTACACGGCGACGCCCACCAGGAGCACCGCGAGGGCGGGGAGCAGACGCCGCGCCCGGCGGGCCCAGAAGCCGCCGAGCCCGACGGCGCCGGTGCGGCTCGATTCGGCGAGGAGCAGCGTGGTGATGAGGAAGCCCGAGAGAGTGAAGAAGAAGTCGACGCCGAGGTACCCGCCGGTCAGGTGGCCGCCGTGGAACAGGAGCACTCCCGCGACGGCAAGCCCGCGCGCGCCGTCGAGCGCGGCGACGCGACGAACCTTCGTCCCCCCGGCTTCCCCCAGCACCCTGCACGCCCTACCGTCATGGACACGTCTTGAAACCCCCAGATGGTACGGCCGCGTCTCGTTGAACGGCGCGTTACCTCCAGATCGCGCCTTCGATCGCCGTCGTGGGGTCGGAGGCGGCCGGCCGTGACAACAGATCCTCCCGCCGCTCCCACATCGCAAGGGCACTGACGACGGCGTCGAAGGCGTCGTCGCTCGCGACCGCGGCATCGCGCTCCCGAGGCGCGAGCACGCTCGACGGCAGTGAGTCGAGGTGCGCGGCGCGTCCCACCGGGTCGTTGGTCGCGACGGTCGCATACAGCGACGGGTACACCTCGAACGCCGTCGCCGCGCCAACGGGGTCGAACGGCCAGATCGAGAACCCGCGTTCGCGTAACCACGCGAGCCACGGCATGCCCCGCAGCGACCCGGTGCCCACTGCGCCCGCGCCACCGATCTGGAAGATCGACTTCGGCTGCCGGTGTCGCGCGCGCAATTGCCCCTCGCACGCGCGGTAGCGGTCGTCGGTCGCGAGCGTGCAGCGGGTCGCCGGTCGTCCCCAGAACGGCGGCGCGCAGTCGTGCAACCACTGCTCGCCCTGCGCGGCGACGAGCTTCCATACTGCGTCGATCGACGCGCACCCGTGCTCGCGGGCGAACCACTCCGGGACCGAGAACGAGAAGTCGAATCCCATGAGCGTGGGTGCCGCCCGGTGAACCGGGCTTGCGCCGGTGCCGAACGTCGAGTTCAACCACTGAACGACCTCGGCCCGGGTGCGTCCGGAGACCACGTCGATCACGCGTGCTTCCCGCACGGTCGCGGCCACGATCTTGCGGCGCTGGCCGGCGGCGGTGGCGTCGCCCGACCAGTCGATCGCGATGCACGTCGGGTCGGCCGCCACCAGGCGAAACTAACTGGCGCTCCCAGCCCCCGACGGCGAGGATCGACGGCGATGCGTGACACGGTGTTGGAGGCGCGCGGCCTCGTAAAGGACTACAAGCGCGCCCGTGCCGTCGACGGCGTCGACCTGCTCGTGCACACCGGCGAGCGCGTCGGCCTGCTCGGGCCGAACGGCGCGGGCAAGACCACCACCCTGCTGATGATCCTCGGTGTCATCACGCCCGACACCGGGTCGATCGAGGTGTGCGGGCTGCGCATGGACCGCGAACGGAGCCGCGCCGCCGCGCAGATCGGGTTCGCCGCCGGTTACCTACCGCTCGCGGAACGGATGCGGGTACGCGAGTACCTCCAGCTCTACGGCCGCCTGTACGGCATCGCGGATCCCAACCCGCAGATCGACGCGGGACTCGAACGGTTTCGGATCCCGCACCTCGCGGAGGCGATGGGCACCGAGCTCTCGTCGGGGCAACGCACGCTCGTGGGAATCGTGCGGGCCACGCTGCACCGGCCCCGCCTGCTCGTGCTCGACGAGCCGACCGCGTCGCTCGATCCTGATGTCGCGGCGCGCGTGCGTACCGGTCTCGCCGAACTGAGTGACGAAGACGGCTGCGCGCTGCTGATCACGAGCCACGACATGGGCGAGGTCGAGCGGGTGTGTGATCGCGTCGTGTTTCTCTCGCACGGCCGGATCGTCGCCGACGGCACGCCCGACGAGATCGCGCGGCGTTACGGCCACGGCGACCTCGAGGGTGTGTTCATGCAGCTCGCGGAACGCCACGAGTTGAACTCATCGCAACAGACGGACCATCCGCTATGACCGACACGCACGAGCACGTCGCACCGACCACGCCGCTGACACCGGCCGCGCTCTCGTGGCTGCGGATGCGTGCGATCGCGCGCCGTCACGCCTACGTGATGATTCGCAGCCCGCACCGGCTCTTCGACGTGAGCCTGTGGCCGCTCGTCGACGTCCTCCTGTTCGGATCACTCGGCGCCTACGTCGGCACGACGCAGGCATCGGGTTCGCAGCGGGCCGCCGCGTACCTCACCGCCGGCATCATCCTCTGGCACGTCGTCTACCAGTCGCAGATCGCGCTCAGCACCGGGCTGCTCGAGGAGACCTGGACACGGAACCTCTTGAACCTCATGGTCACGCCGTTGACCGAGCTCGAGTACGTCGGTGGTGTCGCGCTGTTCGGCATGGTGAAGCTGGTGCTCGGTATCTCGGTGATGGTGATCGCCGCGTTCGCGTTCTTCAGCTTCCACGCGTGGTCGCTCGGTGTCGGGCTCATCCCGATCGCGGCCGTCCTCCTCGTGGTCGGCTGGGCCATCTCGTTGTTCGTGATGGGCATCGTGCTGCGGTTCGGCACCGGGGCCGAAGCGCTGGCGTGGGGGATCATGTTCGTCGTGATGCCGCTGTCGGGCGTCTTCTACCCGGTGAGCGCGCTGCCGGCGTTTCTCCACCCCCTCGCACTCGCCTTGCCGACCACGCACGCGTTCATCGCGCTGCGCGGCATCGTCGACGGCCACCCGCTCGACACGGGCCAGCTGCTGCTCGCCGCGGTGAGCGCGGTGGTGCTGCTCGTCCTCGGTTTCGCGTTCCTCACCAAGATGCTCAAAGTGTTTCGCCAGCGCGGCCTGATCACTCGCTACAGCTGAGACGATCGCGCGCACGCTCAGTCGAGGTCGATGATCAAGGGCGCGTGGTCCGACGGCAGTGTGCCCTTGCGCGCGTTGCGGTCGACGACCGCCCACGTCACCCGGTCGGCGACCGGCGTGGTCGCGAGGGCGAGATCGATGCGCATCCCGCGGTGCTCGTGGAAGTCGCCCCGCCGGTAGTCCCAGTAGGTGTACAGGCGGTCCTGGTCGGGATACATCTTGCGGAACGTGTCGTGCAGACCCCAGTCCTCGAGCGCGGCGACGGCCTTGCGTTCGGCGTCGGTGACGTGCGTCGAGCCTGTGAACGCGGTGATGTCCCAGACGTCCCGGTCGTCGGGCGCGACGTTGTAGTCGCCGAGCACCACGAGTGACTCGGCGGGATCGTGTGACTGTTCCAACCACTCGCGCAGCACCGCGAACCACTGGAGCTTGCGGTCGTAGAAGTCGGTGCCGACCTCGCGCCCGTTCGGGCAGTAGACCGACGAGAAGGAGACGCCATCGCACGCGGCGGTGATGAGCCGGCCGTCGGACTCGTACGGGTCGACGTGCGCGTCGCCGAAGCCGTAGCTCACGTCGCTGATGCCAACGCGTGACAACACGGCAACGCCGTTCCACTGGCCGTTCCCGAAGTGCACCGACTCGTAGCCGAGCCCGGAGAACGTGAGGCTGGGAAACGCCTTGTCGCTCAGCTTCGTCTCCTGCAGGCAGAGCACGTCGACGTCGGCGTAGTCGAGGAACTCCTCGACGCGCGGCAGCCGGGCCTTCAACGAGTTGACGTTCCAGGTTGCGAACCTCATGGTTCGGAAGGCTCCTCTCGGATGTAGCCGGGATGCACGATGTCGAGCTGCAGTCGCAGTGTCGCACGCAGGTAGGCAACGAGCTCGGGTCGGCGGTTGTCGAGCGATCCGTCGCGTACGCGTCGGGCGAGATCGACGTCGAGCTCCCGCGTCGTCGCGTCCGCGCGCGCATCGGCGCCGAGCAGCTCGCGCAACCCTGCGGCGCGCAGCGCGTCGAGCTCCGGTCCGAGCTCCATCTCGCGGCGGACGATCCGCAGTGCGTTCACCGCGACGCGAGTGTGGAACGCGAGGCGGCCCTCGATCGACGGTTGGAGGTCGTGCTCGAGGAACTCGGTGACCGCATCGACGAGCTCCGCGGCCGTCGGACGATCGTGCATCACCATCTCCCGTCGAGCGTGGCCCGTTCGATTGCGGCTGGTTCGATTGCGTCGAGCAGATCCCATTCCATCTCCACGACCCTGCGCCCGAGGGTCGCGAGCTCGACCGAGCGCACCGCGCCCTGGAGGTGCGCAAACGTCTGCAGGATCGTCATCGCGCCCCACTTCAGCGTGCCGAACGTCATCCAGAAGTGCACGACGCTGCGGTCGGGCGGCTCTCCGCCCGCCGCGCGGTATCCGTCGAGGAGCTCGTCGAGGCGTCCGAACCCGCCGACGACGAGGTCGTCGACCCCGAAGCGCCACGATCGCACGCACAGCCATCCGAGATCCTCGGCCGGATCGCCGAGGTGCGCGAGCTCCCAGTCGAGCACCGCTCGCACACCGTTGGGGCCGACGACGATGTTGCCGTTCCGGTAGTCGCCGTGCACGAGGCGGGGCGTGGGGGAGCGCGGCGGCACCCGCTCGCCGAGCCACCGCAAACCGAGCTCGAGCGCCGGATGCGGCTCGCCGAGCGCGTCGAGCAGCGCGCGGTACTGCTCGAGCTGGGCCTCGGCGTCGAGCAGCGGCAGGTCGGGCAGCGTCGACACATCGGTCGCGTGGATCGCGGCCGCGATCTCGCCGCACTGGCGCGCGAGCCGCGGGCGCGCGGCTTCGTACTCCGCGTCGCGCAGGATGCGGCGGGGGATCGTCTCGCCGTCGATCCGCTCCATCACGAAGCCCGCGCCGAGACCGTCGCCGGGCTCGAGCAGCAACAGGGGCCGGGGCACCGCGACGCCCGCGATCGCGGTGGCGGCGAGGAGTGCGTACTCGGTCGCGCGGTCGGTCGCGCCGCCGTGGCCTCCGGGATCGCGTCGCAGTACGAGCCGGTACTGCACGTCGCCCGGGCCATATGCGTCGAAGAGCCACGTTTCGCGCGACGCACCGCCCGACACCCGCCGCAGCGCGTCGATCCGCAGATCCGGCCCGAGCACGCGCCCCAGCGCGCCGGCGAGAACCGCGGGATCAGGAGTGGGGGCCACGCCGGGCAAGCTATCTGCACCAGATCTCCACAGCCCGGGTGCCAATCCGCGACGCCCCGTCCGTATCCTGAGCAGGTGGTAGAAGCCCCCCCGCGCCCTCGGACAATTGCCGTCATCGAGGACGAAGCCTCGATCGCGTCGGCCGTGGCCGCCCGGCTCCGCAGCGAGGGCTACCGCGTGGAGGTCGCCGGCGACGGCGCCGCGGGCGTCGAGCTCTGCGAGCGGACCCGACCCGATCTCGTCGTGCTCGACCTCATGCTGCCGGGGATCGACGGGCTCGAGGTGTGCCGCCGCATCCAACGCCAGCGGGCCACGCCGGTGCTCATGTTGACGGCCCGCGACTCGGAGACCGATCTGGTGATCGGGCTCGGAGTCGGTGCCGACGACTACATGACCAAGCCGTTCAGCGCGCGTGAGCTCGTCGCCCGGGTGAGCGCGATCCTGCGCCGCTCCGACCGCAGCGAGGGCGACGTCGCTACGCAGATCCGCGTCGGCGACGTCGAGATCGACGCGGGCAGCCGCCGGGTGCTGTGCGACGGCGAGCCGGTCCACCTCACGCCGACCGAGTTCGGCCTGCTGCGCTCGCTCGCCGGCAACCGCGGCCGCCTGATGACCCATCGTGCCCTGCTGGTCGAGGTCTGGGGGGTC
>JBBSEC010000007.1:0-64195 GCA_038240075.1 Acidimicrobiia bacterium
CAACGTTCACGAATGCGGCTCAGGGCACCATCGAGGTCTGCAAGAACGCCGCGGACGCCTCGACTGCGACGCAGTCGTTCCAGTTCTCGGTCAACGGTGGTCCGGCGTTCTGGGTCCATGCGGGTCAGTGCTCGCTTCCGAACGCGGTGCCGGCAGGCAACGCGACCGTGTTGGAGATCGGCAAGGCCAACTTCCACCTCGTGAGCGTCTCGGCCACCGGCCCGACCGGTGCCAGCCGCCTCGTTTCGGGAACGAACCCGGTGACCGTCTCGGCGCCGTACGGCGGTGTCGAGAACGAGACCGCGGTGACGTTCACGAACGCGGTGAACACCGGCCTGTTCAAGATCTGCAAGGTGAGCGGTGAGTCCACGTTGCAGGGCGTGCCGTTCACCTTCACCTACAGCTACACCGTCGGTGGGAGCACGACTCAGGGAACGGTGTACCAGGCGCCGGGCACGTGCTCGGGCCTGTTGGGCACCATCCCGGTGGTCGACCCCAACGGTGCGCCGATTGCGATCACCGTGACCGAAGCCGCCACGCCGACCGTTGCGGTCAGCAGCATCGTGGTGGCCAACGGCACGGCGACGGCAACGAACACCGCAACCGGGACCGTCACGTTCCACCTGAACCAGGGTTTCGCGACGGTCACCTACACCAACGTGCGTACGGCCCCGCCGGTGGGCGTGTAACCAGCGTTGGTCAATAGCTCCGGGATCCAACCCGCCCAGGGGTGAAGGCAGGGCCCCCGCCAAAAGGCGGGGGCCCTCCTTTTTTCTCTGTCAGTCCTTCGCCGTCGATCGTTGCGCCGTCGCGAGCCGTGCGAGCTCGTCGGCGCGGCGCAGGTCCTTGGGCCGGCCCGACGCTCGGCGCATGGCGACGAGGTCGGCGACCGACGCGTAGTGAACCGTCACGCCGCGTTCACTGACCGCTTCCGCGCGGTCGAGCACGCCGACAATGTCGAGCGCGCCCCAGGGAAGCGCGAGCGTGCAGCAGTCACCCGATGCGGCCGCGCTCTGGAACAACACCTTTGGCAGGGCGAACGCATCGATACCGAGCGCGAGCGGCGCGTGATCGTCGTCGAAGAGCGACGCGTCGACATCGGCGAACGCGGCAGCGAACCGCGCGGCCTCGCTGGGATCCCCGGACCACAACAGATCGAGATCGCCGGTCAACTCCTGCGAGCCGTGCAGGATGCCCGCGACCTGCCCGATGACCACGCCGCGCGCCCCGTGACGATCCAGCGCCTCGAGCAGGATCATCGGTGCGAACCCGGCCGCGTCGTCACACTCGATCGTGCCGACGACGTCGTCGGCATCGTCGTGCGAGACGCCCCGCGGTGGACGCGACCCGACGTGATCGCCGATGCGGTGCACCGCATCGCGCAGGCGCTCCAGCGGCGCGCCCACCGGTCAGCGCGTGACGCCGGCAGGGCGGCGCGCCACGACCAGGGCGCGGACGCCCGCGGCCGCGAGGATCGCGAGCAGCGGCACGATCGGAACCCGGTAGCGGGCACCGGTCTCGGCGCCGGCGGAGACGGCAACCACGTACACGACGAGGGAGATGACGAAGACCCAGAACATGCGCCACCGCGAGCGGAGCGCGACGACGGCACCAACGAGCGCGAACGCCCAGAGCAGAAGATTCCAGACGAACAGCACGCCGCTGAGCGCGTGCGACGAACGGACGTGCAGATATCGCCCGACCGTGTCGGCGCCCGGCCCGAAGATCTCCCGGGCCGCGCCCGCGGCCACGATCTTCGCCGTCTGGACCGGGTGCTTGGCCAGGATGTGCAGTCCCTTGCTGCTCATCTCGTCGTATCCGGGACCGTTGGCAAGGGGGTGCCGTACCGTGCAGTCCCAGAACGGCGGGCACTTGCCCGTCACGTCGGGACCGATTGCGGTGCATCCCAGCTTGCGCCGCTCCGCAGCGTTGGTCCTGCCGGCGAGTCTCGCTTCGACCGACGCCGCGTTGACGCAGTAGAGCGTGACCGCCGCGCTCCCCGACACCGACCACGAGTGGACGGCGTAGTGATTGCGGAGCTGCCATCCGCCGACCACCGCGACGATCGGCAGCAGGAACGCAAGGAACACGGCCACCAGCGCGCGCCGCGGGAGCGTCCGGAACTGGATCGCGAGCAACACGATCGCGACCAGCGGGAAGAACCATGTCGTCGGCCGGAACATCGTCGCGATGGCAATGAGCGCGCCGAGCGCGGCGACGTAGCGGATCGGGACCAGGTCGGGGCGACGAATGAACACGATCGCGGCGACGGCGACGATGGCGACGAGGAGCAGCGACGTCAGGCTCTCGGTGAGGATCGTTCCGGACAACGCGAACTGCAGCGGGTCGAGCGCGACGATCAGCGCCGCGACCAGGCCGGCCGTGGGCCCGAGGAGACGGCGAGCGACGAGCAGCGTGCCCAGCACCGTGAAGACGCTGAGCGTGGCCTGAATCGGGCTGATCGCCCACTGACTGTTCGTCACCCACAAGATCGCCGCCAGCACCGACGGGTACCCGGGAGTGCGAACGAAGATCGGCGTCGTGTTCTGAGGTGAGAGGTTGAACCGTGCGCTGTGAATGAACGCGCGAGCCGGACCGAGATAGCCGGGCGTGTCACCGCTCGTCACCGCGGCCGGGTGCGCGTGCGCGATCCATGCCGCCCACGCGATGCGCGCCGCGAGCGCGGCGACGATGAGGGCGTAACACCAGAGTGCGCGGCGATCCAACCGCGCTGCCCGCTTCACGCCTGCCCCCATCGGGGGAGTCTCACATGGCGCGTCGCGAATGGGCAATCGTCGTCGCGGCCGCCCCGCCCGGGCGCGAGGCCGCTACTGCGGACGGCGACGGCGCACCGGCTCGAGCGCGGTGATGTAGTCGGTGAGTCGCGTGGCGAGCTCGATGATGAGCTCGCCGTCTCCGAGGTCCGGGTCGGGCCACGTCTCCGATACTCGACGCCACCGGTCGGCGCCGCCGAGGAACGGGCCGACCTCGGCCTCCTTGCCCAGCACGCGTCGCCACCTCTTCTCGTTCGCGAGCAGGTGTGCGATGACCGCGTCGTTCTCGACCGCCTTCGGATACTCCGAGTGGAAGCCCACTTCGATCGCGAGGATGGTTGCGCGCGCGTCGGCGTCGCTCCCCACGACCTGCGCCTCGTAGTGCTCCCGAGGCGGCGTCACCGGGCCGAACCACACCTTGACGCCGTAGCGGTGCGCGCGATGGCGGTACTCGCCCAACTCCGGTGGCGCCAACCCGCGCAGCGCCTCACCGACCTCTTCGAACGCCGACGGCTCCACCCGCCCAGGCTGGTCGAACACCCCGCCGGTCGGCAACCGCGCTCACACGCCGTAACTGACCCGCACCTCGGACACGAGACCGTCGTCGCGCAAGGTCAGCGCCTCGGTCACGAGGATGTCGCGGTGATTGCGGTAGACGATCGTGACGTCGCCGACTCCCGTACAGACCTCGACGAGCGCAAACTGCAACCCCTCCGACGCCGCGAGCCCGTCCCGGTAGTACGACAAGACCTCGTCCTTGCCCCGCAACACTCCGTCGGAACCGGGGCGCAGCTGGCCGGCGACCGGCGAGTGGACGACGACATCGTCGGCGAAGTGCGCGACGACTCGCTCGGGGTCGTGCGCGTTCCACGCATCGAGCCACTCCTGAGCGACCTTGATGGCCTGGGCACGGTCGATCACAGATGTTCCTCCTTCGATGACAGCGACGGCATTTCGATCGGCCTTTCGGTCGTGGATCCGCGACCGAGTGCGACGGCTGCGATGACGAGCCAGAGCGCGTTCACCGTAAATCACGGCCACGCGTGATGCGCACGCGCGACGGCGCCGAGCCCGGCACTGTCTCCGGCAAGGTCACCGTCACTCCCGGCACCGCTGGCACCAGCGCGTCGGCAACGCCGGCCGCCGCGAACGCCGGACGGACGGTCGAGGACGACTCCGTGAAGTGGGCCCAGCCGTCGACGTGAACCATGACCGTGCGCGGGCAACCGAGGATGCGCACGGCTTCGGCCGCCATCGCGCTCGAGAGGGTCAGGTACTCGTCGCCGACCAGGGGCGACTTTGCGCCCCCCGCGAACAGCACGGCGATATCGATCGGAGCGCAGCGTTCGGCGACGGCGCGAACGACCTCGAGCGATGCGTTGTCGCCGCTGACGTAGATCGTGGGGAGGTCATGGCCCGACAGGACGAAGCCGATGACCGGACCGGTGAGGTGCTCCGTCCCGGCCGGTCCGTGCCGCGCGGGCGTGGCGGTCACCCGCACCGTCGCGCCGTCGGGGCGCGGGAGCTCGATCGACTCCCACGGTTGCAGCGCGGTCGCCGACCCACCCAGCCGGCCCGCGGCCGCGGCCGTCGTGAGCACCCGAGGGGCAGTCGCCAGGAATGCCCGACCGCGGCGGTCGAGGTTGTCGGGGTGCTGGTCGTGCGACAGCAGCACCGCGGCGACCGCGCCGACCTGCTCCGGCGTCCACGCGCCGGCGGCGGTCTTCACCAGCGTGCGCGTCCCGACCGGATACTCGCCGGGTGGGTCGAACGTCGGTCGACCAGAAGACGGATTCCGCCCAGATCGAGCACCGTGGTGGGCCCACCGAGGACGGTGTACATCGACCAGGCCGTGCCGCCGAGCGCGACGCGCGACGATCTCTCCGATGTCCTCGACTATGCGGTCGGCCACCTCGGTGACGATCTCGAGGTCGACGACTTCGTCGCGCGGGCCCACATGAGCCGGCGTACGTTCGACCGCCGCTTCCGCTCGCGACTCGGCACGTCACCGCACCAGTGGCTGTTGCACCAGCGCATCCTGCACGCGCAGCGGTTGCTGGAGGACACCGACCGTGCCGTCGACGCGGTCGCGGCCGCCGCCGGCTTCGCCACCGCCATCACGATGCGTCCGCACTTTCGCCGCTTCGTCGGTATCAGTCCGCAGTCGTACCGGCGCAACTACCGATCGCCGTGACGGCGGAGAACGGCTGGGCCGCGCCGAACGCACGCGCCGCGGTGGAGGGCTTGAACCGTGCGTTCGCGGTCGACGAAGTCCGCGTCGCGGTCGTCGCGATCGACGCGGACGGAACCGAGATTCGACTCAGTGAAGGTTCGACCGTCGACGCGCGCTTCGAGATTGGGTCGGTGACGAAGACGATGACGGCGACCGTGCTCGCGTCGCTGATCGGCGACGCGCAGATCGGTCTCGACGATCCGATCGGCCGGTGGCTCGCGGCAGGACCGAACGCGAGCATCACGGTCGGAGCGCTCGCAACGCACACTTCGGGGCTTCCGCGCCTCGCGCCCAACCACCGCGCGTTCGGCGCCAACCCGTACCGCCGCTTCACCGCGGAGCGCGCCGAGAAAGGCCTGCGCCGCGCGCGCCGGGCAACGGGCGCGGGCTTCGAATACTCCAACTTCGGCTATCTGCTGCTCGGCTTGATCCTCGAGCGGACGACGGGGCGTTCGTATCACGACCTGCTGACCGAACGGCTGCTCCAACCGTTGGCGATGACCGAATCCGGTGTTGGAGACACGGCTGCCGGCACCCGCATGACGGGATACGCCGCGGGGCGCGCGGTTGCGCACTGGGACCACGCGCTCCCCGGCGCCGGCGGCGTCGATACCAGCGCCGGCGACCTCGGCCGCTACCTGTCGGCGTGCCTGTCGCCGCGCGCAACCGCGCTCGGCACCGCGATCCGGCTGGCGCAGACGCCGCGCGTGCGCATCGACGAGCACCGCGAGATCGGGCTCGGCTGGATCACGCGCGACCGGCGCGTCCTCTGGCACAACGGTGGTACCGGCGGCTTCTCGGCGTCAGTGGGCATCGACCGCGACGCGCACCGAGCCATCGGAATCATGGTCAACGTCGACGGCGGATCCGTCGGCACGCTCGACGGTGCCGTCACCCTCGCGCTCGCCGGCGGCGACGTCTCCCGTTAGCGGTCGTACTCGTCGTGGCGACGCCACCAGAAACCGTTCTCATTGCGACCAAGCGGCGCGCGGTCGAGCCACTGGTACATGCCCCAGAGGCCGTCGAGCCCACGCGCGTACGCGGAGTAGGTGTGGTACACGACACCGTCCTCGAGCGTGAACGCGCTGACGCCGGGGCCTTCGCGCCGGTAGGTCGGCCAGTCCGTTCCCACGATGCTCGCGGCGAACTCGTCGAGGCCGGCGCGTTCGTCGCCGTCCGCCGGGCGAAGGTCGACGGGCCGGAAGTTGTACTCGACGGCCCCCGACTCCCATTCCTCTTTCGTGTGCGCGGCCTGGAAGTCGTAGTTGAAGTCGCTGTCGAACGCCGACGCCCAGGGGAAGTGCCAGCCCATCCGCTGCTTGTACGCCTGCAGCTTCGCGAGCGGGGCCCGCGACACCGCGCAGAGCGTGACACCGTGATTCGCGAGGTGGACGACGGACCCGTCGAAGCCATCCGCGATCGCCGAGCAGGACGGACAGCCGGCCGTGTAGTCGGGCCCGAACATGAAGTGATAGATGAGCAACTGCGAGCGTCCACCGAAGAGATCCGCGAGGGACGCCGTTCCGTCGTCGGTCTCGAAGCGGTAGTTCTTGTCGACCCGAACCCACGGCAACTCCTGCCGTTGCCGCGCGAGCTCGTCGCTCCGGTGGGTCAGCGCCTTCTCGGCCTCGAGCAGGTCGAGCCGGGCGGCAACCCACTCTTCACGGGTTCCGATCTTGTGGTCGGTCACTGGCTCTCGCCGTCGCTCGCGGGCCTGCGGTCGGGGCCCGGGTCGCCGCCCGTGACGCGCACCGCGAGCCGGTCGAGGTAATGCGCCCAACCGTTGCCGTGATCGCCGAGCGCGTCTTCGGGCAGGCCCGAGTGCACGAGACGGACGAGGGTCTTGTCGCCCTCGGGATGGAGTGAGATCTCGATCGTCGTCGATCCGGGCGGGATCGGGTGGTCCTTCTCTTCCCAGCCGAAGGTGAAGACCACCTTCTCCATGGGAACGACCTCGACGTACTCCCCCGCCGACTGGAACTGACCGCCGACGAGCACCCGGTAGACACCGCCGGGCCGCGGGTCGATGTCGGCGACCGTGCCGTGCCACTGCAGGAGGTTGTCGGGTTCGGTGAGGAACGGCCAGATCGTCTCCGGTGTCGCCTCGATCATGATCTCGCGCACGAGCTGAGCCATCAGCGCTTCTCCTTGTCTTGTTGGGCGGCTTCGGCGACGTCACGCAGTCGCTCCAGCCCGGATGTCCAGAACTCGTCGAGGAACGCGAGCAGCTTCTTCATCTCGTTCCGATCCGCTCGGTACCAGCGACGCGTCCCGTCGCGGCGCTCGGTCACCAAGCCCGCCGTCTTCAGGACCGCGAGGTGCTGCGAGATCGCGGAACGGGTGACCTCGGTGAAGTGATCGGCGATCTCCGTGGCCGGCAGCTCGCGCAGCCACACCAATCGGAGGATCTCCCGCCGCCGGGGTTCGGCCAACGCCTTGAGGGCAGCATCCACCCGACGATTGTAAGCATCAGCTTACGTAAGTGTCAACTAAATCGCTACCTCGCGTATCTCGTTCGAAGGCACGGCGACGCCTGTCCGACAGGTGCTGCCGAATCCGTCCGGTGCTCACGCGTTCGTGAGCAAAACGGTTCGCAAGTGTCGTATTCGACTGCATCCGCATGTAATACGCTTCAGTCGTGGCCGAGCCGTTCGATGTCGATCTGCTCGACGACAGCGATCCGTTCGAGATCGACGAAGTGTGGGAGTCCGATCGGATGTTACGAAGCCGCTGTGCACCTCGCTGATCAGTACCGGAGAGACCGATGACAACTCCCCCGAAGAAGATGACCCGCAAGCAGGAGTACGACCACTACGCGAAGGCCAAGAACCAGACGCCGCAAGGCCCCGCGCGTCGACGCAAGCAGAACCTCACTGAGATGGTGCCCGTGCGCTTCGAAGCCGACGTGCTCGACGAGGTGCGCCGTCGCGCCGACGCCGACGACCGCTCCGTCTCCGCGTGGATCCGCCGCGCGGTCGAACAGGCACTACGCAAACCCGCGAGCTGACAGCGCCGGGATCTCTCCGCGGCGGACGCATTCGTACGCCATCGACCGCGATATCCCGAGCAGCGCGGCGGCTTCGGGAACCGTGTAAGTGAGCCTGGATTGCACGCGAACCTCCTCGACGGACTGGTTGCACGTGGAAAGCGCGCGCGTTGAGACTCAACGCGACGAACAAGTTGGGCGATCACTCATCACGGCTCGATGCGACGCGCCGCGCGTTCGACGAGCAGGCCGATGAGACGCCCGATTGACACGTGCGCGTCAAGGGCCAGAACTCGGAACTGCGACCACGCTTCTTCGTCAACGAAGAGGCGCGCGAAGCGCGGTTGAGAGACGCGTTGAGGATTCGAACGAGGTACGACCTGGTCTTGTAGAGCATTCGACGGCGCGGAACTGCGAGAGAACTGCAAGGCCCCGACGTCGGCTTCATCGTCACCGATCAGATGCTCCGCCCTTCGCCGCGCACAGCCGGGAACGGCTGATCGGCTTCCGCCTGCGCGGGTGTGCTGCCGCGACGAGAGCGGCGCCTACCGCGATCAAGGCGCCGCCCAGGATCGGCGTCTTGTCGTTCGAGCCGGTGTACACCGGGCGTCGGCGGGCTCAACGCGAAAACGAGAGTCTCGGGCACAGATCGGCACGTACACCCATTTCCTGAGGAGTCGTGTGGAACTTGATGCGCGCTGACGTCAAGGAAGGCCGACGGAAACCAGAACCTGCTACTGACCGGGGTTGCGGGCGTCGACCATCTACGGGTGACCGCAACACTCGACACTCCGCGATGGCGCCCGCGGATCGGTCTCATCCTGGCGTTCGTGGTCCTTCTCCCAACGGCCGGAATGGCAGTTCTTGCAACCTCATCCGCCACCAGCCTCTTACATCAGAAACGCGCCGCGGCCGGCGTGAGCCGAGACGCCGTCGCGATGAACGACATCATCGACCTGCGGAGCGAGGTGAGTACCGAGTATGTACAGGCGGCAGCGTTGTCGACGGCCGCCGGGCTCGGCGTGAGCGCGGCCACGCTCAACGCGCTGTACGGAGTGGACTTCACGGCCAACATGGGCACCGCGAGCAGAAAGGTCGACTCAGACAAGACGCTGCTCGCCATCCCCGCGCTTGTCGCCGAGCTCCCACGTCTGCGCCAACTCCGTCTCGAGGTCGCCGCGGGAACTGCGGGTTTCCCCGCGGTGCAAGAGTTCTTCACCAAATTCACCGGCGATATCGACGGTCTATGGCAGCACCGTTTCGATGAGGCGAGCCGCCGCGCCGACGACTTCCCCGCGAGCGCGGCCCGGTCGGTTCGTACGCAGCTCAACGTCGTTCAGGCGACGTTCGCGGCGTTCCGAGACGCCTCCGCTCGAACCGCATACACGAACAACCTGCTGCTCGGTCGCAACGCACCGGTCAACGTACAGGCCCTGATCGCGGCCAATACACACTTCGCGGCCGACGTCGCGACGTTCGACGGTCAGCTCGGACGGATGGGGGCAACCCAGTGGCACGCGCTCGAACGTGATCCCGCACGCCGGCGATTCGAAACTGTGATCGACCAAGCCGTAGCGGTTGGACTCGTCGGAGCCCCGTCACCCTTTGCATCCCACCCGACCGAATACGGTGCCGCGTTGACCGATGCCAGCCAGTGGATCATCGGATTGTCGCGCGTCAACGGCGCCGCCTCGTCCGACCTCGACGACGCCGCGCGCACTCTCGAACACAAGGCGACGCGCTCGCTCACGGTGGAGTTCATCGTCGCCGCGCTGGTCGCCGCGCTGGTGGCCGCGACCGCCGCGTTCGCCGCCCGCTCGATAGGACACCCCGCGCGGCGGCTCGCCGCGGCAGCCCGACGGATCAGCGAAGGCGAATTCTCGGCTACCGCAATGCCGCCACGAGGACCACGCGAGCTGGCGGACACGACACGCGCCTTGAACGACATGATGACGACGCTGACTGCCCTCGAGCGGTACGCGATGACGCTCGCGGAAGCGCCCGAATCGGCGTTGTTGAACCAGCCGCTGCCGGGCCGCGCGGGCCAGGCGCTCCAGGTCACCTTGGACCGGCTTCGAGACTCGGTCCACGAACGGGAACTACATCGCGTCACACTGCAGGAGATCGCGACCCATGACGGGCTCACGGGTCTGCTCAATCGAGCGGCGGCGATGGACGCCATCAGCCGGGATCTCTCGAGATCACAGCGAGACGGAATCCCAATGATGATCCTGTTCATCGACCTCGACGCATTCAAGAGCATCAACGACAACTACGGCCATGACGTCGGCGACGACGCGCTCCGTCTTACCGCCGACGCGCTGCGGGCGACGACGCGAGCAGGCGACGTCGTAGCCCGACTCGGTGGCGACGAGTTCCTCGTGTCCGGCCTCGCGGCCGGCGGCGCCGCCGAGATCGAGATCGTCGCCAACCGGATCCACGGAGCGATCGCGTCGCAGTCCGTCTCCGTCGCGGGGAAAGAAGTGAAACTCGAGAGCAGCATCGGGATCGCACTGGCGCAAGCCGGCGACACCACGGAGTCGCTGATCCGAAACGCTGACGAAGCGCTCTACCTCGCCAAGCGTCGCGGACGCAATCAGACGACATGGCACAGCCCCCGCGAATCCCACATGACGAGCTAAACCCGTCGACCACTTTCCGAAGACGCGTAGCCCGTAGGCCCGCGCGCAAACGGGGGCGACCGGCGTCGACAACGGCGCCAAACGTGGCCGAGATCGGGTAAAGCGTCGAGTGGACGTTGCTCGGCCTGCGGCTGTGCGCCGGCGCGAACGTCCAGATGACGACTTCGGCCATCGCTCCCGAGGGGTTTGTCAGAACTGCCGATAGTCCCGCTGGCCGGGCATGATCGCGGGACCGATTGACAATGAGGAGAACGAATGGACCGCGAGATCATCAATCCGTGGGCTTGGCAGGACCAGTTCGGGTTCGTGCACGCAAACAAGGTGACGGGGGCCGGAGGTGTGCTGTTCTGTGCCGGTCAGACATCGTCGGACGCCGACGGTGCGCCTGTCCACGCGGGAGATATGGCTGCGCAGGTTGAACAGGCTTTCGACAACCTCGAGCGCGTTCTGGGTGATGCGGGCATGACGCTCGCGGATGTGGTGCGCTTGAACTACTACACGACGGATGTCGATGCATTCTTCGGGGTGGGCGAGCAACTCGGAAAACGGCTGAGCGAAGGGGGATGTCGACCTGCGTCGACGTTGCTCGGGGTAACACGCCTCGCCTTCCCGGAGTTCCTCATTGAAATCGAAGCGACCGCGATCGCATAGCCCGCTCGTTCGTCGGCGCCGCACTCCTACAGGGCAATCGAGACGCTCTTCTCGGCATTCACGGATGACCCCGTCGAGCGGTGTCGCCCTCGTCGGCGTGCGGCTTCACCACGCACCCCGGCGACGACGCGGTTCGTTCCTGCGCGTGGAAGCGCCACGCTCGTCGCCATCGTTGGGCCGCTGAACTGGCTCACCGCGCCCCTTGGTGGGCTTCCTGGTGGGTCTTTTGGTGGGCCTCAATCGCGACGTTTCCGACGCGCCTACCCCCACGGGCCGCACAAGCCGCGCCACACCGCTCCGACGTCGTCAGCCGCTCGAGCACGCCGGCGACACCGAAACCTGAAACGGCAGGTCGCCAGCGAACTGAACGGGTGTGTTGCAAGCCGTGGTTCCGGGCCTGGTCAGCGTCGCCCGGCAATACGCACGACGGTGGGATCGTGACGACATCGCCAGTGCCGTCGTCGTCGCCGCACTGGCGCGCATCGCCACCTACCCGCATCACCGTCCGTCCAGCCTGGCGGCCAACATCGTGCGCGACGCTCAGCACGCCGTTCACAGACTGCGCCTCGCCGACGAACGCGAGCACTGCGTGCTCGCTGCCGAGTGCGCGAGGCCGCTGGTGGAGAGACCTGCGGCAGACGAGCTCGTCGAGTTGACCTTTGACGCCGTCGCCGGGCGTCAGCTCTCGTCGCACGCGGCGCGCCTCATCGTGGAGTACCGAGTGTTCGGGCTGTCGAGTCGTGAAGTCGGCGACCGAGACGGCCGACGTGCCGCGACGATACGTAAGGCCCGTTCTCGCGCCGAGCGTGCGCTGTCGATCTCAACCGAGCGCGGAGCATGAGCGAGCGTCGAATGAACACGCGGCCGGACGATGAGCGCCTTGCGATGGCGGTCGAGGAGGCGGCTCACCTGCTCGGCATATCGAGAAGCCTTGCCTACGAGCTGTGCGCGCGCGGCGAGCTCCCGACGATCCGGCTCGGCGGGCGGCTCGTTATCCCAAAGCGTGCCCTCTTCGAGATGATCGAGAACGTCGAAGCGAGCTGGTCGACGCCGATCGATCCAACGTCCGCTTGATGACGCCGCCACTACTGACCTTGCTATCCGATGAGATAGCGCCCATGCCGAGCCGTCCTCGCGAAGATGAACCGGCCACCCGAGTCGGTAGCGGGATCTTGCTGGCTGCCCGAGTCGAAGCCGGGCTTTCGCAACGTGAGCTCGCGACCCGCGCCGGTACCTCCGGCGCGACCGTCGCCACGTACGAGCGCGGTACGAAGGAGCCACACCTGTCGACCCTGCTGCGCCTGCTCAGCGCGGCGGGAATGCGACTCGAGTTGAGCTACGCGCCCGTCTTGTCGAACGCGAACGGCGATCTCACCCGCGAGGATCGGCACAGCCTTGCCCTCCATCGAGTCATCGCTGCCCGCTTCGCCCGCGATCCCAAGGCCGTCTCGAGGAAAGCGGTTCGGAACCTCAAGGTAATGCGGCGCGCGGACGACGGCTCAGCGTCTCCCCGGCTCGAGGAATGGGAACGGCTCCTGAAGGGCCCGGTGTCGGCGGTCATCGAGGTGCTGGTCTCGCACGACCAGCGCGCACGAGACCTCCGACAGGTCACACCGTTCGCGGGTGTGCTGTCCGACGAGGAGCGCCGGGCGATCTACCGCACAGCCGCTGCGGCATAGCCCCGTGCGCCGCGACCAACTCGAGCACCGAGCCGGACGTTGCCGATACGCGGGACGACGTGCCCTTCGAGCATGTCGCGATACGACTCTGCCGTCGTCGGCCGCACGCGCGTGCCCACCGACTCGAGCCACCGCTCCAGGAAGTCGCCGAGGGTCGTCGTTCCAGCGTCTGCGTACTCACCCACCCTGAGCAGTTCGAGCTGACGGGTGAGCGCCTGCTCGGCCGCGCGACGCGTCGGGAAGCCGCCCCACTGCCGGTAACGCTTCCTGCCAGTGACGACATCGCGGCCGAGGAAGACCTGAGCCGTCCACGACCGACCCCGCTTGAACACGCTGCATCGCATCGCACGTCTCCTTGTCGGTGGAGTTACGCGCGCCGCGGGGACCCGATCGCGACACGGACGTCCGAGAAATCCACGGAGCAGAACTGCGAGGGAACTGCAACACGGGCCAAACGCCTCGAGAGGTCAGGAGCACGAGCCCCTGACCTGCTGTGATGAGTGCGCTCGGCGGGAGTCGAACCCACAACCTTCTGATCCGTAGGCAGGTGGCCGGCTGCCGCCGAGTGCTTGCTCGTGATCACACGTGCCGTCCCGTCCGCAACGAGGCCGACGGTCGTGCTCGTCCGTGCTGCGCCGTGTCGGCCGGTGCTCATGCGTTTGTCGACACGCTGTCGGCACGCTGAGCTGTGGGTGGCGCTACGTGGACTCGAGCGACCGAGTCGGTCCGCGGTGCCGTCAACGGCTCAACGACTCAACGTCGGCGCACGCGCGCCGGTTCGTGGCTACCGTTTCGCGCAATGTGGATCGCTCTGGCTACGGCGGGCATCGCCGCTATCGCGGGCCTTGCCGGCGTCCTGATCGGACAGCGGGGCGAACGTAGGCGGTGGCACCGCGACGCGAAGTTTCAGGCTCACGTTGACTTGATCGCGATGGTGCAGCGATACCTGACCGGCGACAAGCCGTCGGACGTCGAGATGAACGTGATCCTCGCTCGCAACGAGCTCGTCACGGACGACGTCAAGATCCCCTACGGCGTGATGGACATGCTCCTTCAGTCTGACCAAGGCATCGACATCACAGCGATGACGACCCACCTGATCGCACGGTGTCGTCAGGACCTGGGGCTGAAGTACATCTTCAAGCGCCAGCCGAGGCTCCCCTCTTAGTAGGTACACGCCCCCGAGCCCCCACCGGCGCTCGTGCGACCTCGTGGAGCCCTTCATCAGCCGCCTCATCGACGTCGCGGCCGCGAGGCAGTGCGGGGCTGCTCGTCAATCGCGAGACTGTCGATGAATGCGGCGAGGCGCTCCGCGAGGGTGAGACAGCGATGCCTGGCCGCCGGTCAGCACCGTTCGTCACCGAAGCCTCGCCCTACACTCCCGCCGAATCCTTCCCCGGGGGCAAAGTGTCCGCGCCGATCAAAGACAGACCACTCACGCCCGATGAAGTGGAGCGCATGCGCTTGGCGCTCAGCACGTTCCGGGACGGCAGCGGTCAATACGTGAACAGCATCCGCAAGTTCATGCCGGACTACTTAGACTTCGAGCGCGTGACTGCGCTCGTCTGTGGGGGAACCACCGGCGAGGACAAGGGGATCTTCGACGTGTTGGTCCCAGCGCCGGGCACGCTGCCGTTCGGTGTCTCGTGCAAGATGGCTGTGACTCAGCCAGGTTCCAGTCTCTGCAGCTTCATGGAGATGTCGAACTCGAAGAAGAAGTTCGACGACGAGTTCGCTCGTCTAGGGATCGACTGGAAGACCCAACCTGACGCCGCGGGTCCGTCGATCTTGGACCTCGTGAGTTCGTGGCATGCCGCGCTCGCTCCAGAAGTCGATCTCGTCGGCAGCCGGTACCTCGTGCTGGCGCACGATCCAACTTGGCAACGATTTCAGTTGCTGTGCTTCCCCCTCGACTTGCGCATCGCCGATCCGCGTCGGGACGTCGCTTGGGTGAACGAAGGAAAGAACAGGGCTGACAACGGACCGAGCACGGTCGCTGGCTACATCGACGACGACGGTCGCTCACATCGGCTGTGGCAGCTGTACCAGAACTCGGGCGGACAGCTCAAGTACTACCCGTTACTTCGGTGGGCCGATTGGGTGTCGCCACTCTTCGAACTCGAGGAGCCGCCGGTCCACAACCTCAAACAGAAGGTCGAGGACTATTTCCCGGGCCGCTGGCCCGACTAACGCTTGACCCACAAGACCTCCATACGGACTGCGGCCTTCTCGACCTTTGGCGGCTTGACGTTCACACGCTCCCACTCGGCGAGCCGATCGTTATAGAGATCGTTGTCGTATCCGCTGAGCACCACCGGGCCCTGATGAGCGATCAGTGCCTCAAGCATGGCGACGTGTTCTTGCTCCGTCATCTCGTGCCCGTACATCTTCTGCGTCCGTGTGGATGGCAGATAGGGCGGATCTGCGTAGATCAAACAGTCCTTAGCCGAAAAGCGCCGGACTACCTCAAGAGCAGGCCGGTTCTCGATCTCGGCATCCTGCAGTCGCCACGCGAGTTCCCGCAGCTCTTCTGGCACACGCTGCCACCGGACTGACATTCCCCTCGCTCGTTGCGTGACACCGCGGTTCTTCCATCCGGTCTTCTTGGCGAGGTCGCTCGCGTGCGCCTGCCAAATGCGGACGACAAATCGCCGAGCATCCTCCAGAGACTCGCCGGTAACAACATGCGACTCGTCATACTCTTCGCGCGACCAGGGCGTCGTCTCGAGCGCCCAGAGGAGCTCGTCGGTTTGGTCTCTCAGCACCCGAAAGAAGCTGACGAGTAGTTCGTTCGCATCGTTCAACAGTTCGTGTGGCGACGGATCTTTCGTGAAGAACACCGCGCCTGAGCCGAAGTACGGCTCGACGTAGTGGTAGTGCGGACTGAAGTGACTCACGATGTCTCTGGCGATCGACCACTTCGAGCCTGGGTAACGCAACGCTGCAGAACGGCGCGACGTAACACTCCCTGTCAGGTCGAGTGAGAGAGTTGCTTGTTCGGGCTGGCTCGCCCTGGTGTCGGTCAAGGTGTCCTCCTAGACGAGCCTCGCGGCGCAGGATACGCGGCCTGGGAGCGGAGAGCCTGACATGGGGCTGAGACAGTGAACGCCCGGAGCGGTCGATCACCCAGGGGTTGTCAGGACGGGATACGAACGAAGGGATAACGCCCCTCGATGTACTCCCTGAAGAACGACCCCGAAGACCGCGACTGCACAAGTTCCTCGTACACGCGCAGCGGTACCAGCCGGTACAGGTAGATGCTTTGGTTGCGAAAGTGCAGCGTCAACTCGCTGCGGTCGTTGTCGTACTCCGCAATGCTGATCATCGATGACTTCGGCAGCTCCACTCGGGCCACGCGGTGAGTGAAGCAGGAAGGAAGTACGGCGCCACCATCGGAGCGCGGCACCGCGGTCACTGCGCTCCGCCGTCGAGCGCGCGTCCGAACAGCTCGACGCTGCCGACGAGTTCGTCGTCGTGCACGTGGGTGTAAAGCTGCAGGGTCGTCGCGATGTCGCTGTGGCCGAGCAGCCGGCTCGTGAGTTCGGGTCGATTGCCGGATGATGCCAGCACCGTCGCCACGCCGTGGCGGAGTGAGTGGACGTGCACCCCGTCGAGGCCGACCGACTTCGCAATGCGCACGAGTGCGTGGCTGAACGACGACGGAACGATCGGAGTGCCGTCGCCGCGGTCACAGACCGTCTGTTCGTCGCCGGTCCGGATTCCCAATGCAAGCAGCCGCTGTCGCTGCTCGACCCGATGCTGCCGAAGGCGAACGACGACCTCGGGCAACAGCGGCACGACTCGCACCGACGACCGCGTCTTCGGCGGCAGCCACCGAGGTTCGCCGTCGATGTAGTGCAGGCCTTCGGTGATCGAGATCGATCCGTGTTCGAGGTCAACCGACGACCAGCGCAGTCCGAGTATCTCGCCACGGCGTGCCCCCGTCGTCGCGCACAGCAGCGTCGGCATCTCCCACGCGGTCCCAACGGTGGCATCGATGAGGGTGCGCAGCTCCGCCGCGGTTGGCGTCCGGTGTTCGGGCTTCTGCTTCGCTGGCGACTCGGTCCCGTGCACGGGGTTGATCGGGATCAGCTGCAGCTTCACGGCGTGCCCGAACATCGCGGAGCACGCGCTGCGTACATGGGCAACCGTGCGAGGTGACCTCTTGCTCCGGAGCGCGTCGAGCACATGCTGAATATGCGCTGGCCGAACCTTGACCAGCTCGAGGTGACCGATGACTGGCTCTACGAACTGACGCATCTGCTGCTTGTAGGCGCGCACGGTGCCGTACCGCAATCGGCCCTGCTGCTCGATATGCGCCACCCACATCGCCGCGAACTCCCGCACCGTCGTCTTCTCGAAGTACGGATCGGCACCAGCATCGAGCCTCACGAGTTCGGCGCGCATTGCCTTGTGCGCGGCTGCCTTGGTTGAGAAGCCGCCTAGGTACTTTCGCCGCCGCTCGAGCGTCTCGACCAGAGCACCGCCGCACCCGCATGTCTCGATCGGGGCAGCCCCGTCGAGCCATGTTCGCTTGTCGCACGCTGCGCAGCGCTGCGCGGGGCGGCTTCCGCAGTCGACCGTGTACTCCCATCCGCAGAGCTTGCCGCGCGCCGTCCGCTGTCGGACTGAGCCCCTCATCGGGCGACCGCCCAGCACGCGCACGTCGGAATCACCGCAGCGCACCGGGCCAGCGCGATGGAGCAGCAGAACTCGGGACTCTTTCGTTCAATTGGCGTCCGACTGTATTTGGACAAATAAGCAGTCATTGCGACGTCCATTTTACCCTATGAGAACAGTCTTCCGCGGTGTGCATTGGCAGCCCGAGCCACGCGCGGAGAGCGGGCACAGGGACGAGTAGGCGCCGACCGATTCGTCGAACAGGGAGCTCACCGCTCCGAGCCGCCTCGTAGGCCGCACTGCGCCCGATCCCGAGGATCGTGGCGGCTTCCTCGACGGTGATGGTGAGTTTGGTGTCGAGCAGCTCACGAGACGCCGTGGAGGGCTCCCGGGGTGCACTGTGGCCGTTCCTCATCGTTCGCGACCGTCTTCGCCCAGACCGAGGTCGGCGCGTCGTGGTTGCTCCGCGCTCGCGGGCGCCTGCTCAGTGCCTTCCCATCCATCGGGGCTGCCGGCACGGGAGTTGTCACCGGGCGTCACGCCGTCACACTCGGTGCTGTCGGGCGTGACGGGCTCGGGCTCGGTGACGAGCGCGGGCGTCACGTATTCAGAATGCGCGCCGGGTTCGAGCGGTGGTGGTGACGCGGTGACGATCGGTGACGGGGTTGGCTCGGCCGCTGCGGCCGGTAAGTACCGCGTGAAGGCGTCCTGCAGGTCCTCGAGTCGGTAGCCGCGCACCTGCTTTCCGTTGGGGCCGTCGGGTCGAATCTGGCGCGGGCGGATGCCGTAGGGGCGCAGCCGCCAGGCGAGCTTGCTCGCCGTGAGGTCGAACTGCTCCCATGGCGATTCCGGAAGCCGATGGAGCCGCCGAACCAAGTCGTCTGAGGATGCCTCGCTGACCGCGCATTCGGTGAAGATTGCCCTGATGTCGACAAGGAGCCTCGTCTCGTGCGAGAGTTCGGAGGCAGTCGCGTCGGCATCGGCGGCGAATGCAATTGCCGCGGCGCGAGCTCGGGCGGGCCACTCGCGACCGGCGATGTCCGCGGTCGCGACGATTGGTTCCCAGGTGTCGGCCGCGCGGTCCTCGAGCGGCATGTCCGGCTCAAGGCGTTCGAGGTCATCTAGTTCGGCGTGAACCGCAGTGTGGAGTTCCCGTCCGAGGTCCCGAAGTGGGCCGGCGTCGCGACGGTGCCGATAGCTGTCGACGGGTTCGTGAGGCGCCCGTCTGCGAAGGGTGATGTTGATGGCTCGGTCGGTGATCGTGTCGGGGATGACATCGCCGATCGCGGCGAGCGCCGCCATCGCGAATGTCGGGAAATTGGTGGGTGTCTGCTTCGGCCCCACGCAGCGAAGTGTGCCGCGGTTCTGCTGGAACCCGGCGTTGAGCAGGCCGCGGAGCTCTTCGGTGTTGTCGGCAGTCTTCCTTCCGAAGATGGAGTCGGCCTCGTCGAGGATGAGCGTGGGCGGGTCGTCGGCGTCGATGGATCGGAAGATCGCCGCGACCGTCGCGTTCACGCTCATCAGCGGCCGGTGACACGTCAACTCGATGAGGTCAAGGAGCCGCGATTTGCCACAGCGCTTCTCGGGGCTCTTGATGACGAGGCGGGTCGCGTGTTGCAGGACGGTCTGCGCGTGGGTTGCGGCGATCCAGAGCGTGATCGCGTAGGCCGCGTGCTGATCCTGAAACACGACGAAGCGGCGCAGGGTCGCGTGGACGTCGTCGAGGATGTCGCAGAGGGGGCGAGTCTCTTCAGCGTGCTCCGCGCCCGCGCCCAGGTGCGCTGTGTCGCCGACGGTGGTACCGCAGATCGGCGCCAGTCGAAGATACGCGGGGACGGTCCCGAAGCCTTGTTCGGCCAGCCATCGCTTCGCGGCACCGACATCGCGGTCGAACGCGATGTGGGCGAGGAACTTGCCGAGGTGGTAGCTGCGGTTCCCGTCCAGTTCCGGGATGGCATCGGACCACGCGCGCGCGTCGGAACGCCCTCGACCTCCGAGGGTGACGGACTGTTCACTCGTCCCGTCGGGCCGGAGCAAGTCGACCTTGTCGTCGTCCTGATCGACGATCGTCCACCGGAGCGTCACTGCCTTATCCGCGACGAGAGCCCGGCCGCGAGCGCCGGACAGTTCGAGAACGTCGAAGGGGTCCGTCGAGTCAGGACGCGGAGGTTGCCACGGCGTGCTCGCATCTGCAGGTTCGATGTCGGTGAGCAGGTCGGCGAGTTCGCGCGCGTCGTACGTGCAGAATGATGGTGGCGTCCAATATTCGACGGGGGCGCCGTTCATCCCGGGTTTGTGGTTGCGGGTTCCGACGATGCGCAACACGCGGGCGGCGTCGAAGACGTTGTCGAGATGCCATCCGTACTGCGCGTAGCGGTCGATCCAGTAGGCGCCCCACCGGTTGAGCAACGCGAGCCCCTCTTCCCGTTCGAGCGGATCGCGAAGTAACCAGACTGCCTGCAAGCCGCCGCCCGTCGCGACGATGTACGACGCGGGCGGGAAGCACTCGATCGGCGCGAGCGCCGCCTCGATCGTCGGGGGCAGCGCGGCGGTGTTCTTGTGCGCGCCGAATGAGCAGTCGATGTCCAGCCAGAGCGCGCCGATGCAGCTGGCGTCGGCCCCGCCGCCGCGTGTGCCCAGATCGCGCTCGAGGGGAGTCATCCGCACAAAACCCTGCCGGAGTTCCCCGCCGACAAACGCGGCGATCCCGGCCGAGTCGGAGAGAAGGAAGGACTTCTCCCTCCAGCTCCCTTGCTCGCCGGGCGTGTTCGTCGCGATCCCGATCCACGGTTCCGGCTCGATCCGATCGAACAGGGCGTCGATCTGAGAACGCCACCGCGGCGGTGCCCCGTCCGCCTCGGTCATGTCGCGAGCGACGGCGTCGCCGGCGCCCGGGTCTTCGATTCCGTGTGCTTCTGCGCTGCTCATACTGATCTGCTTCCTGAAGCTCGGCCACGCTTGATGAGTGGCCCGGAGGATCAGCTTCAGGCCGGCGCGATAGCCTCGCCTACCCCAGTTCCGATGACGTTTCGATGACGCAGGTGCGAGATGACAGGTAGACGCGGCAGCTCCCAGGCCGACGTGGAACGCGAGGCGCAACTCGCCGGGGTCGACCTCGACGTGGCGACGACGGGATCGTCTTGGCTGCGGCCGTCCGACGTCACCGTCAGCGACGGCTGGGTTCGGTGGCGGGAAAACCCCGGCGACCGTGGGAGGTGGATCAACGATCCGAAGCAGGAACTGCTGACGCCGTTCGCGGCATTGGCGAGCAGCGATGACCTCGAGCGAGACGTGGAGACGTTCGCCAGCCGTTGGGGCACGCTCGGCCTCTGCGAACACAACCTCCCCCACACGCACCGGGTCGGACATGGCCCGGCGCAGGTCGACAGCTGTCACGAGCAGGTCGACGGCGACTGGTTCGTCGAGCCGATCGAACCGTGGAGAGCGTTCGCGGGCGAGTTGGCGACGATGTTGAATGCTGTGGTCGGCATCCACACGCGAGAGCCCGTGCGGTCCGACGTATGGGCCCCGCTCGTAAGCGAGATAGCTCCCGGGTTGGTTCCGATGAGCGCGCCGCGAGGCGGAAGAGTGTCGATCCAAGAGGCCGTGAACCCCGACCGGTTGATCGGACCGATCAGGCTGGTTCTGCCCGATAAGGCCTTTGTCTCCTCGTTCTTTGACCGGTGGTTCGAACTCGGGAACGTTCGCCCGGCAGTCGAGTGGCTGCCATCACCGCGGCTCGGTTTCCGCGCGCGTACCCTCTTCGGCGCACTCGCGCTGCGTGCGGCGGTCGTGGCGACCGGGGCCAATCTGAAGATCTGCAACTACTGCAACGAGGCCTACGCGACGCAACGAGGCGAACATGCAACGACGCGATGCTGTGCCCGAGAGGCGTGCCGGTTGAAGCGCAGTGCTGACACCGCCAAGAGGCACCGCGCCAACCGCCCGACCTTGGGTTCGTCGGCAGCCGACGAACGCCTGTAGCTCAAGCTGGGTTCTGCATCGCGCGGGTGTCCCCGTATCAACCCTTCTCGATGCTGAGGCTGATCGACGCGCGCGGCTCGCGACCTACCGCGCATAGCGGGGATGACACGTACGGTTCACGCAGCGCGCTCGTCGTGCGACATCTCGTCACGGAACGCGCCGCCGTCGCATGAACAGCACAACACGAATTCCGAGTCGGCGTGTTGTGACCCTTGGAGCCGTCAGGCCGACGTGACGCCGTGACGGGTCGTGACGCGCCCGGCGCTTCCCGCAGTTCGAAGGCGCCAACACGCGTGCGGCCCTACGCGGCCGCCCGTGCGGTGTTCGCGAGCGCAGCCGCGGACGTCCCCGCGCCGCTCGGCTGAGCCCGTAGGCCGTCACGATGCGATCCAGGCGTCACCGATCGCGAAGCAACCGCATGGATCTTGCCGTGGAGACAATCCGCAGGTGGCGACTCGGCATCGGGCCGACCTCGCCGGCTGCTTCCGCGATTCGACGCGCACGCAATTGAAGGTGCCCAGAGCCTCATTCCCCGACTACAGCAAACCCGGGGTTCCGTCCTTGCCTCCCTCGAGATCTCTCGGGTTGCCGGGACCACGGGACCGTCTGAAATTCCGGAATTCAACCCGGGGCCACGGAGAGGTCTCTCCGGGCACACCGCTCGCGATGGCGCCAGGCGGTTCGGCCGCACTAAAGACCCCGGCGCTCGGACCGAAGTGACTAACAATCGTGAGGATCGCGAAGGAGCGCCGGTCGATGCCGTCTTTTGAGAAGCCCGCGCCACCGCCATCCATCCCGCCCGCCGTCGATCTTCTGGCCGCGCAAGCCATGGGCCTCGCCTTTAGGTCAGCCATCCGTCGCGGAGAAGTCGCACCTCCAGCGTTTCTCTGGATCAATCGCTACGCCGAAGAAGACCCGGACATGCGTACTGAGACCACCACGGAGGAGTGGTCGCGCTACACACCAGAGGTCGCTGCCAGACAACGCGCAGAGCTTGCCACACTCCTCCAAATCTTCCAAGAGCGCAGCGCCGTGACATTGCCCGAAATACTGGCCGCCGAGGAGTGTGTGACGGTCACGCTCACGTTAGAAACCGTGCGCCTCGCCCGCCTGATCTTGGAAAGCGCGTCGGTAGACGCGCGCCGCAACTGGGAGTCGGCTGTTTCGCCGGACCCAGAATGGCGCCCGTCCGCGTACATCGAAGGTCAGGACCAGGTGGAAGTCGTCGTTTGCGAAGCGATCTGCACCGGCATACGCGAGCAAGTTGAGACGTCATTTAACGCGCGCCGCATTCCGAGGGCCTGACGATGAATCCAACAACCGCCCCGACGTGGTGGTCGCTTTTGCGCTCATGGAACTCGACCGCATCGCGAACGAAGTGCACGGCATACCCTGGGCCGGGTGACGCAGCCTGCCAGCAATCACACGTCCACCATCCACTCCAAGGTCGCCGCCATGAACTCCTCCGACGTCGACCGACTCTTACCAGGCACGCGCTGAAAACACGGCGCCCTGTGTCGAAAGACGTGCCCGGCCGAAACTCGGCTATGCCACGTGGGGCGCGCTTGCGGAGCGCCTTCGCAGCGGAGCTTGTGTGCGTCGCAATATTCGGGCTCGCCACGTGCTCCGACGCGTCATCGCGCCCTGCTCGACCGAGCGGATCCGCGGTATGTGATGACAAGACCGGCGACGTGGTATCGGATCTGCACACCGAGCCCCTCACGCCCACCATCGGCGCTGCCTGGGAGGACATCCTCGACGCACGACTGGTTAGCGATGGCACGCAGTTGACGACAACCGTGACGGTCTCCGGTGATCTGCCTCCTCGAACGTCAGAAGCCGCCTTTGCTCCAGAGCTGTCCATCTATGACCGTGCAACGGGTCGGTTGCTGTGGGGGATCAATGGGAATTCCCAGACGCAAAAGGCGACCGTCATCGACTTCCGTCGCCTTGGTACTTCGGCAGGACACGACGTTTCGACACTCCCTGGTAGTCGAATCCAAGTGTCCGGCGCGACGGTTTCGATGAGTGTGCCTTGGTCAGCATTACGTGACAGTCCCAAGGATATGCGGACGGGCTTCCTGTGGTCGGTCTACCTCTCGTCAACTGCGGGCGCAGTGGCAGCTCCGGGCGCACTCGGTACGTTTCAGAACGACAGCGATTCCTGTCCCGACATCGGCCGACCGGGAGACCCTGTACAGCCGGTCAGCCTCGCGGCCTTCCCACTGTCGGCCAACACGACAACGACGAATTCCGCGGCGACCACCTCGACAACGCTCGAACTCACCACGTCATCGACCGGGGTGACGCAAGAGTTGCCGGGCGCAGTTGGGGTCGCGCCGTGCTCGCTCGCGGCGATCGAAATGGCACTCCTACGCGCTCCCGACTACGCGCACGACGTTCAAGCACCCCACACCTTCTCGCATCTGCGTTGTCTGCAGGGATGGGCCGTAGCGGATTGGAACTCTGTTCCACCGAGCCAAGGCGACGCAGTAATCCTGCGTGCGCAGTCCGGCGTCTGGGTGCCCGTCGATGAAGGCACTTCTATATGCGCTATTGACATCGGGATGCCGCAGAGTGTGTTCGACCAACTCTTACCGGGCGCGTGCTGAAAACACCGCGCCCTGTTGGTGCTCGTCCTGGTCGGCCCCAGTAGGTGACGCCCCGTCGTCCGTACCTACGGCTCTACTCATCCTGCGCTCGGTGGCTGTCGCGGAACGTCACATCGTCACAGGGGAGGGTCGACGTAATGATGCGCCAGCACGCCGTGACGATTCAGTCGTTCGATCACCGTGTCGACCCAGTGATCACGCCCGTCAAGTCAGCCCAGGCGCCCGTGAGGCCAGGAAGCCCGCTGGCAAATGCCTCCCGCTTGGTCACCCGTTAAGCGGATTGAGGACTTTGCTGCCGAGGATGGCAGCGATTCTCTTGGATGTCGGGTCGAGCGTCTGAGTGCTGACGATCCAATTCGGACCTTCGATGAGCGTGCCACCGAGCGCGTCCGCCAGTGCTGGCGGTACGGGGCCTTGGGGGAAAATCGCAATAGCGGTCGTCGTGGTCGAAGAGTCACCGAGGTCTCGGGTCATGCATGTCAATTCGTTCGTCGCGCCGGGGTCCTGGGCACCCCGTTCCTGGTCGCAGCTGATGCCGTTCGCACGAAGGTCACGCGCGATCGCATCAGCAGTCGAGTAGGTGTGGAGAAGGTGTCCGCTGCTTCCATGGCCGCCGCCTCCGCAAGCGGCTAGGGGTGTGATGAGCGCGATGAGCAGAATCCCGGTGAGTGCAGCTACCCGACTTGGACGTCTGACGTGTTCCGGGCGCTCGACGGTTTTGCCGTCCGCGA
This sequence comes from Acidimicrobiia bacterium, assembly GCA_038240075.1. Lineage (GTDB taxonomy): Bacteria > Actinomycetota > Acidimicrobiia > IMCC26256 > PALSA-610 > DATBAK01. The sequence continues at coordinate 24,913 of JBBSEC010000007.1, forward strand.
CGGCTATGCCGTCGGCTCGCAATCGACGCGCCTGTTCGTCCTCGCGTCCTCGCGCCGACAATCGACCGTTCCAGTAGACGACTCTCCACCACGGGACACCGCTTGGATCTCGGGCGAACTCCCGGCCAACCGACTGTGCGCGCCCTGGCCAGCCGGCATGATGGGCGACCCACGCATACGACACTGCGCGCCCGTCGGGGATCCGATCCATCGCCTCTACGACGGCGGCGCGGAACACAGCGGCCGCCTCGTGGCTTGCCTGCCGACGCGATGTCACGTGGTCAGATTCGTGAAGACGGGGCGCATCTCTTTAGCCGGTAGGCGCTTCGGAGCGCTTCGCCTTACGCGCTTCCGTGCGTGCACCGGAGAGAATTCGCCGAGGTGGAACTGATGAGCACTGAGTTGCTCGAGCCGTCGGTCGTCGTGGATGTGCGACCGTCTCTTTCGTCTCGCCCTCGGGCGGCTCATCATGCCACCAGTGTCGCGTACATTGCGCGACGTCATAACGCAGACACTCGACTACGGATCATGGGTCGAGACCCTCAGCCACGAGGAGATCCTCGAGATCTTCGCAGGCGTTCCGCGGCGCATTGACCCCGCTCGCCAAGTCGGTCAGCCGCCGGTGAGGCCAGGAAGCCCGGTGCAGAGAGGGCCCGTTGTATCAACTTCTCTTGATGTTCAGCCTCGTCGGGCCCCGTAGACGCGCCGCGAGGATGCGGGACGGGCACAGCTCGGTACAGGCGCGCCGATCGAGACTCATGTCGATCCACCTCCCGGACCCCGCGGCACCTCGGATGAACGTCTCTTGGATGCCGTGGGGCGTCGGGGCGGTCTCGATTGCCAGAATCCCAACTCGAGCCCACGGAGCGACCTCTCCGGCCACGCGGATCAAGCCGGCGCTCTCGCCAGCCTTGACAGCTTCCGACAATATCAGACGAACTGGTAAAATACCACGTGCTGTGGCGTTTCCCGCTAGAACTCGCGCAGAATCGGGCGTCGTGAAGCGCACGATCGAGACCGTTATCACCTCGGTCGAGCCCGACGGACTGACCCAGGTGAGATGGTGGCGACCCGACAGCGCCGACGACCAGGCGATGCGCGCGGCCGGAATCGGCGAGCATCAAACCGGGCCATGCACGATCGACCCGTGCGAGGGCGGTCTCTTTGGGGCATGGCTGACGGCTGACACAGCCCGCGAACTCAGGCGGTGTCCGACCTTCCCGATGTCTGCGACCTGGAGCCCGGACGGGCCCGCTTGGGCAGGCCTCCAACGCGGCGAATCCGGGCTGTGGATACACCTACCATCGGGCCGCTGGATCGGGATCGCACCCGCCGACCTCGAAGAGGTTGACATCTTCCTTCGGAAGCTTGAACTCCCCGGCGGGCGGACTGTCTAGGGAGGAACGTCGCGCTTACGAGTCCTCGGCGGAGGAGTACCCGAAGGCTTGTAGCAGCCGCGCGACGAGGTCAACGGTCGAGCGCGAGAAGGGCGCCCGAGTCGTGAGACCCAAGCGCCCGGTGGTCGTGGTCGAGGCGTGCTACGTCATGCGCACGCCCCGGCGTACCTTGTCGAGGTAGTCGCTCATCTCGTCGCGCCAAAGCCAATTGGGGTCGTGCTTGGCGTCGACCCAGCGGAGCGAGCCATCGGCCTCATGGAAGCTCACCATCGTGGCGTCGGCGGGCCACCACACGGGCGTGGGCTCGTCGGGCCACCACGCGAGCTCGGCCGGGGTGCGATCGTACTGCCACGATCCCACGTGCTCGGGGTCGTAGTCGATCGTGCCAGCCCGAGAGATCGAGACTTTCGTGGTGGTCATGCTCACCGCCTCCTCTCGGATTGTACCGCGGCGGTGGGACCGAGCACCGGCACGACGGTGGTCGTCACGCCTCGGGCTCGGCCTTGAGATAGGCGGCCTTGAGGGCGGCGCGCTCCGGCTCGATCTCGGCGAGCTTGGCGGCGATCCAAGGAGCTGGCGGAGGGAAACTTCTAACCCCGGAGCGACGCCGGCGAGCGGTCTGCCGCTTGCAGGAACGTTTCGGGGTCTCCGAACGTCACGCGTGCACGGTGGGTCAGCATCGATCGACGCAACGCAAACCGCGCGCGCCGCGCTCGGTACGCAGCGGAGCATCTGATCCGCAATCAGAAGGCCGACCGAAAACCCGTCTCGGACGCCGTCTCCGCGACGTGTGCCGACACCGTGCCGACAACGCGCTGCGCCCTACCGTGGTCGGAGCAGCCGAGCCGACCACGGAAGGCAGATGTCGCCGACGCCGCCCACCCGATCCACCCGCTTCGCGAGCTGCTCTCTCTTGACCGCTCACTTGGTCGACGGCATCTCCGGGCGACGACGACGCTCGAATTGAACCGGAGCCAACCGAGGGGCCTTCGCGGTGACGCTCTTCTAACAAACCACTCAGCACGCCATCTACTGTCGCAGCGACCTCTCGGCTGTGATCGAAACCGCCCGTGGCTCAGGCCCAGATCGCGATCGGCCGTCCCGTTGCGTCGGGAGGGGGAGATGATGGGACGCTGAACGCCGTCCCGTCCGCGATCCTTCGGGCGCTCCACGCCGCGGCCGCCGCGTCGAGGACATCGTCGACGGCTGCGTGATCACCTGCTTGGTCGCCCGGATCGACGAGATCGCGCAGGACGATGCCAGCGCGTTCCAGTAGGCGGTGGCGGCGCCGAATCCCGGACCAGGTGTGCTTCGACGCGTCGAGTGGCTCGCCGGCCATCTCTTTGAAGCTGAGCTCGGGGTGGACCTCGCAGACCTCGAACGGCGCGGTCGGCCACCAGGCGTCGACCTCGAGGATCTTTTGCTGCATTCCGTATGCCTGGCGTGACACACCGCCGTGGCCGAGTTCCCGCGACACTGCGTTCGCCTCGGTGTAGGACGGCGCCTCGATCGCGGCGCGGATCGGCGTGAGAAATACCGACGACCGCCGGGCTCCCACCGCGATGCGAGCCTCGAGATCGCAGGGGCGTGTGTCGGTTTCGGATAAGCCGATTGGGATGTCGATCGCCATCACGGTCACGGGACCGGCGTACACGGCGAGGTCGCCAATCGTCTTCGCCCACCTCGCTTCGGGTGGATCATCACGATCGAGGAGGATGCCGATCCAACCCGTGCGGCAAGCGTCCACGCCGAGTACGACCATCGGACGAGCACTATCCCTCTTCGGGATATCCCGATCAGGGATGGTGGCCTCGCAATGTGCCTGCACCTCCGCGTCGGCCGGTCCTCACAGAGGAACACCGCCGACTGGCTCGGCTGCTGCGCTCGGTCCGTATCGACGCGGGGCTCAGTCAAGAGGAAGTCGCGGCCAAGCTCGGCCGACCGCAGTCCTACGTCAGCAAGTACGAGACCGCCGAGCGGCGCCTCGACCTCGTGCAGATGCGCGAAGTGTGCATCGCGCTCGGAGCGCGGCTCGTCGCGATCGTCGAGCGCTTCGAAGCCGAACGCCCAAGTCGCCGACGTGCGCCGCGTCGGACCCGGTGACTTGTTCGTTCGCGGGACCTCCGCCTCGCCAACGATCGCGTCTCAGCGGCAAACGAGATCGCAGGACTGCGCCGGACTGCGTTACGCGTCTCGTTGCCGAGGCCGAAGCGCCCGGTATTGCTCGTAGCAGCGTTCCACTTCTTCGCCCCAGAAGATTTTGCGCTCGTCCTCGGAGGCGTCGGGCCTGAGCCTCCCGAGATGCTGGGCGCATCGGTAGAATCCAGGTCCTGGCTCGTCCTTCTCGTCGCCGCTGATGTACACGGCGAGCGCGGAGAGCATGAGCTGATCCTGAGCGAGGGATGCCTCGCTGATCTCGGTGAGCATCTCGGCCAGAGCGTGTGAGTTCGGTCCGTCGAACGGGAGACCGGATGCGAGGTTGCTGTACGCAATTCGGGTAGCGATTCGAGCGGATCGTACTAAGCGATCCGCGAGGACGTCTCGGAGCGCGTCCCATTCGCCGATTGGGATTTCCCATCGGTGCGTTCGATCATCGCTGCCGTCGTTAGTGTCCTCGCTCACGGCTAGAAGAGTAAGCGTTGGGCACCGGCGAAGTCGTCGAGCCTCGTCGCGAGTTGGTGTGCTCGGTCGGTTGGGCGAGGGTCACGCGGGACGCGTGAAGGCCAGTAGAAACGGTGCTCAAAAAGCCCTCCCATATCAATTTCTCTTGATGTTCAGCGCCCGTCGGCCCGATACAGACGCCCCGAGCATGCGGACGGGCACGGCTCGGCGCATGCTCGCTGAGGTCGGGCTGTGCGTTCGCCCAGACGGTCAGGGCTTACACCAAGATGCCTACACAGCGGCGAGTTCGTCGGTGCCGCCAGTGCCGCGTGCTCCCCAACTGAGGACCTGCGCGATCACTTCGGCCTTCGCCGGGATCACGGCCGGGACGAACTCGTGGCCGTCGTCGCTCGCGTAGGTCCACACGGTCACGTGTGCACTTACCCATCGCCCTCGGCGGCGAAGCGATTCACCCAACGGTGAGCGCACTGACGAGACACCCCCATCGCTTTCGCGACATGAGCAACGGGCATGCCCTGACCACGGACCCGCTGCACCAACAGACGACGGCCATGCAAAGTCAAACGAGCGTTACGGTGAACCACGAAGGCCTCCGGACGATGAAGACGGCTATCTCCACCGCACCGGAGGTCTTCCCTTCAGATCAACTCAGTCACCAACGTCCTGGTCGGGTACAGCTAGTCCCCGCGCGCGAGGGTCTTGGGTCGCCTGTGCGGCGCCGGGCCAGGCGACCACACTGACGACTGATCGAGCGGCCCGTTCTCGGACCCGCTCGATCGCTCTCGTTCGCGCACACGGTGCCCGTTATTGTGAGGGCCACCGCCACTTTGGGAGGCGTTGTGGGGAAGCGGACAGCCTGGGCGGTGTCGATGGTGCTGTTCGCCGCGCTGGTGGTCGCGCCGGTGGCGGTGGCAGCGGTTCCGGTTTCCGTCGCGGCGGCTGCGACGGGTGGGCCGGGTCAGCCGGTGGTGGTGAGTGTGTCGGGTGCGGGTCTGGGCATTGCCGTGTCGTGGACGCCCGCGTCGGTCAACGATCGGGTGACCTCGTACGCGTTAGCGGCGACGGCGATGTCGAGGCAGACGGTTCCGGCGGGTTGCCAGGCACCGGCACCGACGACCGCGCCGGGGACCGATACGGCCGCGAAGCTGTTGAGGGTGTGCGCGAACATTGCGTATACGGTGCGGGTGACGGCGACGAACGCGGCGGGCGCGGGGCCGGCGAGTTTGCCGTCGAACCCGGTGGTGCCGTTGGCGGCGCAGGCGCCGTCCGCCGCGTTGTTGGTGTCTGTGTTGGGTCGCGACAAGGCGTTGGTGGCGTCGTGGTCGGCGCCGGCCGACGATGGCGGGAGTCCGCTGCTCGGCTACTGGTTGACCGCATCGGCGGCCGGTCATCCGAGCGTGACGGTGACCGCATCGGCCTCAGCCACGACCGCGACCGTGTCGGGGTTGATCGACGGTGTGGCGTATTCGCTGTCGCTACTGGCCCTGAACCACCAGGGTGCGTCCGCACCCGCGACGAGTGTCGGCACGCCGCAAGCGACGCATCCGCCGGGGATGCCACAGAACCTATCGGTCGTGCCGAGCGCAGCGGGTTCATTGGCGTTGAGTTGGGTCGCACCCGTCGATGACGGCGGCGCTGCGATTAGCCGCTATGCGATTGTTTACCGTCAGGTCACCGCCGGTACCGATAGCTCCGGAAACCGGACCTGGACGCCCGTGACGGGCACGACCAAGATTGCAGTCGCGTCGGACGTGACCGCGACGTTGAGCGGTCTGAGCACCGGCAACGTCTATTACCAGGTCGACATCGCGGCGCAGAACAGCATCGGAACCGGCACGTTCACGCCATGGACACAGCCCGTCGTGGCGCGCACAACACTGCCCACCACGACGAAGGTCCTCGACTCCACGACCCTCGCCGGGTTGATCTGGTGGGCCGGCGGCGTCCTGGTCTGGCAGTACACGTCCGACGCCGCCGTTCCCGCCGTGGTGCGCGGCCTCGCCGTCGGCAACGTCATCGTGGGTGGCACGTCGGCGCTGACACCGAACGGGCTGCTGCGCACGGTGTCGAGCGTCTCGCATCCGTCCGCCGGCCGGTACGTGGTCGGCACCACCACGGCGACGTTGTCCGACGCGGCTGACAACCTCAGTATCGACGCCAACACCGACCCGCTCGCACCCAGCATCCCGTCATCGACCGTCTCGTCGCGGTCCGCGACCGTATTCGCCACGTCGCCGGGCGTGCGGATCCTGCCCCAGGCCGGCATCACGTTCTCGCGCTCGGTCGTCCTGAGCGTTTCTAAGTCCTGGCAGTCGGGTGGCACCATCCTGTCGTTGGACGGCGAAGTGGATTTGACGCCGAGCATCAGCTTCGAGGCCTCGATCCACAAGAACTGGCTATCGATCCCCGACGGAGCCGACCTTGCATTCACCGCCAACCTCGGCGTCGAGGAAAGCCTCAGCGAGAGCCTCAGTGCAAGCTACGGGCACACGTTCCCGCTCGGCGAGATCGTCGGCGCCCCGATCGACATTCAGATCGGGCCCGTCCCGCTCGTCCTCGTACCCCACATCGACTTCAACTTGACCGTCAGCGCCAGCGGCCAGATCAGCGTCACCACCTCCACCCAGTTCAACTTCGGCGCGAAGGCCTCCTGGTCGACCAGCCGTCCCGTCGCCCTCAACCTCCAAGACGTCTCCAACACGCCGACGTCCGGCAACCAACTCAACCCGACGCTCGCCGCCAACGCGACCGCGACCGCCACCATCAGCGCCACCGCGTCACTGCTCATCTACGACATCACCGGACCTGACGTCACCGTCGGTCTCGGCCCCAAGGTGCAGGTCACGCTCAGCGCGGTCCCGCCCAACCCATGGTTTCGGCTCAGTCTCGAACTCGACGTCACCGCCGGCTGGAAAATTGACCTCCTCATCTGGCACACCGATCCCCAGGCCACGCTGGCCCACCGTTCCTGGACCCTCGCCACCAAGACCGGCACCATCCCCAACTCGATCCCCCCCTTCACCGTCAACCCCAAAGTCGCGACCGTCAACCCCGGCGCCAGCATCCAACTGTCCACCAGCGGCGCGACCGCGCCCGTGACCTGGACCCTGGAGGGCAATACCAGCGACGGCATCACCAGCACCGGCAAATTCACCGCGGCGAAACCGACCGGCCGGGCCGTCGTCATAACCGCCCGCGACGCCAGTGGCGCCACCGGCACCGCCACCATGCTCATCGGCACCAACATCGGCCCGCCGCGCAACCTCACCTCCCAAGCCGACAGCACCGGCACCAACGCCACGGTCAAGTGGACCGCACCCGTCACCAACGGGCTCACCATCGCCAGCTACACCGTCAGCACCGACCCGCCGACCCACGTTACGACGGCGTCCGCCTCGGCCACCAGCAGCACCATCACCGGACTCCAACCCGGCACCAGCTACCTCGTCACCCTCGTCGCCCGCACCACCAACGGCCTCACCTCACCACCCGCCACCACCGAAGTCGCCAACCACACCAACGCCGTAGTCATCACCCTTTACTCCGATGACGGATACAGCCCGATCGGGATCGTGGCCGGCCCGGACGGCGAACTCTGGTACACCGAGGCCAACCGCTCGATCGCGCGCATGACGACAGCAGGCGTAGTCACCGCCCGTTACGGCTACCCCGCCTACCCAGGCATCTATGAACCGACCGGGATCACCAGCGGACCCGACGGCGCCCTCTGGTTCGCCAACACCGGCGGCAACTCAATCGGGCGGATCACCACCGACGGCTCCGCCAGCTTTTACTACGGCACCAACTTCGACACCTCCGAGCCCGGTGCGATCACGTCCGGACCCGACGGCGCGCTCTGGTTCACGAGCCCCGGCGGCAACTCAATCGGGCGGATCACCACCGACGGCATGACCAGCCGTTACGGCGATTCCAGCACCCTGTACCCGTACAGCATCGTGGCCGGACCTGACGGCGCGCTCTGGTTCACCAATCTTGAAAGCAACTCGATCGGGCGGGTCAGTACCGCGGGCGTCCTCACCCATTACACCGACCCGAGCGTCATCAGCCCCGTCGGGATCACGCTCGGACCCGACGGGGCCCTTTGGTTCGCCAACGCAGGAAGGTGGAACGGCACCACCTTTGGTGGCGGCTCGATCGGGCGGATCACCACTGCGGGACGGATCACCCATTACACCGACCCGAGCATCTTCAGTCCGAGCGGGATCACAGCCGGACCTGACGGTGCGCTCTGGTTCACGGACCAGGGCATGTCGACCCAGCACGGTTACGTGGGCATTGGGATCGGGCGGATCACGACAGCTGGCGTGGTCACCCATTACACCGACCCAAGGCTCGGTAGTCCGAGGCAGATCACGGCCGGACCGGACGGTGCGCTCTGGTTCACCGACTACGGCGGATTGATCGGACGAATCAACACGCCTTAAGGCTTCGACGCTATGTGTGTGGCGGGCCGGACGAGGCAGCCACGCGATCTCCTGCCCGGCCCCGCAGTACAGCCGCTCTCCGCTGGCTCGCCTAAACGGGTCGACCAACAGCGTGAGGTCGTGCCCGTCGGCTTGGGCGGGCTCGAGGCCGACGATGGACGCCGCGGCTGCATCGTCGCCGGCTCGCGCACCACCAGCGCCACCCGGCTTGAGAACTCTCCCCCGCCTCGAAGACGGGCGGTCGGTCACACCTCGTTGCGTCTGATTCGGACCGCCCGGTGTCGAACCAGTGAACGAGCAGCGACGCGAGGTGGAGGGCATCGTGAGCCTCGTCGAGTGTCACCGATAGCGGAGTCGAGTGGTCTGTACCTTGGCAGTCGAGTTGCGACTCCATAGGAGCCGCATCCTTTCGACGACGACGGGGATTGGCGGCACGCGTTGCTCGGTGAAGCGCATCGTCCACGTGTGGGGGGCCCGCGCATCTCAGCGCCGATCTTGCCGATCGTCGCGAGCCCGTCCTTTGCGGTACGAAATCCCGACCATCGGGTGCGCGGTTGCCATGGGTTCGGCGGATCCGGATCCGACCGTCTTGAGCGTCGGCAAAGTGGACATGTGCCCACGTCAATCCCGCGTCAAATCCACGAAGTCGGACGGGACGTCCCGAACTCACACGAAGCGTCATGTCAACGGAGCGAGAGGGCCACTGACCTGCACTTTCCCGGACAGGGCGTGATGAGCCTGGACGGGACACGCGGGCTCATAACCCGAAGGACGCGAACTACAGGTCGTCGTCGATGATCGCCCGGATCGACTCCACCGTGTACGGGAGCCACGGGTTGGCGTCCGCTAGACGCTCGCGCACGTCTTGGTCGGCATAGCGATCTCACGATTAAAGGGAAGGCAGCGGAGATACCTCTTCGTGTATCCCGGAGCTGCGGGGCCGCACCCGGGCCGCTCTCGTTGTCGGCACGGTGTCGGCACAAGCACAACTCGTCGGAAGCATCCGACAATGCTGGCTGGCGTAGATCCCCCGTCGTAGGCGGGCTTTGAGAGTGCGCTCGGCGGGAGTCGAACCCACAACCTTCTGATCCGTAGTCAGATGCTCTATCCATTGAGCTACGAGCGCTGGTAACCGACCAGCGTAGGCGAAGTCGCCGCGGCCGTCCCGAACGATGGAAATGCGTCAGTCGTCGTTGAGGATCTCGCCGAAGCCCAGGTGGTAGATGTGGCCCGCGAGCGGGGCGTTCGCGTGGCCGAACGCGATGATGATGTATTCGTCCATCTCGACGGTGGTGTCGCCGTTGATGGTGAGCGTGATGCTCTGCGCGGTCTGGCCGGGCGCGAACGTGATCGTGCCGCTCGCCGCGGTGAAGTCGGTCGCAGGATCCGCCAGGTGCGGCGACGTGGGGGTCACCGTTCCGGTCTTCCATTGGACGGTGATCGGCGCGCTCGACGGATTCAGCAACGTCACCGGCACGACCAGGTTGGTCGTTCCGGAGTTGCCCTCCTGTACCGACGCGAAGCCGGGCTGAATGAGCGCGGAATCGTCGTTGACGATGACTCCCACACCAATGCCGAAGAGTCCGCCGATCGTGGCGTTGGTCGGATTGCTGAACACAACCGGCAGGTTCTCGTTGGGCTCGACGAGTGTGTCGCCATTGATGCTGATGGGCACGGTCGCGGTCGTGACGCCGGGCGCGAACGTCACCGTTCCGCTCGCGGCGGTGAAGTCGGTCGCCGGATCCGCGTGGCCGAACGCCGTGTCGGGCGCAGTCGCGGTCGCCCAGTGCGCCGTGACCGTATCGGTCGACGCGAACGACAACGTGACCGGCAGGTCCATCTCGCTGGTTCCGCTGTTCCCCTCGCCGACCGAGATGTTTCCGGGAACAATCTCCGGCTGTCCCGGCGCGAACGTGATGGTGAATCCGATCGCGGTGTCGGCCACGTCGTCGGCCTGGGCCGCGCCGATGATGCACTGGACGCTCGGGTCGGCACAGTCGATGCGGCCACCGGTCGCCGCGACCGCGAAGTCGCGCTTCAGGGTGATGGGCGTGCTGAAGCTGCCGATCGTGTCGGTGGTCACCTCGACGAAGTCACCGTCGGCGCAGTCGTCGACGCCCCCGCCCGCGACCGGATCGGCCTCGCAGACCCCGACCACTGACGACGGCAGCCAGCCGGTGCCCGCGACCGTGACGACCTGACCGTTGACCAAGCCGGTCGACGGCGTCACGGTGATCGCGGCGACGTCGGCCGACGCCGCGCCGGCTTTCGCCACCGTGCCCGCGGCGACGAGGGCCAGGACGACCAGCGCACGGAACACGGTGCGCCGCGATCCCCCGGAACCCTTCACGCCCGCCCACTGCTGGCTGACCGAACGCCCACTCATTCGTGTGCCGCCGTTCTCCCACCGGATTCACGTTGCGCGCGACCGTAGACCGGTGTCGATCCGGTGTCGACCGGGCGCTCGCCCAACCGCGCGCAGCGGACCGTGCGGGAGTACCGTGCCGCAGCTACGTACAGGGGGGTGTACCGATGCAGTCACTGAGTGCTCCGTACCCGGCGTCGTTCACGTTCGACCCGCCCGAGCAGGTCGCGAACTGGCGGGTGATCGGGAACGCGGTACTGGCGATCCCGCACCTCATCGTGCTCTACGTCTTCAATTTCGTCTCCGAAGTCGTCGGTTTCGTCTCGTGGCTGGTCATCCTGTTCACGGGCAAGCTGCCGGACGGGCTCGCAAACCTCCAGGTGCTGTATCTGCGCTACCAGCTCCGGACGTACACGTACGTGTTGTTCATGCGCGAGGAGTACCCGCCATTCTCGTTCGACTCGTCGGCCGCCGATCCGGGTGACGACCCGCGCGTCCGGGTCGACGTCGTGCCGCAGCTCGAGAACCGCAACCGGCTCACCGCGTTCTTCCGGATCATTCTCGTGATCCCGCAACTCATCGTGCTCGCGGTCTTGTCGTTCGCCGGGTTCTTCTGCGCCATCATCGGGTTCTTCTCGGTGCTCTTCACCGGGAAGTGGCCGGTCGGCCTGCGCGACTTCGTGCTCGGCATCATGCGTTGGAGCCTGCGCGTGAACGCGTACTTCCTGCTCCTCACCGACGTCTACCCGCCGTTCGCGCTCGACTGACCCGCGGGTTGGTGGTCCGTCGCTACTGCACGCGGCGGAGGGTGTTGCGATCCGTGTGGGCGAGCACGCGGCCGAGCTTGGTGAGGTCGACGACCGTCGTCTCCTCGTACGACCACGTGTCGGCGCCGACGGTGATCGTGACCTCGAAGCTGCTCGTTCGCGCCGCCTGTGCGAGGTACGCGTTCGACAGGATCCCGTAGGTCTCGGAGCCGCACTCGGCCTTCATCGTGAACGTCTTCGCGTCGGGCGCGGCCGGACCGCCCGCGAGCACCATCGACCCGCGCGGAACCAGGAAGCACCGCATCACCTGTCCGTCGGCCGCGTCCCAGAGCCAGTACCCGATCTCGGTGTGGAACGGGTCTTCTTCGGTGCCGCGCCAGGCCGCCATGCGGTAGTCGAGGCCGTAGAGCGACTGCACGCCGTTGTCGACGGGGCCGAACGGGTTGAAGACGGTGCGCTCGCGGTACGGCGTCTCGCCGATCTCGCCCTCGGTGTTGTGGAACGAGACGTCGAGGCCGTCGGCGCCATCCCACGTGCCGACGAGGCCGGCGAGCGGTCCGAGGGATTCCGGTTCCGGTGCGGGCATCGTGTCCTCCGAGACGTCGCGGACGATCGGAAAACTCTACGAGAAACCGTCGGAACGGCTCCGCTCGAGCAGTTCGAGCACCTCGTCGTCGGTCGTCGGCGAGAAGTCTTCGTACCACTCGCCGACGGCGCGCAGGTTGCGCGGCGCGTCGACACAGACGACCTCGTCGACCTCGCGCGCAAGCGCTGCCACCGTCGCCTTCGCGGCAATCGGCACCGCGAGCACGACCGTGCGCGCGCCGCGGCGGCGCACACCATCGACCGCGGCGCGTGCGGTCGCGCCGGTCGCCAGGCCGTCGTCGACGACGATGACGACCCGGCCGCGCAGATCGAGCGGGTGCCGGCCCGCGCGGTAGAGCGCGCCCCGACGTTCGAGCTCCACGCGCTCGCGCGTCTCGACCGCGGCCAGGTCGTCGTCACTCACGGCGGCCTCGGCGACGACTTCCGGATTCAGGACGCGCGCGCCGCCCTCGGCGATGGCGCCCATCGCGAGCTCGGGCTGGGCCGGCACCCCGAGCTTGCGCGCAACGAAGACATCGAACGGGGCGCCGAGCGCACGCGCGATCTCGAACGCGACCGGAACGCCACCGCGCGCGAGCCCCACGACAACCGGATCGCGATCCGCGTAGTGGGCGAGCCTCGGGACGAGGAGTCGGCCGGCCTCACGGCGATCACGAAACGTCTCGGGCTCCCATCGCCACCGTGGCGTGATTGTTCCACCTCTCTCACGCGCAAGGCCGGTCACACGCCGGCGATGTGCGCGCGAGGCTGAGCGGATGAGCGACAACGGGGGCGAGTACGCAGGCGTGATCGGGTCGACGTGGCGGGAGTCGACGCCATGGTGGCCACCGGAGCCGAGAGCACCTTCCGGCGCGCCCAACGTGCTCCTCGTCGTGCTCGACGACGTCGGGTACGCGCAGCTCGGCTGCTACGGATCCGACATCGCGACACCCAACATCGACGGGCTGGCCGCCGGCGGGATCCGGCTCGCCAACTTCCACACGACGTCGCTGTGCTCGCCGACCCGGTCGTGCCTCCTCACCGGGCGCAACCACCACCGCAACGGGATGGCGCGCGTCGCCGACCTCGCGCTCGGCTACCCCGGATACTCGGGACGGATCCCGCGCGAGAACCTGTTCCTCTCCGAGATCCTCGGCGCCAACGGGTACGCGCCCTACGCCGTCGGGAAGTGGCACCTGAGCCCCGAGGACGAGACCCACATGGCCGCGTCACGCGAGTCGTGGCCGCTCGGGCGCGGCTTCCAACGCTGGTACGGATTTCACGGCGGCGAGACGCACCAGTTCGTGCCGTCGCTGTACCACGACAACCACACCGTGCTCCCGCCCCGCTCGATCGCCGAGGGCTACCACCTCACCGTCGATCTCGCCGACCGCGCGATCGGGTACCTCGGCGACCTGCGCGCGGTCGACGGCGATCAACCGTTCTTCCTCTACTTCGCGACCGGCGCGTGCCACTCGCCGCATCACGCGCCCGCCGACTGGATCGAGCAGTACCGCGGGCAGTTCGACCGCGGTTGGGATGTGTGGCGCGAGGAGACGTTCGCGCGCCAGAAGGCGACGGGGCTCCTGCCCGATGCAACCCTGCTCTCGCCCCGTCCGGGCTGGGTGCCGGCGTGGGACGACCTCAAAGTCGACGACCAACGGGTCGCGGCGCGGTTCATGGAGTGCTTCGCCGGCTACCTCGCGCACGCCGACGCGCAGATCGGTCGCGTGCTCTCGTTCATCGACCAGCTCGGCGAGCTCGACGACACGCTCGTGTTCCTCGTGTCCGACAATGGCGCGAGCTCTGAAGGCGGCGTGAAGGGATCGATCAACGACGGCCGCCTGTACAACGGCGTCGCGGCCGGCCGGCGCGAGCTCCGCGCGCGGATCGACGAGCTCGGCGGCCCTTCCGCGCACAACAACTACCCCTGGGGCTGGACCATGGCCGGCAACACGCCCTTCAAGCGCTGGAAGCGCGAGGTGCACGAGGGCGGCGTCGCCGACCCGTGCATCGTGCACTGGCCCAACGGCATGCGCGCCCGCAACGAGATCCGCCACCAGTTCGCGCACGCGATCGACATCGCGCCGACGGTGCTCGAGTTGGCCGGGATCGCGGCGCCCGAGTCGCTCGGCGGTGTCGTCGCGTCACCGGTCGACGGGACGAGCATCGCGTATCTCATCGACGACGGCGACGCCAAGGAACGCCACGACACGCAGTACTTCGAGATGCTCGGCAGCCGCGGCATCTATCACGACGGTTGGAAGGCGGTGACGTTCAAGCCGCTCGGGCACATGTACGACGACGGCCTCGACCCCGACGCGCCGTTCGAAGACGACATCTGGGAGCTGTACCGCGTCGCCGACGACCTCACCGAGTGCACCGACCTCGCCGCGACGTATCCCGAGAAGCTGCAAGCCCTCATCGACCTGTGGTGGCGCGAGGCAGAAGCCAACCAGGTGCTCCCACTCGACAACCGGCCGCTCGCCGCGATCCTCAACCCGCGACCGCGACGCGCGCAGGCCCGGAGCCGCTACACGTATTTCGCGAACGGCAGCCTCGTACCCGAGGACGTCGCGGTCAATGTGCGCCGGCGGTCGCACACGATCACCGCGTCGGTCGACATTCCTGACGGCACCCGGCCGGAGGGCGTGCTGCTCGCGATCGGCTCGGTGCTCGGAGGCTTCAGCTTCCTCGTGCTCGACGGCTGCCTGCACTACGTGCACAACCTGTCCGGTGTCGATCGCTACCGCGTCACGTCGACGCACGTCGTTGGTCCGGGGGCCCACGAGCTGGCGTTCGAATGCATCGACGCGGGTGACTTCAGCGGCACCGGCCGGCTGCTCGTCGACGGAGCGGTCGTCGGCGAGGGACGGCTCGAGCACCTGACACCGATGCGGTTCTCGGTCACCGGTGGAGGCTTGACGTGCGGCTACGAGCTCGGCCCGGCCGTCGGGACCGGCTACGACGCGCCGTTCCGTTTCAACGCCACCCTGCACAAGGTCGTCGTCGACGTCGAGGGCAGCCCGATGATCGACCCCGAAGCCGAGTTCAACGCAATCATGTCGGAGCAGTAGTCGATGTCGCCGCAGTGATCACGGCGGCGACTGCATCTCCTCGAACAGGCGGGCGAGCGCGGCGTCGGTCCCGGCCTGCGGCAACGACAGGCCGCCGTCGACGACGAGTGTGTGACCGGTGACGTACGCGGCCGCGTCGGAGCAGAGGAACGCGATCACCTCCGCGACCTCGTCGGCTTCGCCGATGCGCCCGAGCGGGATCGCCTCGCTGATCGGCGCGAAGGCCTTCGGGTGGTCGTCCCAGACCGCGGTGAGCGGCGTCCGGATGAAACCGGGGGCCACGCAGTTGACCCGGATCGTCGGGCCGTACTCGAGTGCGCCGCTGGAGGTGAGCGCGATTACTCCCGCCTTGGCCGCGGAGTACGCGGCCTCGTTGCGGGTCGGGCTCATGCCCGAGACCGACGCGTTGTTGACAATCACCCCGCGGCCGCCCGCCAGCATCGCCGGGATCACCGCGGCCATCGCGAGGTAGGTGCCGGTGAGGTTCACGTCGATGAGGCGGTGCCACAGCCGGTCGTCGACGGTGTGAAGTGGGCGCAGATCGCCGACACCCGCGTTGTTCACGAGGATCTCGACGCCTCCGAGCGCGCCCATCGCCGCCTCGACCGCGCCACTGACGGCCTCGGGATCGCGGATGTCGACCTCGAACGCGTGGCCACCGACCTCGGCCGCCACCGCCCGTGCCCCGTCGCCGTTGCGGTCGAGCACCGCAACTGCCGCACCGTCACGCGCGAGCCGCAGCGCGGTCGCGCGACCGATTCCCGATGCCCCGCCGGTCACGATCGCCGGTCGTCCGTCAAAGGTCCCCATGCCGGGGGACGGTACCTCCGGCCCAGCGGCTGCTCCTATGCCGGTGTGCGGGCGGTGTCGAGGGCGACGAGTGCGTCCTCGTACAGCCGGGAGTGGTTGAGCGCGAGTGCCACACGATCGGTGAAGCCCGCGACGATCTCGAGGTCGACCGCGGTGAACGGCTCGTCGGGTGACGCGCCGAGCTGGATGACTCCGAGCAACTGGTCGCCGAGCATCAACGGTGCGCCCAGGACGAGGCCCTGGTTCGGATCGTGACGCCCGCTCACGCCGGGCAACAACATCGGCTCCTGCGCGAGACCGACGCGCGTCGCCAGCGCGACTCCGCCGAGCTGCACCGGCGTTCCCGACGGACCGTGCACCGCCGCGACGCGCAACTGGCCGTCGGCCGAGAGCAGTCGAATCGACGCCGTTTCCGCACTGACAAGGTCGCGCACGCGATCCAGCGTCTGCTGCAGCACGCGTTCGAGCACCAGTGAACCGTGCACCGACCGCGACGCGTCGGCGAACGCGGCCGCTTCGAGCAGCTTGTCGGCGATCGCGAGCTGCACCGCACGCTCCTCGCCTTCGAGGTACACGAGCCGGCGCAGGTGACGTTCCTTCTCCGCGACGTACGCGATGAACCCACCGGCCGCGGTGATCGTTGCCGCGCGCAGCAGGTTCGGGTCGATCATCGAGTTGTGCGCGTCGCCCCACACGTTCGCGTGCAACGTCGTGATGACGATGCCGAAGAACACGACCAGACCGACTTGCGCGATCTGGCGGCGGCGGCGGTCGATGTCGGCGCGGGTGAGCGGCCGCTCGGTGCTCAAACCGGCGCCGACCTCTTCGCGTCGGATCTCGTCTCTCAGGTCTACCAGCGCCACCGTCATGGGATGGATCTCCTTCCGTTGCGGATATCGGAGGTTGGGAGGTCCTTCCTTGAGCGCGAGAACCATGTTTCAGCTGCTCCGAGCTGGGTATTCGCGCACGCTTTCCGAGGCCTCATGTCGGATCCCCGTCCTTCCGATAGGTCGGGAAGGCCGAAGTGGCACAGCAGGAGGGCGGGAACGTGGGCCGGAACAGACCGACTCGGTGCATCGACGCGTCGCGAGCGACATGAAGAACGTCCTGGTGACCGGCGCGGGAGGCGCGGCCGGCGTCGCCGTCATCCGTGCCCTCGGCGAACGCGGTCACCACGTGATCGCCGTCGACTCGGACCCGCTGGCGGCCGGGCTCCGTCTCGCGCCGGAGCAGGCCGTGCTCGGCCCTCCGACCGAGCCGGATCGCTTCGTCGACGAGCTCGCCGCGGTGGTCGCGCAGCACCATGTGGACCTCGGCATCTGCACGGTGTCCGAAGAGATGCTCGTGCTCGCCGGTCGCGAGCCCGAGGTCGGTGCGGCGCTGTGGTTGCCCAAACGACGCTCGATCGTTGCGTGCGTCGACAAGTGGCGCTTCTGGAAGATCGCGGAGCACGCAGACATCCCCGCGGCCCCGTCTGCGCTCGGTGACGTCGCCGTCGAGTCGATCACCGACTCGCTCGCGGGTCCGTGGATCGTGAAGCCGCGGTTCGGACGTGGTTCACTCGACGTCTATGCGGTCGACGATCCGACCGAGCTCGCATGGGCGTGCCGCCGCATCGCGCAGCCGATCGTGCAGACACGCGTCCGCGGTCGCGAGTTCACCCTCGACCTCCTCGTCGATCGCGACGGCCGGCTTGCCGCCGCGATCCCGCGGTGGCGGCTCGAGACGCGAGCCGGGATCAGTACCAAAGGCGAGACCTTCTGCGATCATCGGCTGACCGACATCGCGGAACGCGTCGTCGCGGCGTACAGCCTCACCGGCGCCGCGAACCTCCAAGGCTTCCTGACCGACGACGACGACGTCGTGGTGACCGAGGTCAACCCGCGCTTCTCCGGCGGTCTCTCCCTCTCGCTGGCCGCGGGCGCCGACCTCGTCGGTGAGTTCGTCCGCGGCACCCTCGGACTGAGCCTCCGTCCCGAGCTCCTCGCGTTCCGTCCCGGCGTCACGATGGTGCGCCACTACACCGAGCTCTTCGCCGCATGACGTGGCGACGTTCGGCGATCTGAGATCGTCATGTTGCGGGCGGCGCTCTTCGATCTCGACGACACGCTGTACGAACAGGTGTCGTGGTCGTCGGGAGCGTGGGACGCGGTCGTCGCGGGGGCTGCGCACGCGGTCGAGCCACGATCACTGCGCGCCGCACTGCGCGCCGTGAGTCGAGAGGGCAACCATCAGGGCGCGGTGATCGACCGCGCGCTCGCGCGGGTCGGTCACGCGGATCTCGCGGTCGCACCGCTGGTCGCGCGTTTCCGTGCACATGCGCCGACGCGACTCACGCCGTATCCCGGTGTCGTCGATGCACTGGCCGCGCTGCGCGCCCACCTCGCGATCGGGCTCGTCAGCGACGGCAATCCGACGATCCAGCGCAACAAACTCCGCGCGCTCGGACTCGAATCACAGTTCGACATCGTCGTCTTCAGCGACGAGCTCGGCCGCGAGCACCGCAAGCCGAGCCCGGTGCCGATCCTCGCTGCGCTGGTCGGGCTCGGCGTCGATCCGCGCGACGCCGTCTACGTGGGTGATCGACCCGACACCGACGTCGCCGCCGCCGCGGCCGCCGGCGTGCGCGCGATTCGCGTCCGCACGGGCGAATACGCTGACTGTCCCGACGAACCCCAACCGTGGGCGACCGCTCCCGACGCGGTCAGCGCAATCGACGGGCTCCTCCGGTTGCCCGCCACCGCGTCGCACTGACAAACCGTCGCGCCGGCGCATCGGCGCGGGTCGGCGACGCGTGGAGTGCTTAGCCTTCCGGCGGTGGAGACCCGGATCGTTCAGACCGTGCGCCCCGTCGATCTCGGCCTGACGCTCGGACCGCTGCTGCACGGAGGCGGAAGGGATCCGAGTGTGCGGTTCGCGGCCGGCGACGTCTGGCGGGCGAGCGACACCGCGACCGGACCGGCCACGGTTCATCTCCGCAGCACCGGACCAACCACGGTTGCCGCGCGCGCGTGGGGTCCGGGCGCCGCGGCCGCGCTCGACGACCTCACCGATCTGCTCGGTGCCGACGACGATCCGCCGTCGCTCGGCGGGATCCACCCGCTCGTCACCGCGCTGGCCAAGCGGCTTCCCGGTCTGCGTATCGGGCGCACCGGGTCCGTGCTCGACGCGCTGGTACCGACCGTCCTCGCGCAACGGGTCATCGGAATCGAGGCGAGCCGGGCGTACGTCTCGATGGTGCGCGCCGCGGGACGAGCCGCGCCGCGCGCCGTCGACGTCGACGTCGACGCACCGCGGTTGCTGCTCCCTGCCGAGCCCGCGTGGTTGGTGTCGACCCCGTACTGGACCTTTCACCGGTGGGGAGTCGAGCAGCGGCGCGCCAACACCATCATGGTCGCGGCCGGCAACGCGCGCCGGCTGATCGAGCTGCCGGCGCTGCCGGTCGGCGAGGCGCGGGACCGTTTGCTCGCGCTTCCCGGCGTCGGGCCGTGGACGGTTAACACCGTGGCGATGCTCGCACTGGGCGACGCCGACGCGGTGAGTGTCGGCGACTACTGGCTCAAGCACGTCGTGAGCTTCGCCCTCGCCGGCGAGCCGCGCGGCACCGACGCACGCATGCTCGAACTGCTCGAGCCGTGGCGCGGTCAGCGCGGCCGCGTGTGCCGCCTGCTGCTGAGCGCCGGGCCACGCCCGCCGCGCTTCGGGCCCCGCACCCGGTTACGGAAGATCGCGATGCACTGAGGGTCTCGACGCTGGTCTACGCGCGCAGCACCTCGTAGACCACCTCGTGATCTCGGGTGAGCCACGCGATGCCGTTGTCGTCGGGGTAGCCCCGCCCCTGGATGTTGAACAGCCGGACCCGTTCCGCACGCAACGGATACGGGCCCCAGTGCCACGTGCCCCTCGTCAGGTGGACGACCGCGAGCGGAGGGAGCCGAAACGCCTTCACCGTCTCGAAGTGCGCGGGTTGCGAGAAGTCGACGTCGGCCGGCGCGACCACCACGTAGGCCTCGACGTCGACCGGCATGAGCGTCTGCGTGTGCGTGTCGTGACGGTTGAGCAACTCGCACAGCGCTCCACCGCGCACGCTGAACGCGATCTCACTGTTGTCGTGCGCGATGAAGTTGGCATGCCCGTCGTCGAGGAGGAACTCGAGATCGGCGTTGTCGTGCTCGGTGCCTTCGTCGGACGGGATCCGTCCGAACGGCGCCCACGCGTCGGGCGTCACATCCAGCAACGGCAAGGTGTGTGTCTCGACCACGCCAAAACCCTAACGGTAGAATCACGGTCCATGGACGTTCGCTCGATCGAAGGCGCGGCACCGGTCGTCGAGCACAACGGCACCGTGCCGGTGTGGTGGATGGTGACGCCGCGCGAGATGTTCGACATCACCAAGGGCGGCCACCTCGAACTGGTGAGCGAGTTCGAGGTCGCGGGCGGCGGCTTCGTCGACCCGCACCAGCACCCGACGCACGAGTTCTATTACGTCACGTCGGGTCGGGGCATCATGACGATCGGTGACGAGACCCGCGAGATCGGCCAGGGCGACCTCGTGCACATCCCGCCCGACGCGGTGCACAGCCTGCGTCCGGTCAGCGATCACGCCGCGATCCACTGCTTCTGCTTCGCCGTCGGTGTCCCCGACGCGGGACCGGTGAACTACACCGAGCACTGACCGACCCGGTCAGGTCGCGCGCGTCACCGGCGAGCCGTCGAGGTCGAGCAGCTTCATCGTCGTCGTCCCGGTTCGCAGCGCCTCGAAGAAGCCCGCTTCCTTTGCGGCGCGCGCCCGCCCCGCGTCGGCGACCGCGGGCAGATCGCTCGCGCCGATCACGGTCACGCCGTCGGAGTCGCCGACGATCCAGTCACCGCGATGCACTTCGATGTCACCGACACGCGCGGGCGCTCCGACCGACCCCGCGCGGTTCTTCGTCGCGCCGCGCAACGCGATCATCGTGGAGAACACGGGGAACCGGTGCGCCTGCAACGCGGCGATGTCGCGCACACCACCGTCGATCACGAGCCCCGCGATCCCACGCGCCTGCGCGGCCGTCGTGAGCACTTCTCCCCAGTAGCCGAGCTCCGGATGGTCACCCACGTCGACGACGAGCGCGGCACCGGCGGGCGCTTCCGCGACCGCGACGTGAATCGCGAGGTTGTCGCCAGGACTGCACTGCACGGGGAACGCGGGCGCCGCCAACGCCGCGCCCGGCCACGCGGCCCGGATGCGGGCCCGCATCGCGTGCCCACCTGTCTCGCCGAGCGTCGCGGCCCCGAGCTCGAGCAGCTCCGCCTCGGTGGGGTCGTTCTCGCTCATCCGGGGAAGCTCCAGGGGACCGTGCACGAAGTGGCGGAGGGCGAGGGATTTGAACCCTCGAGGAGGTTTATCACCCCCTACTCGCTTAGCAGGCGAGCACCTTCGGCCACTCGGTCAGCCCTCCGAGAGGGCAGTATACGAGCCGCCTTCCGACCGCCCCACCGGAGGCGGCCACGACGGGAGCGAGTACCTTTTCGGGCTGTGGAGCCGACCGAGGCGCTCACCCGCATCGCGTCGTTGCTCGAGCGGCAACGCGAGCCCCGCTACCGCGTGCAGGCGTTCCGACGCGCGGCCGTCGCGATCCGCGACGTACCGATCGAGGAGCTGCGTCACCTCGCAGAACGCGGTCGGCTGCGCGATCTTCCCAACGTCGGCGACACGACGGCCGCGGTGATCGTCGAGGCCCTCGCCGGAAAGACGCCGGCCTACCTCGAGAAGCTCGAAGGCCAAGTCGAGGAACCGGGCAGCGACGCCGGCAACGCGATCCGGGCCGCGCTGCGCGGTGACCTGCACGTGCACTCCGACTGGTCCGACGGTGGCGACACCATTCGCACCATGGCCGAACGCGTGCGCGACCTCGGTCACGAGTACTTCGCGCTCACCGACCATTCCCCCCGGCTCAAGATCGCGCACGGACTCTCGCCCGAACGGCTGCGCGAGCAGCTCGACGTGATCGCCGAGCTCAACCGCGAGCTGAACGACGGTCCGCAACCGTTGCGCATCCTCTCGGGCGTCGAGGTCGACATCAACGAGGACGGCTCGCTCGACCAGGAGCCGGAGCTGCTGGCCGAGATCGACGTCGTCGTGGCGAGCGTGCACTCGAAGCTGCGGATGGACAAGGCCGGTATGACGCGTCGGATGGTCGCGGCGATGGCGCATCCCGACAGCGACATCCTCGGTCACTGCACCGGCCGGCTGGTCACCGGGCGCGGGCGTCCGGAATCGGAGTTCGACGTCGACGCGGTGCTCGAGACATGCCTGCAGTTCGACAAGGCCCTCGAGATCAACTGCCGGCCCGAGCGGCTCGACCCCCCGATGCGCATCCTGCGCCGCGCGGTCGAGCTGGGCCTGAAGGTGTCGATCGACACCGACTCGCACGCGGCCGAGCAACTCGAATGGCACCCGTTCGGCACCGACCGCGCGGCGGAGTGCGAGGTGCCGGTGGATTCGATCGTCAACTCGTGGCCCGTCGAGGAGCTGCTCGCATGGACGGCCGGCCACGCTCGCGGCATGTCCACCGCGTCGCGATGACCGAGACCTACGACGAGTTCAACGCGTTCGAACGGTCGATGTGGGAGCAGCGCGGCGGCGCGTACGCGGACCGCTTCGAGGCGGTGACGGCCCTGACGATCGACGCGCTACTCGACGCGGCCGGAGTGCACGACGGAACCGACGTGCTCGACGTCGGCACCGGACCGGGGTTCGTCGCCGCCGCGGCCGCCGCGCGCGGTGCGACCGTCACCGGCATCGACGTCGCGGACACGATGGTCGAGATCGCGCGGGCGCGGGTCCCAACGGGTGAGTTCCGCCGCGCCAGCGCGGAAGCGCTGCCACTCCCGGACGGCGCGTTCGACGCCGTCGTCGGCAACTTCGTGCTGCTCCATCTCGGTCACCCGGCACGGGGCGTCGCCGAGGCGCTGCGGGTGCTGCGGGGCCGGGGCCGCGGCGCGTTCACCGTCTGGGACGCACCTGCGGTGAACCGCATCCTCGGCGTCTTCCATGAGGCCGTCGCGGGGGCCGGCATCGCGCCGCCGCCCGACGTTCCGACCGGTCCACCGATGTTCGCGCTCGGAGAGTCGGGCGCATTCGCACAGCTGCTGCGCGAGGCCGGGTTCGAGGCCGTTGCGATCGCACCCTGTGCCGGCGTGCTGCGCGTCGAGCCGGGCGAGTGGTGGGACGCCACGCTGCGCTCGACGCCGCGCACCGGCAGCCTGATCGCGCGGCAGAGCCCGGCGGTGCAGGCCGACATCCGGAAGCGCTACGACGACCTCGTCGCGCCCTACGCCGACGGCCGCGAGGTCGTGCTGCCGGTCGCCGCGGTCTTGGCGTCGGGAACCGCACCCACGGCCTGATCGAGCCAGACGAGCACGGACTCCCAGGGTCCGAGCACGAGGTCGCCGTCGACGCGCAACCCGTCGCGCGAACGGTCGGTCCCGATGCGAACGAGACCGTTCACCGAGGCGAGCGTCGTTTCCCGATCCGACATGTTGAGCGCGACGAACGTGCGCTCGCCGCGCCGGAAGATCCATCGTGAATCATCGGAACGCGGGTCGGTGCGGTAGTGGCCGCGCGCAAGGTCGGGGATCGCGTCGCGCAGCGAGATCAGGTCGCGGGTGAGCGCGAGCGTCGCGATCGGGTCGTGGCGTTGGTCCGCGACGTTGCCCGACGCGATGTCGCCGAACGGCAGCCACGGCTCCACTCCCGGCTCCGTGAAGCCGGCTCCCGGCTCCCCCGTCCACGGCATCGGCGTGCGCTCCGGGTCGCGCCCGATGCGCCGACCGTGAATGAGCCCGACCGGATCGAGCACGCGGTCGGCCGGGACGTCGGTGTCGACCATGCCGATCTCGTCGCCGTAGTAGAGGAACGGGGTCCCTCGCAGCGCGAGCAGCATGAACAGCGCCGTGCGTGCCCGCTGCGGATCGTTGCCGGCCCACCGCGTGGGAAAGCGGTTGGTGTCGTGGTTGCCGCCCGTCCACACCGGCCAGCAGTCGTCGGGCAGCAGGCGTTCCGCCGACTCGACGGCCTGTCGGAGCGCACTCGCCGAGAGCTCCGAGTGCAGGAGCATGAAGTTGAACGCGAGATTCAACTCGTCGCCGTGGCCGTAGAACGACGCGAACAGCTCGGGCTCGAGCACGTAGGTCTCACCGACGAGGATGCGGTGCGGGTCGTACGAATCCGCGATCGCGCGCCACCGCCGCAGCACGTCGTGCACCTCGGGACGGCCCGCGTTGTACACCTGCCGTTGCCCCTGCATGCGCACGTACCAGTGGTCGTCGGCGGTCGCCGGCGGGTTGTCGCGCAGCAGCTTGTCCTTCACGATCATGTGGCAAACGTCGATGCGGAAGCCCGCCACGCCACGGTCGAACCAGAAGCGCAGGATCCGGTCGAACTCGTCGCGCACGTCGTCGTTCCACCAGTTGAGGTCGGGCTGCGACGCGAGGAAATGGTTGAGGTAGTACTGCCCGGTGGCGTCGTCGAAGGTCCACGCCGGTCGGCCGGGATGGAAGTTGTTGACCCAGTTGTTCGGCACCGAGCCGTCGGGCTTCGGATCGGCCCATACGTACCAATCGCGGTGCGCCGCGGTGCGCGACGAACGCGCGTCGATGAACCACGGGTGGCGATCGCTCGTGTGGTTGGGCACGAGGTCGAGCAGGATCCGGATGTTGCGGCGCGCGGCTTCTTCTACCAACGCTTCCGCGTCGGCCAGCGTGCCGAGCGGCGGGTTGACGCCGCAGTAGTCGGCAACGTCGTAGCCCCAGTCGTCGTCGGGTGAGACGTTGATCGGGTCGAGCCAGATGCCGTCGATGCCGAGCCACTGCAAGTGGTCGAGCCGCTCGATCACGCCCCGCAGATCGCCGATGCCGTCGGCGTTCGTGTCCATGTAGCTGCGCGGATAGATCTGGTAGAGCACACCGTCGCGCCACCACACCCGACCGGGCTCGTCACGGGGCATCTCGGGCATGGCCGCCGACGCTACCCGTTCACGCATGTCCGGATGCATGTCCGGATGCCTATGCGGGCGCCTCGGCGGTGGTCACCGTCTCGCCCTCGGCCGCGGCCCACATCCGCCGGTAGAACGAGTCGTCGAGGAGCAACTCGTCGTGGCTCCCCGACTCCACCACCCGTCCCTCGTCGACCACGATGATCCGGTCGGCGAGCTTCGCGGTCTGCAGCCGGTGCGCGATCAAAATCGTCGTGCGTCCGTGCGCGGCGACACCCCTCGCGGCCTGCACCTTCGCTTCGGTCTGCAGGTCGAGATTGGAAGTCGCCTCGTCGAGCAGGAGGATCGCGGGGTCGACGAGGTGTGCGCGCGCGAGGGCGATGAGCTGGCGCTGCCCGGACGACAACGAGCGGCCCCGTTCGCTCACCCACTGCAGGTAGCCACCGGGGAGCGAGGCGATGAAGTCGTGCGCGCCGACTTCGCGCGCCGCGGCCTCGACCGCGGCGTCGGAGGCGCCTTCCCGGCCGTACGCGATGTTGTCGCGGATCGTGCCCGAGAACAGGAACGCCTCCTGCGGCACGACACCGAGCTGCTGATGGAACGCGACCGGGTCGTACTCGTCGATGGCGACGTCGTCAACGAGCACGCGACCCTCAGTCGGGTCGTAGAAGCGCGCGACCAGCTTCATCACCGTGCTCTTGCCGGCGCCGGTCTCGCCGACGAGCGCAACCGTCTCGCCGGGAGCGATCCGCAGATCGACACCGCGCAACGCCTCCTCGATCGCGCTCGAGTACTTGAAGTGCACGTTGTCGAGCACGACCTCGCCGGTGAGGCGGCCCGGAACGATCGGGTCGGCCGGCACGGGCACCGTCGTCGGCGTCGCGAGCAGCTCGCCGATGCGCGAGATCGCGACACGCGCCTGCTGGTACGAATCGAACACCTGCGACAGCTGCTGGATCGGCGCGAAGAAGAGGTTCAAGAACAGCACGAACAGGATCAGGTCGGGGACCGAAAGCGAACCGTGGGCCACGAGCACGCTGCCCGCGCCGAGCACGACGCAGGTCGCGATGTCGGAGAGGAAGTCGACGAACGGGAAGTAGATCGCAACGAGGCGTTGCGCGTGCACGCGCGCGTCGCGATAGTCGGAGGCGATCTCCGTGAACACCTCCTGGTTCTTGCCTTCGCGCACGAACGCCTGCGAGACCCGCACTCCCGAGATCCCCTCTTGCAGGTTCGCGTTCACGGCCGCGATGCGCTCGCGGGCGGCCTCGTACGCACGCGTCGACGCGGAGCGGAACCAGACCGTCGCGACCACGAGCGGCGGAACGATCGTTGCGGTCACGAGCGCGAGCTTCGGGTTGACGAACGCGAGACCGACTCCCACGCCGACGAACGTGACCAGGTTCACGAGCGCGTTCACCAAGCCGTTCTGCAGCAGCTGCGAGAGCGCGTCGATGTCGGTGGTCATGCGGGTCATGATCCGGCCCGCCATCTCGTGTTCGTAGTAGTCGACCCCGAGCCGTTGGAGTTGCGCGAACACCTTGATGCGCAGCGCGTGCAGCATCCGTTCGGAGACGCGGCCCATCACGCGCGTCTCCGACCACATCAGCCACCAGTCGACGAGCGTGACCGCGAAGAACACTCCGGTCGCGGCCCAGAGCTGGCTCGCGACAATGTGGTTGCCCTTGCCTTCGATGCCGTACCGCACCAGAACCGGCCCGAGGAGCGTGCAGATCGCGTCGGCGGCGACGAGCACGAGCCCGATCGTCAACCAGCCCCGATAACGGCGGATGAAGTGGAGGAACTTGAAGTCGGGTGACTCCCGGCTCTCGAACGCGGCGTCGACGTCCGGATCCGCGGTTGCCGGTCCGAGCGCGTCGACCCGGGCGAGCAGCTCGGGCGTCGGGGCGAGCGCGCCACCCCAATTGGCACCGCCGCCCGTCGCGCCACCGCCGCCGGCGACACGGACCGCGGCACTCGGGCTCGCGGTTCGGACGCGCTCGGCGATCTGCGCGTCGCGGATCTCTTCGTCGGCGAGCCCCCGCCACGCCGACGGCGTGATCCCGTCGACCTGCTGATCGTCGACGGCAACCACCGTGGGTTCGAGACCTTCGGCGTCGCCGCCCGGCCCCGACAGCAGCATCCGGTAGAGGTGACACCGCTGCCAGAGCTCGTCGTGCGTGCCCGCGTCGAGCACCGCGCCCTCGTCCATCACCACGATGCGGTCGGCGAGTGAGAGCGACGACCTCCGGTGTGCGACCAAGATCGTCGTGCGCGTGCTCGCGATGCGGCGCAACGTCGCGTGGATCTCTTCCTCGACGCGGGAGTCGATCGACGAGGTCGCGTCGTCGAGCAGCAGGATCTTCGGGTCCGACAACAAGGCCCGCGCGAGTGCGACCCTCTGCCGCTGGCCACCCGACAGCGTGAGGCCCTGTTCGCCGACCACCGTCTCGTACCCGTTGGGGAGGTGCAGGATGAACTCGTGCGCTTCGGCCGCGCGGGCCGCGGCCTCGATCTCGTCCTTCGTCGCGTCGGGGCGCCCGAACCCGATGTTGGCCGTGATCGAATCCGAGAACAGGAACGAGTCCTCGAACACCACGCCGATGTTGTGGCGCAGCGAATCGAGGTGCACGTCGCGTACGTCGGTGTCGTCGATGGTGATGCGGCCCGAGTGCACGTCGTAGAAGCGCGGCAGCATCAGCGCGACCGTCGACTTCCCCGACCCGGAGCTCCCGACGAGCGCGACTGTCTCACCGGGCGCCACGGTGAGATCGAAGTCGCGCAGCACGGGATCGGCCTTCGTGTAGCCGAACGTCACGTGTTCGAAGCGCACGGCTCCGTGCGGAACCTGAAGGTCGGTCGCGTGGGGCGCGTCCTGCACCATCGGGGTGGAGTCGAGGAGGTCGTAGATGCGTTCGGCGCCGGCGCGCGCGAGCTGGCCGACGGTGAGGATCGCCGCCAGCTGGCGGATCGGCGGTGTGATCAGAAGCATGTACGTGGAGAACGCGAGGAACGTGCCGAGGGTGATGCGACCGTGCAGCACGAGCCACCCCCCGAGCGCGAGTACCGCGACCTGACCGAACGCCGGAATCGCCTGCATCGCGGGCTGTAAGCGCGCGGTGATGTTCACCAGGCGGACACGCGAGGCGAACATCGAGCGCGAGCGGTCGGTCAAACGGTCGAGCTCGCGGGACTCCTGGCCGAAACCCTTCACCACGCGCACGCCGGTGACGTCTTCCTCGACCACGTTGGCGACGTCGCCGGCCTTCTGCTGCGCGTCCCAGCTCGCCGGGAACACCGACGTCCGGAGCTTCATCGCGGTGAACAGCAGCGCCGGGCCGACGGCGAGCATCACCAACGAGAGCAGCGGCGAGAGCCAGAACATCGCGCCGAGCGACACCACGAACAGCAAGATGTTGGCCACGCCGATCGGCATGAACTGCAGGAAACCCTGGATCAACGCGACGTCGGACGACGCGCGACTCACGAGCTGGCCCGTCGCGAGCTCGTCGTGGCGTGCGAAGTCGAGCCGTTGGAGCTGGGCGAAGATCGCGGTGCGCAGGTCGTGCTGCACGTCGAGCGCGATACGGCCACCCCGGAAGCGACGGAAGTACGCACACACAAACGTGAGCACACCCATCACGATCATCAAGGTGAGCCACGGCGCGAGGGGCTTGCCCGGGATCAGCTGACCCTGCGCGTTGTGATGACGGGTGATCACGTCGTCGACGACGACCTTCTGCACCACGGGCAGCAGCGACTGGATCAGCTGGCCGCCGATCGCAACGCCGAACGCGATGTACGCGTTCTTCTTGTGCGGCGCCATGTAGCCGACCAGGCGGCGGATCCACCCTTGCGTCTTTGCGGGCGTCTCGCTCATCGACGCGCCGCCAACGTCGCATCGAGCCGGGCCTGCAGCTCCGAACGCATTGCCGCCTCGATCTCGGCCAACCCGCGCACGAACGCGTCGCGGTCGGAGACGGCACCCAGCAGCTGCTCGAGCCGGGCGCTCATCGCGTCCTCGGCCGTCTTCAAGCGGTCCCGGCCTTCCGGGGTGACAACGATGCTCGCCGAGCGCCGGTCGCCGGGAACCGCCTCCCGCAGGAGGTACCCGCGGTCGACGAGGCCGTCGACCACCGCGGTCACGGTTGGCTTGCGCACCGCCAACCGCTCGGCGAGCTTCGACGCCCGGGCGTCACCCGACGCCACCATGGCCAGGATCCGGTACTGGGCCAGGGTCAGGTCGGCGCACGACCGCTCGAGCGCCCGCCCGAGCATGGCCATCGTCCGGCTCGCTTCGCGGAGCTCATCCATCAGACCGTGAGGATACCGAACAGTTCGATGATCGAACCACTTCGATTCGAACTGATCGAGTTGGGTGACGCGGAACGTCGCCTGGATCGATCAGTTGCGCCGCGGCCCTGGTCGGAGGCGGTTGGTTCAGGGACGGTCGTGGTGGCAGACGGCCTCCAGCATGAACCCGTCGGGGTCGAGCCAGAAGGTCGCGTAGTAGGGCTGCGGGTACTCGGGGAAGGTGCGCGGCGCGTGGACCACGGTCGAGCCGAGCTCACGCACCAACGCGTGGATCGCGTCGACGGCCGACCGGGTGCGCAGCATGAAGGCGAGGTGCTGCAGGCCGGCCCGGTCGCGCGCGTACCCGCCGCCCTCGAGCGCCGGGTAGACGAACACGTACGTGCCCGGCCGGCCTCCCGCCGGCCGGTACGCGAACTGGTCGGCCTCCGAGAGGAACGACTCGAAGTCGAGCGCGGGCATGAGCCGGTCGTAATACGCGCGCGCGACCTCGAGGTCGCGGACGTTGAGACCGAGGTGGCCGATGGGCATCGACTCAGCCCTTCCGTTTCCGCGGCCCGGGACAATTCGCCGTCGCCGGCGTCCGCACGTACGCGAAGATCCGTTCGATCCTCTGACCCATCACCGCGACCCTATCGAGCACCGTCCGACCACTCACGCGGGGAGTTCCGGTGAACGAGCCCACCACTCAGTACACACACGGGCATCACGAGAGCGTGCTGCGGTCGCATCGTTGGCGCACCGCAGAGAACTCGGCGGCGTACCTGCTCGGCGCGCTGCGACCGGGCCTCGACCTGCTCGACGTCGGCTGCGGGCCGGGCAACATCACCATCGATCTCGCGAGCCGCGTGCGCCCGGGCCGGGTCGTCGGGGTCGACGCCGCGGCCTCGGTCGTCGATGCCGCGCAAACCGCGGCGACCGAGCAGGGTGTGACGGGTGTCGAGTTCGAAGTCGCCGACGTGTACGAGCTGCCGTTTGCCGACGGCTCCTTCGATGTCGTGCACGCGCATCAAGTGCTGCAACACCTCGGCGACCCGGTCGGCGCGCTCCGGCAGATGCGCAGGGTCTGTCGCGCCGGCGGCGTCGTCGCAGTGCGCGACGGCGACTACGAGGCGTTCACCTGGTACCCGCACAACGCGGGGCTCACGCGCTGGCTCGCGTTGTACCGGGCGATCGCGCGCGGCAACCGGGGCGAGCCCGACGCGGGCCGCTTCCTGCTGGCGTGGGCCCACGAAGCCGGCTTCTCCGAAGTCACACCGTCGGCATCGGTGTGGTGCTTCGCGACGCCCACGGATCGCGCGTGGTGGGGCGGACTCTGGGCCGACCGCGTGACGGTGTCGTCGCTCGGCGAACAGATCGTGGAACGCGAACTCGCGACGCGCGCCGAGCTCGACGAGATCGCAGCCGAGTGGCGACGGTGGGCCGACGACCCCGACGGATGGTTCGCCGTGCTCCACGGCGAGATCCTCTGCCGGCCGTAGACCGGCGAGCAGTTACGCCGACGCGCGCGCCCGCAACGTCTCGACGCCCGGTCCCGTGCACTCGTCGAGCGCCTTCTCGCGTCCCACCATCGCGAGGATCAACGCCATCGCGGGTCCCGAGACCTCGGGCCCCTCACCGGTCGACCAGTCGACGTCGGTCGCGGTGAGCTTCAGCCCGGCAATGCGCTTCTTCGCGCGTAGCGGCGCGCCCGTCTTCTTGTAGAGCTCGGCGAGCGTGGTCAGGTGCTCGGCCGGGTGTTCGCCCTTGGCCCCGAGCGAACGGCGGATGTCTTCGCCGTGCACCATCACCTCACCCAGTGCCACGTACTTCGGCCCCGGTGGGGTGCGCGTGCTCGTGATGATGCCGGCGAAGCGTTGCTCGACCTCGGCCGGAGTGCCCGCGGCGAACGCGCGCAGGTCCTTGTCGACGAACGCATCGAAGCTGAAGCCCGTCTTGGCGATGCCGGAGAAGAAGTGGGGCGCGGTGATGTTCGCGGCGGCGACGAGATGGCCCGTCACCTGCTGCACGTTCCACTTGTCGCACCAGGTCGGTGCGGCCCACTGCTCGGGCGTCAGCGTACCGAGGAACTCCGCGAGCGAACCGCGTTCGGCATGGATCATCGGCATGAGGTCGGCCATGAAGTGCTCCTTGCGGGAAGAAGAGTGAGAAGAGGTTTCAGACCGTCCGGCCGAGGAAGGCCGCGAGCGCGTCGGCGGGATGCGCGGTCGCGGGCGCGTCGGCCACAGGACCGAACGCGGCCTTGCCGTCAGGACCGCGCAACGTGTCCGGGAGCAGCGCACGCGCTCGCTCCAGCAACTGCGTCGCGAGATCCCCATCGAGGTCGCTCGACTGTCCCGTCGCGCGTGCGAGGTCCCAACCGTGACTGAACGCGTCGGTCGCCGCGATGTTGATGAACACCGACACCGGCAGCGTCCCGAACGGCAGCGTGACCATGCGCTCGAAGGCACCCGGAGCCGCGAACGCCGCCACGGCCTGCACGGTGCCGTCGTCGTAGCTCGCGACGATGTCGCCGGTCGCGTAGTCGGACGCCCCCCGCTCGGGATGCACGCCGTCGTTCACGGAGGCGGCGAAGTAGAACGGTCCGCCCACCATGTGATTGATGAGCGCGCGCACGTCCCACGACGCGCACGGCGTCGTGAGCGCGAGCTGGTCCGGTGTCACGTTGACGAGCACCGATCGGCTACTGGCGAACGCGCGCTCGAGCATCTCCGTCGTCATCTTCGGCCTCCCCATAAGCGTAAGCGGACGCTAACACAAGGCGGAGCTCGATCCAAGACGGTCGGCTCCAGAGTTGATCCGCGCACCGCCGCCCGGCGAATAGCGACTGATCGTCGGGCGCATGCGGATGCGACCGAACGCACTGTCCGATTCAAGGGGGGATCTGATGCGCCGCGTTGCTGCCGTGCTGGCGGTGTTGATCGGCATCACGTTGATCGCGTTCACGTTCACCGAGCATCTGTTCAGCCGTTCGGCGGATGCCCGAACGATCTCGAACCACTACAAGCCGTTGATGTCGACCGACGGCCTCGCCGATCTCAGTCGTGGCTTCAACCTCGTGAAGGCCGCGGGCGGGCAGCTCGATACTGCGGCCGAGCCCCGGTTGCAGTCCGCGCTCGGAATGGACGACCAGGCCTTTGCCGCGTACAAGGCGCGCGAGATGCCGGGCATCGCGCAGTTCGACGCGCAGGCGCCCGGAGTGGTCTCGTTGGTCGGGCCGGTGATCGTGCAGATGCAGGACGAGCGCGCCGACTACGCGCGCGCGTCCGACATCCCGGTGTCGTGGCTCCCGCTCTCGAGCGCGCCGTGGCTGTTCCTCGGCATTGGCGCTTTGCTGGTTGCCGTCGGCGCGTTCGCGCTCGCAAAACCGGGCACGTTTGCCTCGCTCGCGCTCCTGGTCGTCGGGCTCGGTGTCGTCGTGGCGCCGCTCGCCGTCGGCATTCCGGGCAAGGTCGACGCGGCGGTGCGCGTCACGAAGATCGGCCGCGTCGGGCTCGCGCCCGCGACGGGCCAGAAGGCCGTCGGTGCGACGAAGCTCTTCGACGGCATGGCCCACGACGTGACCACGAAGCTCGCGCCCGCGCTCGAGCAGGAGATGGGTCCGGGCCGATTCGCAACGACCTTCCCGACCCTCGCGCGGTTCACGGCGGAGTGGGAGGGCGCGACGTCGGCGAAGTCGCACGCGTTGAGCGACAGCCAGGTCGCGATGTCGTCGACGTTCGCCAACGCCGATCGCATCCCGCTGCGCCCGATCCCGTGGCTCTTCATCGCGCCGGGAACCGCACTCGCGCTGCTCGCAGGCGCCGCGCTCGCAATGTCGGCACGGGGCGCGGCCGTCGCGGCACCCCTTCCCGTCACCGAAGCCCTCTCCAACTAACCGCAACTACCCAACGAACCCGACAGGAGACTCACATGGGAACCAACGAAACGGTCGTGCACGACGCCTACGCAGCATTCGGGCGGGGTGACATCGCCGCGGTGCTCGATCTGGTCAGCGACGATGTCGAATGGTCCTCGCCGCGCACACTGCCGCACGGCGGCGAGTTCCACGGCAAGACCGAGGTCGGTGGCTTCTTCAAGGCGATCGGCGCCAATTGGACGGCCTTGCCGCTCGATGTCGAAGCGGTCGGCGAGGTCGGCGGCGAGCTGGTGCTTGCGATCCTGGGCGCGGACGGCACCCGCAATACCGGCACGCAAGCGTCGTACGGCGCTGCGCACGCCTTTACGGTGCGCAACGGGAAGATCACCCGGTTCCGCGAGTACGTCGACCTCGGCGCCGCGCTCTCCTGAGCGCGACCAACGGGTGACTTCGAAGTGAATTCTCGGGTGGCCGGAGGTGGCCGCGCCGCCGAGCGGCGCAGACTTCACCCCCGTGACTCCCATCAACCTGTTCAAGCACTCGAAGGACGTCATCGAGCTGGCATCCGGCGCCGCCCTGTTCCGCGAGGGCGACTCCGGCGACGACACGATGTTCGTGGTGCTCGAGGGGGCGGTCGAGGTCGTCCACGGCGATCGCGTCGTGGAGACCATCGAAGCCGGCGGCATGATCGGAGAGCTCGCGCTGATCGACACCGCCCCACGCAGCGCGTCGGCGATCGCCGCGACACCGTCTCGCCTCGCGCGTGTCGGAAGGCGGGAGTTCATGTTCCTCGTGCAGGAGCACCCGACGTTCGCGTTGCTCGTGATGACGGCCATGGCCGAACGGCTCCGGCGCGCCAACGATCGCGCGCAACCGCCCCTCGCCTGACCCGCGACGCGGCGTGCGTCAGACTGTTCGGAGTCTTCGGATGTTCAGCGCGTCGCGCGTCGTAACACCTTCGTCAGGACCTTGATCGCGTCGTCGAGGTCGGTGTCGAGCACGTGTCCCCCGCTCGCGCGGATGAACCACTCGACCTGCAGGTTGACGATCGTCGCTTCGTTGTCGCCCGTGGCGCGCGTGTCCATGCGGAGCCCCACGACCGGCGTGTCGAGGGCGGCGGCGTAGCCGATCTCCGCGGCCGTTCCGCTGTCGACGTCGGTACCGTCGAGGATCGCGAGCACCGCGTCGGCGGCGGCGATCAGCGCCGCGTTGCGCTTGCCCGCGGCGCGGTTCGAGCGGCGCAGCGCCGCGGGTCGACTCGGGTCGTCGGTCGGGAGCGTGAACGCTTCCGCCAGCTTCGGCGGCACGGCCCACGGGTCGAGCGGCACGAACCCGGCTTCCCGAACCCGCCGCACCACCTCGGAGGCGTGGAACGCCCGGCCGGCCGCGGTGAAGCCCAGCGGCCCGGCCAGGTACACCTTCGGTGCATCGCTCGGCGCCACGGCCGCATTGTGACACCGCCGCTTCAGAGCCGTTCGGAGGCCGTCCACCGCGTTCCTATACTTCTCAGCGTGGCTGGAAGGGAGCGCAGCGCGCGAGGCTCGGGATCGGGGCGGCTCCTGCTGACCGTTGCCGCGATCGCGCTCGTCGCGTCGGGCGCGTTCTCGGTCGGCGAGCTCACGGGCGCGCACCGCGCCCCGAATCCGAACGCGAACACCGACGCCGGCACCGACGCACCCGCGGCGGCACCGTCCGGGTTGTCCGGGTTGTCCGGCCTCTCCGGGCTCTCGCTGTCGGGGCTTCAGAACCTCGCGAACCAGGTCTCTCAGGCGGCGGCGATCGCGCAAGGATCGAGCAGGTCCGACGGATCGTCGGCTGATCTCTCCCAGCTCGAGCAGCAGCTCGGCATCTCGCCGTCGGCGTCACCGCAGAGCCAGGCCGAACAGCTCCAGTCGGAGCTGAACGCGATCAACGCCTGCCTCAGCGGTTCATCGAGCGAGACATCCAGCGCCTGCTGAGAACGCCGGTCGTTCAGCGGCTCACTGGTTCGGGTGCGGAGGCGCCGCGACCTTCTCCTCGTGGTACTCCTCCTCGACGTTCACGTTCCACACGTCGTGGTGGGCACCGAAGATGTTCTCGACCGAGAGCATCGCGGTGAGCATCGAGTGGTCCTGGTTGTTGTAGCGGTGCATGCCGTTGCGACCGACCGGATACACGTTGGGCGTGTGCTCCGCGATCCAGCGCGCCAGACGCTCGACGTTGTCCTTGTACTCGGCGTCGTACATGGGATACGCCTTCGGCATCCGGACGACGAACCCGCCCTCGACGACCGCAGGGTTGTCGAGCAGCCCGATCTCCTGCAGCTCGCGCTTGCCCTGCTCGATCAGGTCGGCGTCGTCCTTCGTCCACATGTGGTCGCCTTCCCACACGAAGAACTCGAGGCCGAGGCACGTGCGACCGTCCTTGACCATGTAGGGCGACCACCGGCCGAAGTTCTGGATGCGGCCGACTTCGACCGACTTGTCGTTGATATAGATCCAGTTGTCGGGGAACCCTGCGGACTCGGGCACGACGAGGGCGACGGTGATGAAGTCGCGGTAGCGGAGCGCGTCGGCCGCGGCGATGACGTCGTCGGGCGGCGGAGGGTCCATCGCGCGCAGGAGCGCGCCGATGGGCATCGACGAGATCACGTCGGTGCACTCGTGGCGGGTTGATGCACCGCCCGTCGCGGCGGTCACCGCGAACGCTTTGCCGTCGCGGTGCTCGAGCTTCGTCACGTTCGCGTCGAACGTGATCTTGGTGCCCTGCGCGGTGACGAGCTCGGCGCAGCGCTCCCACATCATCCCGGGCCCGAACTTCGGGTAGTTGAACTCTTCGATCAGGCTCGTGACCTGCTTCGACTTCGACGCCTTGGAGCGCACCCACTTGGGCTTGAGCGCCTCCCACACCGCGCGGAAGAGGGAGAGGTTCTTGATGCGCTGCGCTCCCCAGTCGGCCTGGATCTCCGTGCACGGGACACCCCAGACCTTCTCGCTCTGGGTCTTGAAGAAGTGGCCGTACAGGCGCCACCCGAAGCGCGAGACGACAAAGCCCTCGAGCGTCGACTTGTCCTTCGGCGGATGGATCCGCGCCCAGACGTAGGAGAGCGCGCAGCGCACGGCTTCGACCGGGCCGAGGTTCTTCAACGCGTTCATCGCCGAGATCGGATAGTCGTAGAACTTGCCCCGGTAGTAGATGCGGCTGAGCCGGGGGCGCTTCAGGAAGTTGTCGGCTCCGAGGATCTCGAACCAGAGGTCCTCGACCTGCTGCACCTTCGTGAAGAAGCGGTGTCCACCGATGTCGAACCGCCAGCCGTCGGCCGTTGCGGTGCGGCTGATCCCGCCGACCACGGTGTCGGATTCAAGCACCGTGCTGGGCACGCCCCGCTTGTTCAGGACGTAGGCAGCCGTGAGCCCGGCCGGCCCGGCCCCGATGATCACGATCTTGTGGTCGTCGCCCATCGGCTCAGCCTGCCACGCGATCGCGCATCCGACCGTGAACGATCCGCCGACCGTTGCCGTTTCGATCGCGCTCCGGGCGCGGCTGTGACAGCCTGTGACCGTGCCAGGAATCGTGGGGACCCCTCGGTCGATGCAGGGCGGGAAGGCCTCGCGCCTCGTCTCGCTCGTCATCGATGCGAACGATCCCGTGCTCCTCGCGCGCTTCTGGGCCGCGGCGCTGCACTGGGAGATCGACGAGGCCGATGACGAGATCGGTCTCGTGCCCGCCGACGACACGCGGTTCGGGATCCTGTTCGAGCCGGTTCCGGAGCCGAAGGCCGGCGCGAACCGACTGCACCTCGATCTGACCACGACGTCGCTCGACGACCAGAAGGAAACGGTTGCGAGGCTGCTCGAGGTCGGCGGCCGCCACATCGACATCGGTCAGGGCCCCGACGACGCTCACGTCGTGCTCGCCGATCCCGAAGGCAACGAGCTCTGCATCATCGAGCCGACCAACAACTTCCTCGCGGACTGCGGGCGGTTCGGATCGATCACGTGCGACGGCTCGCGAGAGGTCGGGTACTTCTGGAGCGAGGCGCTCGGGTGGCCGTTGGTCTGGGATCAGGACGACGAGACCGCGATCCGCTCGCCCGACGAAACCGGTCCGATGATCACCTGGGGTGGTGGGCCGCGGATGCCGAAGCTCGGGAAGAACCGGCTTCACCTCGATATCGCTCCGCCCGCCGACGTCGATCAGCACACGGAGGTCGAACGCCTCGTCGCGCTCGGCGCGACTCGAATCGACATCGGCCAAGGCGATGTCAGTTGGGTCGTCATGGCCGATCCCGACGGCAACGAGTTCTGCGTGTTGAGTCCTCGATGACCTTCACCAGCCCGCTGCCCCCGGTGAACGTTCGGGCCGTGCCGTTGACGCTGTACATCTTCGAACGCGCCGGTCAGTTGCCCGACAAGGCCGCATTCATCGACAGCGCCACCGGCCTGACCATGACGTACGGCGAGTTCGAAGCCGCCGCCCGCCTGCAGGCGGGCGGTTGGTTGGAGCGTGGGCTCGCGAAGGGTGAAGTCGTCGCGGTGATGGCGCCCAACTGTCCCGAGTACGGCGTCATTTTCCACGCCGTTGCGCTGGCGGGTGGCGTGCTCACCACGGTCAACCCGACGTATACCGCGGGCGAAGTGCACCACCAGCTCGTCGACTCGGGCGCGACGCGCCTCGTGACGATTCCGGCGTTCCTCGCGACGGCCGCCGCGGCGATCGCAGACTCCGCAGTCGAGGAGGTGTACGTCATCGGCGAAGCCGACGGCTACGCGTCGATGGCATCGGTGCGGGGCGCGGTGCCGCTCGCGGAACAGGTACCGGTCGATCTCGACGACGTCGTCGTGCTGCCGTACTCGTCGGGAACCACGGGCCTGGCGAAGGGCGTCATGCTCACGCACCGCAACCTGGTCTCGAACATCGAGCAGACCCTCGGCACGATTGCGCTGCAAGAGGACGACGCGTTCGTCGCGGTACTGCCGTTCTTCCACATCTACGGCATGCAGGTGCTCATGAATACAGGCTTGCGCGCCGGCGCGACCATCGTCACGATGCCGCGCTTCGATCTCGAGCAGTTCCTGTCGTTGCATCAGGAGCATCACCTCACGCGCGCGTTCGTGGCGCCGCCGATGGTCGTCGCGCTGGCGAAGCATCCGGTCGTCGACAACTACGACCTTTCGGCGCTTCGGTTGATCTTCTCCGGCGCGGCGCCGTTGTCGGCCGAGCTCGCGATCGAGTGCGGCGAACGACTCGGGTGCGAGGTCGCGCAGGGCTACGGAATGACCGAGCTGTCACCGGTGAGCCACTCCACCCCGCCGGGCATGTTCAAGCCCGGGTCGGTCGGCGTGACCGTCCCGAACACCGAGGTCGACATCGTCGACCCGCTGACGGAGTCGCGGCTCGGTGTCGACGAAGACGGCGAGGTGTGGGTGCGCGGCCCGCAGGTGATGAAGGGCTACTGGAACAACGAGACCGCGACGAGGAACACGATCGACGACGACGGTTGGCTGCACACCGGCGACGTCGGCCACATCGACGCCGACGGGCACCTGTTCATCGTCGACCGGCTCAAGGAGCTCATCAAGTACAAGGGCTTCCAGGTCGCGCCGGCCGAGCTCGAGGCGCTGCTGCTCACGCACCCCCAGATCGCGGACGCCGCAGTGATCGGGCTCCCGGACGAGGAGGCGGGCGAGATCCCCGCGGCGTACGTCGTGCTCAAGCCGGGACAGGACGCCACGGCGGCCGACATCCAAGGCTTCGTCGCACAGCACGTCGCGAGCTACAAGCACGTCCGGAAGCTCACGTTCGTCGACGCGATCCCCAAGTCGGCCTCCGGCAAGATCCTGCGGCGCGTGTTGCGCGACAACGCCAAGCGGTAAGACCTGGCTGCTCGGATGCTGGTGATCGACGCCGCCAACGTGATCGGGTCGCGGCCAAACGGTTGGTGGCGCGATCGGCCCGGCGCGGCACGAAGCTTCACGGACCGGGTGCGGGCAACGGTGACCGCGGGGAGGCTCGACCCGCCCGTGACCCTCGTGCTCGAGGGCCGAGCCCGGGCGGGAGTCGACGAGGCCGACATCGACGGCGTCGA